>JBEKLE010000508.1:0-4662 GCA_050010355.1 Rhodopila sp. | reverse complement strand
CTGGGACAGCAGCTTGTCCTCGAAGTTGCCGACGATGCCTGCGACCCCAAACAGGCGGTCTCCGTAGCCAACCAGCTTGCGGCAAAGAAGGTCCAGCTGGTAGTGGGCCATTTCTGTTCCGGCAGTTCCATTCCGGCGAGCAAGGTCTACACCGAGGAAGGAATTATTGAGATTTCGCCGGCATCCACCAACCCGAAATACACTGATGAGGGAAGCTGGAACACCTTCCGCGTCTGCGGGCGGGACGATGAGCAGGGCGCGGTCGCGGGCGCTTACCTAGCGAAGCACTTCAAGGACGAAAAGATAGCGATTCTGAACGACAACTCCGCGTACGGCAAGGGGCTGGCGGATGAGACGATGAAGGCCTTGCATGCGGCCGGTGGCAAGGAAGTTCTGGCGGCCGCCTACACGCCGGGCGAGAAAGATTATTCGTCGCTCGTGTCCCGCCTGAAGCAGTCCGGCGTCACGGTCATCTATGTTGGCGGATACCATACCGAGTCGGGCCTGATCATCCGTCAGGCGAAGGAACAGGGGATGAAAGCCACTCTGGTCGGCGGTGACGCGCTGGTGACCAACGAGTTCTGGCAGATCGCCGGCGATGCCGGCAACGGCACCATGATGACCTTCCCGCCCGACCCGCGGCTGATGAAAACGGCTGCTGACGTCGTGAAGGAATTCAAGGCGAAGAACATCGATCCGGAGGGCTACGTGCTTTACACGTATGCGGCCGTCCAGGTTTGGGCGGATGCGGCGAAGAAGGCGGGCACCACGGACGCCAGGAAGGTCGCGGCGGCTCTGAAGGCCTCCGGCAACTGGCCGACCGTTCTCGGTCCGATCAGCTTCGACAAGAAGGGCGACACGACCGGTGGCGGTTACGTGTTCTATGTCTGGCGGAACGGCGCTTACGCCCAGATGTGATGGGTTGGGAGGGGGGTAGCGGCCTGGGTGCCGCTACCCGGTTTGGATGCGCCGTGCGGAGGCAGACTTTTTCATGCGGCTTTCTCATCGCCATCTATCGCAATGACGTCGGGGCGGTGACACTGCCAGGGGTCTGAGGCGTGAACAATTGTTGACGACGCCGGACGGTGACACCCTGAAGCAATGACAGACTGGAGCGAGGTCAGTCCTTCTCCGGCCACAACAAGTCGATCTTGCTCCACTCACAAGAAAAATTGTATGTCATGACCGAACGGGTCGCGCTGCTCGATGGCGCGTTGCTGGCTGGGAACTGTTGCCGGACAGAGTGGCGTCCGCGGCCATGTTATCGCAACCAATGTCCGCGACATGCGCTCGTCTATACGCAAACAGGGCGGCAGGGCTTCGGCTTGTGCGGCGACCAAAGTGTGAAGGAAATGCTTGATCTGTTGGCAGATCTGCATATTCTTGCGCTCGCGGCTCACACTGAACAGCCGGGCGCGTGTCCTGCATTTTTCGGGGGCGCCGGAGGGTGCGTTCGTCGGCTGGATCAGGGCCCCTGTTGGTACGACAAGGTGACAGTGTGGTCGGCGTCCCCGCGTCTTGGGTGGACCGTTAAATGCTAACGCTGAGAGAGGAGGTCGTCCACGGACCGGCCCGTAGCAACGGCGGACGGGTTGGTGACATCAAAGCAAGGTTTGACCGTGATCAAACACATCTTCCCGTTTACTGGCTATGGTGCGCTGGTGAGTGGAGGATTGCACCCATGTCTTTAACCGCGGCTGACATCATGACGGCACCGGCCATCGTCGTGAGGCCTGACACCAATATGGCCGAGGTCGCGTCGCTGCTCGCCAGCAAGCATTTCAGTGCAGTTCCGGTGTGTCGTCCGGACAACACGCTCGTTGGCATCGTCAGCGAAAGTGACATTCTAAGGCCGTTCCGCGAATCCTCGCGGGCGCGGCGGGACTGGTGGCTGGGGGTGATCGCGGAGGGCGAAGAACTGCCGCAGGACTTCCTTGATTATCTGAGACGCGACACGCGGACGGCCGCTGATGTCATGGTCCACCATGTTCATACCGCGGAAGAACATACGACCGTGCCACAACTTGCGGAGCTGATGCTCAATCACGCCATCAAACGTCTGCCGGTGCTGCGGGACGGGAAAGTTGTCGGCGTCGTAAGCCGAGCCGACCTGGTGGCTGCGATCGTTCGATCGCCCGCCATGCTGGTCTAATTTTATACCATCACAGAAGCAGGAGGAATCAAAATGCCCAACAGGACTGTAGGCGAGATCATCCGGCGGCAAGATCCGGCGACGCTTCCTGTCACCGCCACTGTTCAGATGGCGTGCAAAGTGATGCGCGACAGACGTATTGGGGCGGTCCTGGTAACCGAACCCGACGGGCGGCTGGCGGGCCTGTTCACCGGACGCGATGCTGTCGGACGGGTGGTTGCCGAAGCGCTTGATCCAGCGACGACCCCGCTCGGGGCGGTGATGACCGTGGAGCCCGAAACGTTGAAGCCACAAGCGCCAGCGATCGATGCTCTACGGATGATGCAGGACGGGGGATATCGCCATCTGCCGATCATGGAGGGCTTCAAAATCGCCGGCATTGTCTCGCGTGGTGACTTCACCTGTCCGGAGGACACGAGGGTCGACGAAGAAACCGGGTACAAGGAAATTCTGGATCACACGGCGACCGCATGCCGTCCGGTAGCCGGCGCGAAGTAGGCGTCGAACGCGCTCGCAACCCGCCTTACCAAGTTGCGGGCGCTTTCCGGAACAGTGATGAGGCGGTCGTTTATCCACGCCAACCCGTCAGCGACCAGTGGGTTCAGCGCGTCGAGTTCCGCATCCAGCCATTCCCGCGGGTAACCGCGATCCAGGAGTATTTTTGATATATCGACGCGAAGGTCGCACATCAGCCGTTCGATGATTGCGGCACGCAGGCTGTCCTCGGGTGTGAACGGGAAACCTCGGACGGTCGCGAGTTCACCCTTCTCGATCCGTTCGCTCCATCCTTTGATGTCGCTGACGTTCTGGACATAGCCCTGCGGCACCTGACCGATTGACGAGGCGCCGAAGCCGATCAGCGCATCGGCGGGATCGTCCGTGTAGCCCTGGAAATTGCGCCGCAGCCTTCCCTGCTTCTGCGCCGTGGACAGCGCGTCGTCCGGCCTGGCGTAATGATCCAGTCCGATCCGCATATAGCCCGCCTGCACCAGGGCATCGCCGATGGCTTGCTCCTGACGCAAGCGTTCGCCGGCGTCAGGCAATGTGGCTCCATCAATCACCCGCTGATGCTTCATCATGGCCGGCACATGGGCGTAGCCGAACACCGAGAACCGGGATGGGTTCATGGTCAGTGCCGCTTCGACACTTGCCTGGCATGTCGCGACTGTTTCGCGCGGCAGGCCATAGAGCAAGTCGACATTGATCGCCTCGATGCCGGCGCCGCGCAGGAGATCGACGCATGTCTGTGTTGTGCCGAGGCTTTGGAACCGGGCAACCGCTTTCTGCACGGCAGGATCGAAGCTCTGAACGCCAAGACTGGCGCGTGTTACTCCTGCCTCACCAAGCGCCGATGCCATCGCCTGGTCCAGACGGCGCGGATCGACTTCAATCGCGATTTCCGCGTCCGAGGCTACATCGAACCGTTTCCGCAGCATGTCCATGACGGAGGTGAAGATTTCGGGTCCGACGATCGTTGGCGTTCCGCCACCCCAATGAATGTGTGCAACCCGATGGCTCGCTGTGAGGTCTGCCACGAGGCCGATTTCCCGCTCCAATGTCCTCATGTAGCGTTCGACGGGCTCGCGGTGGCGGGTGATGCTGGTGTGGCAGCCGCAATACCAGCATAAAGACTTGCAGAACGGCACATGCAAATACAGCGACAGCCGGGCCGCAGGGTGCAGTTCCTTGAGCCAGTCGCGGTAACACAACGGCCCGACCGCCGCGGAAAAGTGCGGCGCCGTGGGATAGCTGGTGTAGCGCGGGATACGCTCACTTAAATATTTGGATACGGCATTGTCTGTCATCATACTGTTCCCTTATCGAGGCATTTTCGACCGTCCTGCCGGCTTCGTGCTTTGATCCTGATCAAATCCGGTGAGGCGGTGTCACGCTATGAGAACCGACAGGTTCGACAGGGGCGTAAATCCCGTGGCTTTGCTTGACCTCGACGCGCTTCGCCAAGCGCCTTTGACTCGCGGTCCGTTCACGTTCAGCGTCATTCCGGCTTTCGTGGAACCCGCCAATGCCGCAGCAATCCGGCGTGATTTTCCGGCCATCGCGTATCCTGGATTGCTTCCGGTGGAGGCAACTGACTTCGGCCCGCGGTTCCGGGACCTGATCCAGGAATTGCAAAGTGAGCCGGTCGCGCGCGCGATTTCCGAGAAGTTCGACATCGACCTGGTTGGACGATCGACCATGATCACCGTGCGTGGCCGCTGCCAGGAACGGGATGGGCGCATCCACACCGACAGCACGACCAAGCTCGTCACCGCGCTGCTGTATTTCAACGACGTATGGGAGGCCGCCGGCGGACGCCTTCGCCTGTTGCGCCGGCCAGATGACCTGAACGACGTGATCGCCGAAGTGCCGCCGAATTCCGGCACGCTGGTGATATTCCGCCGATCCGAATGTTCGTTTCACGGTCACGAGCCGTTTATTGGGGTTCGTCGGTATGTCATGATCAACTGGATGGCCAGTACTTTCGCAGCGCGGCGCGAGCTGCTTCGGCA
>JBEKLE010000507.1:0-4664 GCA_050010355.1 Rhodopila sp. | reverse complement strand
GTAAGCGTCTCGCGGAACACGTCTTGTGCGGTCGGGTAGGCTGGGGAGATGGGCCGGGATGGTCTCGGCTCGGTGAACCTCAGGAGCGCGAACATGAAGAAACGCATTCGACGTGGCGATCCGCAGCGACGGAGCTATTGGGAAGAGGTGGTGCGGCGGTGTAGGGAAGGCGGCCAATCGGTGCGGGCGTTTTGCCGTGCCGAGGAGTTGCGGGAGTCGGCATTCTATTTCTGGCGGCGTAAACTGGCGCGAGGTAGTCGGCGTACTGGCAAGCGGTCACCCGACGCCGTGGACGGTTCGCAGTTCCAGTCACGCCCGGCGGCGCCAATGTCGCGTTCGTCCACACGAGTATCGCCACGGCATGGTGCTGCGCCTTCGTTTCTGCCCGTACATGTGGTGGGACCGGCAAGCAGGTGCCCCGGCGCGGCTGAGGCGGACCGCGGCGTGGAGATTATCCTGGGGCAAGGCTGCACGGTGCGGGTGCAGGCGGGCTTCGACCGGCAAACGCTCGCCGCTGTGCTGGCCGTGCTGGAGGTGCGGCCGTGCTGAACCTGTCGGAGTTGGTGCGGATTTACGTGTGCTTGGCGCCGACCGACATGCGAAAGAGTTTCGACACTCTGGCCGCCCTGGTGCGGGACTGGCTGGGATACGACCCCTTGTCCGGCCACTTGTTCGTGTTCCGCAGCCGCCGTGGCGATCGCGTGAAGCTTTTATGGTGGGACCGCGACGGGTTAACGCTGTATTATCGGCGGCTGGAGCAAGGAACCTTTCGCTTTCCGATGACCAATGATCCCGCGGCGCGGAGCATTGAAGTCTCGTCGCAAGAGTTGTCGCTGGTGTTGTGGGGCATTGACCCAACCAGCGTGAAACGACAGAATCGCTATCAGCGCACGGCTTGACGCCGGAAAAACTTTTTCTGGCGGCGGAACTTTTTGCCGCGTTCGGGTATCAATAGGGCATGAGCACGGACGCCATGCCTCTCCCCGATCCCGCCCTGCTGCCCGACGATGTGGCGGTGCTGAAGCAGTTGGTCGTGCAATTGCTGGAGCAGTTGCGTCTGTGCGACGAGCGACTCCAACGGCAAGAACATCACATTCACTTGCTGCTGAAAAGGATTTACGGGAGCAGCAGCGAGAAGTTCGATCCGCAGCAGGGCATGTTGTTCGACAACCAGGCAGGCGCGGAAGAGGCGGCTGCCAGCTCGCCCGCACCGCTGCCCGCCGCGTCACCGGTTTCCAAGAACCGCGACAAGCACGGCCGAGGGCGGATTCCCGACGAGACCGAGCGTGAGGAAGTCGTTCACGATCTTTCCGAAGCCGAGAAGGCGGCCTTGGGCGGCCCGGAGAATCTGGTCGAGTTGCCACCGGAGACCAGCGAGCAACTCGATTGGCGGCCCTCGACGCTGTTCGTGACGGTGCATGTACGCAAGAAATACGCCCGCAAAGAGCCACTGCCCGAGAGCGGCCTGACGCTCGCCGAGCAGAACGTGGCGGTGGCCCGCAAGCCGGCCGAGGCTATTCCCGGCGGTTTGGCCGGTCCAGGGCTGATGGCCCAGGTGATCACGTGCAAAGGCGCCGATCATCTGCCCTTGCACCGGCTGGAAGGGATCTTCAAGCGACAGGGCGTCCGCATCTCCCGGCAGACGATGGACGGCTGGTGGCTTCAGACGGCCGAGTTCTTACAACCTTTGTACGACTTGGCCATCCGCGTGGTGTTGGCTTCTCACGTAATCCACACGGATGACACCTCGGTTAAGGTCCGCGATGCCTGGCGGAAGTTGAAGTACACGGGCCATTTCTGGCCCTACGTGGGCGACCCGCTGCACCCGCTGACCGTGTTCGACTACACGACGAATCACAAACGGGACGGACCGGCCGCGTTTCTCAAGGACTATCGCGGGTATGTGCAAGCCGACGCCTTCAACGGTTACGACGGAATCTACCTGGAATCCGATGGTCGAATCATCGAAGTGGCCTGTTGGGCGCATGCGCGGCGGAAGTTTCACGAGAGCCGGCGGCTGGATGCGGCCCGCATGGAGACGGCGTTGGCGTGGATCGGCAAACTCTACGCGATCGAGAAGGAACTCCGGCAGCGCTGTCAAGGCCAGTGGCAGCCACTCACGCTGGAGGAGCGTGCCACGCAAATCGCCGCCGAGCGGCAGGAACGGTCGCGGCCGCTCTTGGACAGCTTCCATGCGTGGCTGGAAGCCGAGGCGCCCAAGGTCTTGCCGAAGAGCGCGGTTCGTGGAGCGATGAACTATACGCTCGGCAACTGGACGGCCCTGTCCGTATACCCTAACGACGGCTGGTTGGACATCGACAACAACGAAGGCGAAAACTCGCTACGGGGCCTCTGCATAGGACGCCGCAATTGGCTTTTTGTGGGGAGCGACCGTGGCGGCCGGGCGGCGGCGATCCATTTTAGCCTGTTGGCATCATGCAAGCGTCACGGCCATGATCCTTGGGTCTACTACCGCGACGTATTGACCCGCTTGCCAGCGATTCTTCCCGGCGCCAGCGAGGAAGAACTTCTCACCCTCCTCCCCCACCGCTGGCATCCGGCCTGATCTCCCCGCTCGCCAAGACCACGCTCAGGTTGCGATTTGTCTCTACGTGTTCCGCGGGACGCTTACAGCCTCCAGCAGGTATTGACGCCGCAGAGATCGCTCAACTCCCCACATCGCAGACGAATGTCATCTGTGTCCACCTTTCTTTCTACCACAATGCGAAAGAAGTACACCATCGTCTCAGCTAAAAAGCTATTCAAGCAAGCCGGGTGCCGACTTCTTGAAGACCAGTATCTCAAGTAACCGTTCACGCCCCGGGGAGTAATGAAGGGGCAGGTTGGTGGGCGAGATGAGCTGCGACTGTGTGAGTCAAAAAGGCGAAGGCGTTGCGATGCTGTTGGCGGCAGGTTTCCACCACCGTCAACATCGTCTCGACGAAGCGGCTGCCACTGGCACTTTGGGTCCCAAAGGAAAGTTTTCGCCAAATCACCGCATGACGCAACGATCGCTCGCCCGCATTGTTCGTCGGTTCGATCCCTTCCTGGCGCAAGAACGTCCACAGCCACAGACGGTGTTCGTACAGTTCCCGACACGTGCCGCGCGTATCGGTGTGACCGCATTGGGTGCCGCGCAGCAGCAAACGCTCCACATTGCGGCGGACAGGTCCCATCCGACGCAGCAATGCCGCCCGCGAGATTCTGCCCTGCCGATAGTCGGCCCAGTGCTCGAACAACTCGCACGCCGCATGCCGCAAACGACAGCCGAGGTGCTTCGCGCGAGGGTCGCCGCTGTCGATCATCGCCTGGAAATCGCGTTTCAAATGAGCCCAGCACCACTGCAAACTGCCCAGATGCCAGTACATCTTGGCCCGATCGCAAGTGACGATGCCGTGGAACGTCTCGCCCAAGAAGGTGCGGAGCGCCGTGGCCTCGCGCGTGGCACGCACCGCAAACACGGTGAACGTTCGAGCGACGAACGTCCACAGCCAAGCCTTGTCGTTTTCCTGCTTGGTCCCCGTTTCGTCGATGTTCAACTGCTCCTCGGCGGGCAGTTGAGCCGCCAATGCCTCATACGACGGCCGGACGGCCGCCGTCACCTGGTTTTCGATCTTCACGGTCAGCGCCGGACAGCAGGGTTGGCCAAGCAGCGTACTGAGGAACTCGGCTGTGCGTCGCTTGCTTTGGCGATAGTAGGCCATCAGAATCGCGGTGAAGGCCACCAGTCGCGGCCCCGACTGACCCTGGGGCACGCCGCAAGGCAGTTCCGCACAGGTCGTTTCCCCACACGCCGGACACCCCAGCCGATGCCGCTGGTATTCGGTCACGTGCGGCTTGATCTCGGGCAATTCCCACACTTGATGCCGCAGGGGTTCGGGATCGCTGCCGGAGAGTTTCTCGCCGCAGCGTCGGCACTGAGTCGGCTTGAGAGGCTTCACGTCGTCGCAGTCCTCGGTGGGGATCAACGGTCGCTCATGTTTTTCGTGCCCTGGCTGTCCGCCGCGTTTCCTCTTCGACTTACGCTTGGACGATGCGGGTTTGGCATGGGGATGCACGCTGCTGGGCGGCAGCGAGGAGTTCTGGGGCGTCTTTCGCCCGCCTTCCAACTCTTTGATGCGCGCCTCCAGTTTGGTAATCTCCGCCAGCAACAGGCGAATGATGGCCTGGGCCTCCGACGGCTGGCGGGCGATGATTTCTTCCGCGACGGCTGCTTGCATGCCCACTGTTGTGCCACGCAAGCCGCATTTGAGTCCAGATCAATTTGTCAACACATCTCCTCCAGGGCGTGAACGATTACGATTCTGGGCGGACGGGCTTCTTGTTCGATAGTTCGTTGGCGACCATGACGTCAGCAATGCACCGCTCTAAGTCGCCTAGCCGGCCGTCGCCGGTCATCAGGGTTTAGTGGTTGAGTTGCACTGCCGAAGAATAGCAGGTGGCCCGATACGGGAAAAGCAACCCTGCCCGACCTCGCAGGCCGCCTTGTGGCAGAGGAGTAGCCGAGGGGGTAGTCTTTTCATTGATCGCGCTCGTCAAAGCGATCAGAGGGGTAGTTTCCGCAGCAAGATGTCGAGCGGTTCCGAACCCGATGCCCCATCAGCCATTCCGTGAACATGTAGCTGCGCTACGTCGGATTACGGTCGCAAGTTTTTCCGTGCACT
>JBEKLE010000506.1:0-4704 GCA_050010355.1 Rhodopila sp. | reverse complement strand
CACCACGTGAGACACCGCGCGCGCCGCCGCACCCGAGGCGACCGGCGCCACCGGGGCGGTGACGGTCCCGGCCGGCTTCATGCGCCTCCGGCCTGTTTCATGATGCTGTCGACCAGTTCGGCGCCAACCACCGGCCGGAACTGCTCGTAGACCGGCTGCAGCGCCGCGGCGTAGGCAGCCTTGTCCACCTCCGTCACCGAACAGCCCTGGGTCTTGACGAATGCCGTCGCTTCCTCGGTCTTCTGCGCCATCATCGTCCGCCACGGCGCCGAGGCCGCCTGTGCCGCCTCCCGGATCGCCGCCTGATACGGTGGCGACAACTTGTCCAGGCTGCGCTTGCTCGCCATGATCGCACCGGCGTTGTAGACAAAGTTGGTCAGGCTGACATGTTTGGCGACCTCGTAAAGCTTGCTCGCGATCAGCGAGATCAACGGCACCTCGACGGCGTCCACCGCGTGCTGCGACAGCGCCAGATAGACCTCCGACACGTCGATCACCGCCGGTTCGGCGTCCAGCGTCTTGTAGGTCGCGGCGAAGATCGCGCCAGGCTGGATGCGCACCTTGCTGCCCGCAATATCCTTCGGCTCCGGCACCGGGCGCGCCACGTGAGTGACCGGGCGCCAGCCCCAGTGGCCCCAGCACAGGCCGTAGATCCCCTTGGCCGGAAACTGGTCAAAAAGTTGCCGGCCCACAGGTCCGTCCAGCACCTTCTCAGCCTCCGCGCTGGTCTTGAAGATGTAAGGCAGATCGAGCGCCGCGACGGTCGGATAGATCGTCTCAATGAAGCCGGTGGTGTGGCAAACAAGGTCGATGGTGCCGGTCTGCATCGCCGTCAGCGCGTTGCCCTGGCTGCCGAGCTGACCGGCGCCATAGACCTTGATGTCTACCGCACCGTCGGTCCGCTTCAGGACGTCGGCGGCAAACTGAGTCAGCATCCCGTAGATCGGATGCGTGGAGACGTCGGCCATCGTCATCTTCAGATGATGCGCCGGCGCGTCACCTCGTGCGTGCCGCGCCACCAGCGGCGCCGAAAGCGCAGCCGCGCCTCCGGCCATAATCAGTCCACCCAGGCGCCTGCGACCGATCATCGGTTTGAACCCTCCTCTCCGCCGGCGGATTGTCATCCGCCGTTCGGCGGCGACACTGGGACCTGCCGCCCGCAGCGTCAAATCACCCTGTCCACCTCACATCTCACCGCCGACGGGGCGAACGATACTATCGGAAAGGCGGCTCGTCGAAGCTCCGCAGCTTGCGCGAATGCAGCGCCCCAAGGTCATCCCGCAGCAGATCGAGCGCCGCAATGCCAATCCGCAAATGCTCGCCGACAGCACGCTGGTAGAACGCGCTGGCCGTCCCGGGCAGCTTGATCTCGCCATGCAGCGGCTTGTCGGATACGCAGAGCAGGGTCCCATACGGCACCCGCAGCCGGTAGCCCTGCGCCGCCAGCGTTCCGCTCTCCATATCGACCGCAATCGCCCGGGACAGGTTGATGCGCAGCCGTTCCTGCGACCAGCGCAGCTCCCAGTTGCGGTCGTCATAGGACACCACGGTGCCGGTGCGCAGCCGCTGCTTCAACCCGTCGCCCCGCTCCCCGGTCACGCGCGCCGCCGCTTCCTGCAACGCAAGCTGGACCTCCGCCAGCGCGGGCACCGGCACCTCCGGGGGCAACAGGTCGTCCAGAATCCGGTCACGCCGGAGGTAGCCGTGCGCCAGCACATAGTCTCCTATGGTCTGCGACTGCCGCAGCCCGCCGCAATGGCCGACCATCAACCAGCAGTGCGGCCGCAGCACGGCAAGATGGTCGGTGATGTTCTTGGCGTTCGAGGGCCCGACCCCGATATTGACGATCGTCACGCCGCCCTGCTCATCCGCGCGGGCGAGGTTGTAGGCGGGCATCTGAAAGCGGTACCACGGCGCTGCGGCGATCCGCGCCGCGGCCTCGGCCAGATCGTCACCGCGGCTGACAGTAACCTCGCCGGGCGCGATCAGGCGGTCGTACGGGCTGGCCGGATCGGCGAGCTGATCCAGACCCCAGCTTACGAACTGGTCCACATAGCGCTGGTAGTTGGTCAGCAGGATCCAGGGCTGGATCGCGCGCCAGTCGGTGCCGGTATAATGCCGCAGGCGCCCCAGCGAGTAATCGACGCGCAGCGCATCGAACAGCGCCAAGGGCCGGGCCTGCCCGTCCTCGAACTTCCACAGGCCGTCCGCCACCTCATCACCGACCGCCGACAGCAGCGGCGTGGGAAAATACCGGGCGAGTTCGGCCGGCGAGGCATCGACGTGTGCCAGTTCGTCCCCCCGATCGAGGACGTAAGGATAGGGCATCTCCCTGTCGCTGACGTGGACCTCAATGCGGGCGCGGTACTCCGCGGCCAGCGGCTTTAGCTGTTCGAGGAGATAAGGCCGAAAGAAGCCGGGTTGGGTGACCGTGGTCGCATAGACACCGGGCGCCTGCATCTTGCCCCAGGCCCGGCGCGGCATCGGGATCGGGCCGTTCGGGTTCCATACCACGCGTAGTTCAGGATAGCGGAAGCGTCGACGCTCCTTGGCGTCCGGCGGCGCACCGCCCGCGACAAAGCGCGCCAGCGCATCACGCTGAGCCTGCACCGCTTCGGCATGCCTGGCCCCGAGCAGGTCGATGGCCTGGTCGGGCGAGAGTGCGGTATGATGACCATCAGTCATGATTGGCGACCTTCGGGGGCGGTGCTTCGACCGGACTTCGCGCACCACGGAGGGAACAATCAAGGCCAAAACGAGTTCAGGCCGTGGGGCCGAGCAGGGAACCGACCTTGGAACCGTCTTGGAACAGGATGAAGGAACAGCTGCGCAGCCATTTTTTCAGGGCTTGGACGGCATGCGTCATTCTGGCCGCCTATGTGTATGGCTGGCTGTATGTCCCTCAATTGCTCACCTGGTGGAAGCGGACCACCACGACGGTCATCGAAGCCGGATGTGACCTTCTGCCCTACCCGTGGGGAGACCGCCTCGAGGCCACACTCGGGAACTTCGGCCTGTGGGTTCAGATCACGCTCGCCATCATTTTGTTCCGCATCCTGATGTGGCTCGCGATATCCGCATTGCGGCGCATGTGGTCCGGCCGTCGCAGCCGGCCGGCGCATTCGCCGTAGGGGATCCCGCCAGAGCGCCATCAAAGCAAGTCGCGCACTCGCTCGATCTCGTCCACCAGGCCCGCGTGGGACACCAGCAGCACTTCATCGAAACCCAGTTGCTCCATCCGCTTGAACCGCCATCGGGCGGGCACACCAATGAGGTGGCGACGTCCGCAAGGCTCGCGGATCCCGGCCGGTTCGCAAGATCGACGGCAACGTTGGCGAGCACGGCGTTGGTGCCGCCGGCTTCGCGATAGATCCGCATCCCGCCCCGACTGCTGTATCGGCCCGATGGCGGCTCAGCAACAGCTCGTGCGGTTCGATGCCTGGGTCCGGCCGGATCATCGTGCTTACTTTCATGATCGCCCTCCGTTCATGGATAATACTCTCACGAAGCCCGGCATTGTGTAACAGACGCCACCAGCCGCCGCCGTAGCTTCGCCGATCGGCGATAGACGCGCTCGATATTCCTTTGCTGCTTCTAATTCCTTGTGTGGCAATGGCGCGAAAGCCTTGCCGGCACCACGAAGGACATATCAGCCGCGGGTGGAATAATGCCCCGCCCGCCGCGATAACCAGCTGCGTTTTCGTTACAAACACGACCAGGCGTTCAGTCTCGGTCGTAACCCGCGTTTGCCAAACCATCGTGCGCCGACCGCGATGAACCGCCGTCGTTGCAGGCGTTGCTGCGGCATGTGCTGACGGTCGTGACGCACACTGTGGTTCTAACGGCGCCATGGTTCCCTACAGGCGGCTGATGCTTGGGTTGCCGGTCGTGAGCGGGGGGCTTGACCCCGCAACGACCTCAGCCGGATGCAAATAGTTGCTGCCAGGAAAATCCTGCGGCACCGGCGACCGTCAGCCCAATGCCACACCAGCGGTAAAACCGGAGCGAAAGAAGCAGGTTATGCTTTTCCTCGTGTATGGCGGCACGCTGTTCCGGCGAAATGGGGCTTGCGATCCGCGCCTTGAACATCTTGGTTCCCGACGTCGGCGCGTCTTCGCGCAAGGTCATCGAGGTGCAGACAAAAAGGATGAACAGGCCAAGAAGGATTAACCCAAATGGCCCCAGAACCGTAACGATGACAAAGCCGACCCCGATCAGGCCGATAATACAGCCCCACGCTACGGCGTTAGCGACATTGCTCGCGGAAAAGCGCATCGCTCTATAACGCCGGTCCGCCTCTCTGGTTTTTATGGCTGGTGGGCGCGACAGGGATTGAACCTGTGACCCCTCCCGTGTGAAGGGAGTGCCTCCCGGCGCATGCCTAGACCTACCGTGCCGAACGACCGCATATAATGCCATTGTTGGACATGAGTTCGTATGTTTCCGGGGCCACTGGCCCCGGTATCGTTTGTGGCCCGCGCTGACGCTAAGACGCTCTCCGGCCGCTCCGTTTGGTAACCGGCAGACGCTCCGGAAGCGGCACCCACCCCGCGATGGTGCGCGCGCACTCGCGCGCCCGCATCGCGTTTGTCAGGCCAGGGAATATGCGGACCAGTTCGGCGGCGGCCAACAGCTCGCCCCCTCGATCATAGGCCGCGCGGATCGCGGCAGCCTCCGCTTCGTTGACGACGAACATGCCGCCAA
>JBEKLE010000505.1:0-4709 GCA_050010355.1 Rhodopila sp. | reverse complement strand
GTCAGGCGCGAAATCGCGTGACTGGGCACCATGGGTGTGCGGAGTACGCGTCCGGCAATCCGCTCGGCCGCCTGCTCAACGTCCGCGAGCGTGATCATCGTTTCGATGGTTTACGCTCAGATGAACCTGACTTCCAGAATTTCGTAAGACCGGTCACCGCCAGGCGCCGGCACCGAGACGGTGTCACCGACCTTCTTGCCGATCAGCGACTTGGCGAGCGGCGAAGACACTGACAACCGAGCCGCCTTGATATCCGCCTCGTAGACGCCAACGATCTGATAGGTCGATTCCTTTTCGGTCTCCTCATCCACCAGCTTTACATGCGCACCAAACTTGACCTGCGAACCCGACAGGGTCGATGGATCGATGACCTCGACACCGCCGAAGATCTCCTCCAGTTCCTGGATACGGCCCTCGATGAAGGACTGGCGTTCGCGCGCGGCGTGATATTCAGCGTTTTCCGACAGATCGCCATGCGAGCGCGCCTCCGCGATGGCGCGAATGATAGATGGCCGCTCCGTCGACTTGAGCGTCCGCAATTCCTCTTCCAACCGCCGCAGCCCTTGGGCAGTCATCGGAAACTTCTGCACGGCGTCGTCCTTCAATCCCGGTCAAGGCGCATCTGTCATACGGCACCGCCGCGGCGGGGTTGTCCCTACCGCGGCGCTTTCGGTCAAAACGAACCGCGAAAGTAGGACTGTAGCGGCGCGACTTCAAGCGTTCCGGCCTTTAATGCTGCAATTGCGTGTACCGCAGCCCGCGCTCCCGCCAGGGTTGTATAGTGCGGCACGCCCCGGGTCAGCGCACTGCGCCGGATCGCAAAGCTGTCCGCGACCGATTGCGGGGTGGAAGCAGTGTTGATGACGAGCTGGATTTCCCCGGAACGGATCGCATCGACGCAATGCGGCCGTCCTTCCAGAACCTTGTTCACCACAACCACCGGAAAGCCCGCCTCACGAATCCGAGCGGCCGTGCCACGGGTCGCCATGATGGAAAAGCCCATCTCGTGCAACCGGCGGGCGAGCGTCGGCAACCCTTTCTTGTCGGCGTCCTTGATCGACAGGAATACCCGCCCCTCCATCGGCAGGATAACGCCCGCCCCGAGTTGCGCCTTCGCAAACGCCCGCTCGAAGCTGGAGTCCAGGCCCATCACCTCGCCGGTGGACTTCATTTCAGGGCCCAGGATCGTGTCCACGTTGGGGAATCTGGCAAACGGGAACACCGCCTCCTTCACGGCAACGTGCGGGGCAATGGAATCATCATCCAGCGAAAAATCGGTGGCCAGCTTCGCGCCGGCCATGACGCGGGCACCGATCTTGGCGACAGGCACGCCGGTCGCCTTGGCGACGAACGGCACGGTGCGAGAGGCACGGGGGTTGACCTCCAGCACATAGATCGTGTCGTCCTTGATCGCGTACTGGACGTTCATGAGACCAACCACGTGCAGCGCCCGCGCCAGCGCCTCGGTTTCCGATTTAAGTTCGGTGATCATGGCCGGCGAAAGCGAATACGGTGGCAACGAGCAGGCCGAGTCTCCGGAATGGATACCGGCTTCCTCGATGTGTTCCATCACACCGGCAACGTAGACGCTCTCGCCATCACAGATGCAGTCGACATCGACCTCGATCGCGTCGTTCAGGTACCGGTCGATCAGCACCGGTCCACCCTCGACCATGCCCTCGCCGGACACGCGGACCGCCTCGCGCATGTAACGGTGCAGTCCGGAGCGATCATAGACGATTTCCATCGCCCGGCCGCCCAGCACGTAGCTGGGACGGATCACGACCGGATAGCCGATGCGTTCGGCGATGGCATCCGCCTCGGCCGCCGATCGCGCGATGCCGTTGTCCGGCTGGAGCAGTCCGAGGCGCCGCAGCAGAAGCTGGAACCGCTCCCGATCCTCCGCCAGGTCGATCGCATCGGCCGAGGTGCCGAGGATCGGAATACCCTCTCGCGACAGGGCCTGTGACAGCTTCAGCGGTGTCTGCCCGCCATACTGGACAATGCAGCCGAGCACCGTGCCGTTCGCCTGCTCGCGGCGGACGAGGGCGATGACATCCTCCTCCGTCAGTGGCTCGAAATACAGCCGGTCCGAGGTGTCGTAGTCGGTGCTGACCGTTTCCGGGTTGCAGTTGACCATGATGGTCTCGAACCCGGCCTCCTTAAGCGCATACGCGGCGTGAACGCAGCAGTAGTCGAACTCGATTCCCTGTCCGATGCGGTTCGGCCCGCCGCCCAGGATGATGATCTTGGTGCGGTCCGTGGGGGCAGCCTCGCAGACCGGAGTGCCGTATCCGCCCTCGAAGGTGGAGTACATGTACGGGGTCTGCGATGCGAACTCCGCCGCGCAGGTATCGATGCGCTTGTAAACCGGGGTCACCCCCAGGGCGGCGCGAACGCTCATGACGTTCGCCGGCGTCGTGCCGGTCAGTTCGGCCAGACGCTTGTCCGAGAAACCCAGCGCCTTCAGCCGCCGCAAGGCGCCCGCTTCCCGCGGCAAGCCGCCAGCCGACACCGCCCGTTCGGCCGTGACGATGCCTTCAAGCTCGCGCAGGAACCAGGGATCGAACTTGGTCGCGTCGTGGATGTCCTCGACCGACAGGCCGGCGCGCAAGGCCTGCCCCGCCATGAGCAGCCGGTCGGGGGTAGGCGAGGACAGTGCGGCGCGAAAGGCGTCGGGGCCACCGTCGCCGGGCGGCTCCACGGGGTCTAGCCCGGACAGCCCGGTTTCCATACTGCGAAACCCTTTTTGCAGGGCTTCGGCGAAGGATCGGCCGATCGCCATCGCCTCACCAACGGACTTCATGCTCGTCGTCAGCAGCGCCGGCGTGCCGGGGAACTTCTCGAAGGTAAAGCGGGGGATTTTCACCACAACATAGTCGATGGCCGGCTCGAAACTGGCCGGCGTAACCATGGTGATGTCGTTGGTCAGCTCATCCAGTGTGTAACCGACCGCCAGCTTGGCGGCGACCTTCGCGATCGGGAAGCCGGTCGCCTTCGACGCCAGCGCCGACGACCGCGACACCCGGGGGTTCATCTCGATCACGACCATACGTCCATCGGCAGGGTTCAACCCGAACTGCACGTTCGACCCGCCGGTATCCACGCCGATCTTGCGTAAACACGCGATCGAGGCGTCCCGCATCCGCTGGTATTCCTTGTCCGTCAGCGTCAGTGCCGGCGCCACCGTCACGGAATCACCAGTGTGGATGCCCATCGGATCCACGTTCTCGATCGAGCAGACGATAATGCAGTTGTCCGCCCTGTCGCGCACAACCTCCATCTCGTACTCTTTCCAGCCAAGCACGGATTCCTCGATCAGCACCTCCGTCGTGGGCGAGGCCTCCAGGCCACCTGAAACGATCTGTTCGAACTCTTCCTTGTTATAGGCGATGCCGCCGCCGGTGCCGCCGAGTGTGAAGCTGGGACGGATCACCGCCGGCAACCCCGTCATCACCAGCGCCGCTCGGGCCTCCTGCATGCTGTGCGCGATCGCGGACCGAGGGGATTCAATCCCGATCTCCGCCATCGCATCGCGGAACTTCAGCCGGTCCTCGGCCCGGTCGATAACCTCAGCCCTGGCACCGATCAGCTCCACGCCGTGCCGCGCCAGCGCCCCGTTGCTGTAAAGTTTCATCGCCGTGTTCAGCGCCGTCTGACCGCCCATCGTTGGCAGCAGCGCGTCCGGCTTCTCCCGCGCGATGATCTTCTCGACCACCTCCGGAGTGATCGGCTCGATATACGTGGCGTCGGCCAGACCGGGGTCAGTCATGATCGTGGCGGGGTTGGAATTGACCAGTATGACGCGAAAACCCTCTGCTCGGAGCGCCTTGCACGCCTGTGCGCCGGAGTAATCGAACTCGCAGGCTTGACCGATGATGATCGGTCCGGCGCCGATGATCAGGATGGATTTTATGTCGGTGCGCTTCGGCATGATCAAACGTTTCCTGGGCGGATGGGGCTGAAGGTCAGCACGCGCCGCGCTTCCTCAGAGGTCATTTTAGATAATGCGTGACATGGAACCAGTTTCATTCTAATTTCGATCCGAACGCCCCTTTTCAGTCGAGCATCATCATGAAACCGGGCCTCGGCACATGGCGGTTGTTTCTCGCCTTTCTGGTTGCAATTTCGCATCTTTGGGCCGGTATGATCGACGGCCCCGCGGCCTACGCCGTCTGGGGATTCTTCGTTCTCAGCGGCTATGTCGTGACCCTGGTCCTGACAACGCGATACGGGTTCGAGGCCGACGGACTGTGGCAGTTCGCGTTCAACCGCCTGCTGCGGATCTACCCGTCGTACATCGCGGCCGGCGCCTTCGGCATCGTGACCATCCTCTGCGCTCACCGTATCGGCATTGATCCGACCGGACTCAATCCACAGTTCATGCTGCCGCAAACCGGCTGGGAATGGTTCGGCAACATCGCCATGATTCCATTCGTGTCGCAGCAGGGGCTGCCCGTGCCAGTCGCGGCGGCGCTTTTCGTCGAGGTCTGGGCCTATGCGCTGATGCCGCTGCTGGCGCAAAGCAAGACCGCCGCGTTGGCCGGTTTCGCGGTATCGTTCTTCGCGAACGTTCAGTTCGGTTTTGGCATGCCGACCTTCATCGACCGCTATTGCGGCTTCGCGACGGGACTGATGCCCTTCGCGTTCGGTGCCGTCGTCTGTCATTATCGCGGCAGCTTGCGCCGGTTCGCCTGGCCTGCAATCAG
>JBEKLE010000504.1:0-4714 GCA_050010355.1 Rhodopila sp. | reverse complement strand
ACAGGCCGCACGGGGGTCGGACCGGGACAATGCGGGGCGTGCATCCCTGGCGGTCAGCGTCGTCAGAACCGCTGTGGACGGCTCGCACGCCGTGAGAACGGTGATCATTGACGGCGAGATGCCATGCCGTGCGTTGCCGGCGTCGATAGCAGGGCAGGACAGCGCCGCTGGCTCCGCTCTGCGGTGTTGAAAGTCGAGCCTGCCGGTGGGGATGATCGGCCGCGATACCGGGCGGACGAACTGATCGGGTCCGCCGATCGCCCGGACGGTGAACCGCCTCCGTACCATCCTCATCGGCACCGAGATGGCATCGCTCCCTGTGATGGGGTCCCGGCAGAGAGCGCTTGAGTGTTCGGTGGGTGGCGTGGCTGGCAACGGCGGGGTGCTTCAGCCTGTTCGCGCGGACCGGCTTGTCGTTGACCGGCTTGTCGATGACACGGGCCTTGTCGTTGACCGGCCTGTCGATGACCGGGGCACGGTGGGACGTGCCGCGCTACAGGCCGGTGCCGGGATGCTGCGGCCACGTGCGGCAGGGATCGTTTGCCGAACGGCGGAAACGCGCTTGCGCGGCTCCGGTCCTCCTGGTGGACGCCTGTGTCCGGTTAGTGGACCAGAGCTCGGCCCGGAAGGGGCGCCGCTTACGCGCCCCGCCCCTTCGGGCGGAAGTCGTAGAGCGGGATGCCGAGTGCGTGTGCCTTGTCGGCGAGGTTGTCGCTGATGCCGGAGCCGGGGAAGACGATGACGCCGATTGGCAGGACGGCCAGCAGCTGGTCGTTCCGTTTGAACGGTGCGGCGTTCCGGTGCCGGTTGAAATCGGGCTTGAAGGCGATCTGCGTGACTTTGCGGGCATCGGCCCAGCAGGCGGCGATGCGTTCGGCGCCCTTGGGTGATCCGCCGTGCAGCAGCACCATGTCGGGGTGTTTGGTATGCACCCGATCGAGCGCCGCCCAGATCGCCGTGTGGTCGTTGCACTCGTAACCGCCGGTGAAGGCGACCTTGGGACCTGGTGGCAGCATCACGTCGGTTTCGGCGCGTCGTTTGGCGGCCAGGAAATCGCGGCTGTCGATCATTGTGGCGGTGAGGGCGCGACGGTTGACCATCGAGCCGAGCCGCGGCCGCCAGGCGGAGCCGGTGTGCGTCTCGTAGAGATCGGCGGCCTGGTCGCGGGCCAGCTCGAAGGCGTTACGTCGCTCGATCAGGGTGATGCCCTCGGCCAGCAGCCGTTCCAGCTCGACGGAGCGGATCTCTGAGCCGTCCTGCTCTTTGTGGCTGCGCTTCTGCGCCTGCTCGTTGGTATCGAGTTCGCGTTCGATGCGGTCGCTCGCGCGGTGGAATGTGTTGACCTGGGACCACAGCAGGTCTTCGAGGTCGGGCTCCAGGCGGGTGTCGCTGAAGGTGGACACCAGGGCGTCGAAGATGTCGGCCAGTGCGCTGCGGACAGCACCTTCCTGCGGCAGCGGTCTGGCGTCGGGTTCGTCCTGGAAGGGACGGTGACCGTAGAGTTGGAGTTCGGTCAGGACCGCGGCGGTCGGGGATTCGGCGTGGTGCGGCTCGCGGTCTGTCAAGGAGGGATCCGTCATTGTGGTGTGTCTCCGGCTGGCCGCGCCCATCGCGGCCTTCGCAGGCGACGAAGAGCGGGGGCGGAGCGGGCTTGCACCGCCGGGCTTCAGCCCGAGCGGCCGGAGCAGAGCGGAGGACGGTGCGGGAGGGCTATTTTGCTTCGCGATGCAAAGGCGCCCAGACGGGGTGTCCTGACGGGGTGCCCGCGCGCTCGCGCGTGGGGTGTCCTGGCGCCGGCGGAAAATAGCCCTCCCGCACCGTTGCCGGCCCGGTCGGCTTCCGGTCCGATCGCCCTCTCAGAAGGCCGAGGGTGCGGCTCTCCCAGCCGGAACGTGCCACGATGACAGAACCCGCTTTGACAGGCCGCGAGCCGGACCGTGCTCATCGCATCCGCGCGTCGCGGGGCGCCGGCACCCAAAACCGCGTCACGTCCTCCGGGGCGGACTGCGCCTGGACCGAAGCGGCGAGCGCATCCGTGCCGAGCTGGCGAAGATCGTCGTTGAAGTCACCCAGCGCCGGCGCCAGGGTCAGCACCTCGATGCCCTCGGTCTGTGCCCGTTTGGTCAACACCTCCTCCGCGCGCCGCCCGGCTGGATCGTTGTCGCGCACGATATAGAGCCGACGCAGCCCGGGCGGAAACTGGATGGCGGCGAGATGCGCGGCCGACAGAGCGGCGGCCAGGGGCAGGGCGGGCATCACCTGGCGCAGCGAGAGCACCGTCTCGATGCCCTCGCCAGCCGCCATGACGTCGCATGGCGGTCCAAAGCGGACCGCGTGACCGAGCAGGTGACCCATCGCCCGCCGCGGCCTGGCGACCGGCGCCTTGGCGCGGCCGGACGGGTCGAGCCACGTGCGATGGACACCCGTCACCGTGCTGTTCAGGTCGGTGACCGCGGCGATGAGTGCCGGCCACGCGTTGCGGCCATCCTTCGGGCGACTGCGCACGCGAAGGAGGGTGTCGGCTTCCGGGCGGTACCAGCAGCGCGGATGAAAGCGCAGCGCCGTCATGTCCGACGTCATGCTGATGCCGCGTTTCAGCAGATAGCTGCCGGCGATCGTGCCGGCGATCGGCTTGGACATCGCGAACAGACGGCGCGCTGAGTCCGGGGATCCGGCGGGTATTGGCGATGTCCGGCGCGGCGTTTGCGGCGCCGGTTCCGGTCTCGGCAGGCTCAGAAAGCGCCGCGCCTCCGCGGCGACGTCGCGAAAGTCGACGAGGCCGCAACTCTCGCGGATGACGTCGAGGAGATCGCCATGTTCGGCCGAGGCGGCATCGGTCCAATGACCGGCGGCGCCGGGACCGGACTCCGGTCCGCAGAGCCGGACAAACAGCGAGCGACCCGGCGTATTCCGCACGTCCCCGACCAGCCAGTATCGGCCTTCGCGGCGACCGGCGGGCAGGTAGTGGCGACAGACCGCCTCGGCATCACGGGCGAGGCGGCGCGACAGTTCGGAGGCGTCTCGGGGCATCACGAAACCCCCCGCCATGTGCTGACATCATGTTGCCCAGGAGCTGGTGATCGCCCGTGGGACAAGGCCCTATCGCAGATCCGCACCATAACCTTCGCCGCAACATGGTCTCGCCATTTGCCGGCGGATCCGCGGCCCCCGGCCGCCCCTTGGAGCCGGACAAACAGCGAGCGACCCGGCGTAGTCCGCACGTCCCCGACCAGCCAGTATCGGCCTTCGCGGCGACCGGCGGGCAGGTCGTGGCGGCACACCGCCTCGGCGTCGCGCGCGAGGGGGTATGCCAGATCGGCGGCGGGTTGCGACATGACTACCCCGCCACCCGTTCGGCGATGCGCGTCACCGGATAGCACGCCAGAAGTTTCGTCAGAACGATCGGTCCGTTGGTGTCTGTCGGGACGAACATCCGCAGCTTCCACGCGATGATCTCGGCAAACAGACCGTCGGCGCGCAACCGGTCCCGCATGGCATCGGTGAACCCTGACAGCTCGATTCGGTTGACGCCCATGACCCTGACGCGGCGAAGCTGGAGCCCTTCGGCGAGGTCGAGGACAGTCTTGCCGTCCAACAGGGTCGCGAAGGCGTCCTCGACGGAGAGGTTTGTCGCGCCTGGTTCAAGCGTGTCGGCAGCCCGCGCGGGCGATACGCGGCGGCCGACGATGCGCTCGCCGGCGTCGGTTTGCAGCCGATACACGCGTGTCGATTCGTCGGGCAACCGCTTCCAGATCGGCAGCAGCAACCCGGCGACGATGTGGATCTCGCTGTCGGTATAGGCCGGCACCCGGGCAACCTCGGCTTCCCATGCGAGGGCAAACTTCTTGCGGTCGGCTTTCCGCCATTGCGTCTGCCCCAACGTCGCCAGCGGCAGGATCGATTGCTCCATCGGCCGGATGAGTCGCATGCGGCGTTCCACCTCGCCATCGTCGAGCATGACGCTCGGTGCGGGGACCTGGACCGCGGCGCGGCCCGACTGGCGGTTGATCAGCAAAACGGCGCGCGGGTCGGCGAGGCGGTCAAGCGCCTCGCCGAGCGTGCGGGGGCGGTTGCGTTCACGCTGCGTGATGGTCAGCAGGCGGGTTTCCGCGGCGGTGCCGGGATGGGTGTAGATCGTCTGCCGGTTGGTGACGACGAAGCTCTCTGCGGTCAGCGTCTCCAGCCCGATATCGTAGGTGCCCGAGGCGATTGCGCCCTCGACGCGGGCGGTCAGAAGCTGCTCGAAGGCGGTGAAGAGGATGTTCTGCAAATCGATCGTCAGCGCCAGCAGCCGGTTGAGGAATGTCGTAATCGGCGGCAGTTCATCGCGGATGCCGTTGCTGTCGGTGAGTTTCAGGCCGGTGACGTCCTCGAAGGCGCCGAGCGAGCAGCCGTCGATCTTGCCCATGACAAGCAGCGCGTAGAAATGACGCAGCGCATCGCGGGCGTAGCGGCTCTCCAGATTGTCCTCGGGCCTGAACAGCCCCTGGCCGCCGGTTTGGCGTTGACCCTTGGTGATGGCGCCGAGGGTGTCGAGACGACGGGCGATGGTGCTGAGAAACCGCTTCTCGGCCCTCACATTGGTGGCGATCGGGCGGAACAACGGCGGCTGCGCCTGGTTCGTGCGGTTGGTGCGCCCAAGTCCCTGGATGGCGGCGTCGGCCTTCCATCCGGCCTCCAGCAGGTAGTGGACGCGCAGGCGCCGGTTCTTCGC
>JBEKLE010000503.1:0-4715 GCA_050010355.1 Rhodopila sp. | reverse complement strand
CCGATATCGCCCTCGGCCAGCGCCCCGTAGATCGCGTCGCACAGCGCATGGATGCCGACATCGGCGTCAGAATGGCCGGCGAGCCCCGTCTCAAACGGCACCTGCACGCCGCAGAGAAACAGCTTGCGGCCGGACGCCAGGACATGCACGTCGAACCCGGTGCCAACGCGCGGGACTAACGGAACCGCCATGATACGCTCCAGCCGGACAAGATCTTCCGGGTAGGTCAGCTTGATGTTGTCGTCCGAACCGGGCACGACTTCCACACTTCCACCGCTTGCTTCCAGCAGCGAGGCATCGTCCGTCGCCCCGGTCAGGCCCGATCTGTGAGCAGCCAGTAGGACGCTGAACCGGAAGGCCTGGGGTGTCTGCGCGCGGAACAGCCCGGCGCGTGGGACGGTTTCGGTGATCACGCCGCGCACGACCCGTTTCAGCGTGTCGGCGACCGGCGCGCCCGGGATCGCCCCCGGCGATTCCTTCAGTGCGGCCAGCAACGCCGGGATCGTGCCCGCCGGGATGACAGGGCGAGCGGCATCGTGGACCAGCACGATGTCGGGTTCATGCGAGGCCAGGGCCTCCAGTCCGGCCCGCACGCTGTCCTGGCGTGTCACGCCGCCTGGAATCGCCGGCAGACATCGCGGGACACCGCGCAGCGCGGCCTCGATCGGTTCGGCGTCGCCCACTGGTTGCAGCACGTCCACATACGCGGCCAGTGCCTCCGCCGCATGACGGATCACCGTCTTGCCGGCGATCCTCAGGAACTGCTTCGGTGTCTCGGCACCAAAGCGACTTCCCGAACCGGCGGCAACAAGGATCGCGGAAATTCGCATGATGGGAACAGATGCCGTCGCGGGCGATTTACGTCAATGACGACGCAGCAACGGCGTGGCGTTGGCTCGTCCCCGCCTTTCCCGTAGGCGTCGCATCTCAACCAGTTGCCAGATCAGCAGAATCGGCACCCCGACGACAATATCACGGGCACGCCTGATCAGTGAAACCCCCAGCGACAGCTCCGGCGGCACGCCGAAGATCGCGCCCAGACCGGCGTAACCCGCCTCCTGCACGCCGGCGTTGACCGGGACAAGGAACGCAACGGCCGCCGCCGCGCTCAACAGCGCCTCGATCGCCAGCGCGTCGTCGAAATCGATTGGCACGCCCAGCGCGCGATAAGCTATCCAGCCGGCCACCCCGGTGCCGAGCCAGCCGATCAGATGCGCCAGAAAACCGAGAGCCAGCTTCCCTGCATGACCGTAGATCAACCCGAGTTCCGCCGTCAGCACCTCCATGCGCTCCTCGGCGTCAGAGAACCAGTTGCCCGCGATCCGGCGTCCGATCCGGGCAAAAACCGGCGCTGCGCCTTTCTGCACCCAGACGAAACCGAAGCAGGCCAGCACGGCCAGCCCGATGCCCACTTCGACCGTCACGACCAGCCCCGACCCCGGCGCGCGCGCCAGCAATATGCCAAGTCCGATGCAGGCGAAGGCGATCTGGGCCAGGAATTCAGCAGTGACGTCAACAACGGTGGACGCGGTGGCGGTGTGCCACTCGACGCCGTGTAAGGTGACGGCCCGGGCACCGAAGACGAAACCCCCGACCTGGGAAAACGGCAGGCAGTTGGCCGAGGCGTCCCGCACCATGCGTCCCCAGATCAGCACCCAAGGCCGCCGCATGGTGCGCGACGGCGTGATCAGGTCCCAGGCCAGCCCGAGGATCACGAACAGCACCAACTGCCAGCCGACGATCACGCCGAACTCCGGCCAGCCGATGCGGCCGACCGCAGACACGATATTGCCGAACCCGTAATAGGAAACCAGCAGCAGCGCGACCAGCACGCCCAGCACAGCCAGGACATAGGATAAGCGTCTCATGATCCATGGCTTTTGCCCGCACGATGGCGCCAAGGCAAGCAAAGGCCGGCAAGCAATTGCATACCGACAGGCCGGCAACACCCAGCTACCGCCACGCAGCCACCCACCGCCCTGCTATCCGATCGCAGAGAAGCGTGAGACGCAACGCGGCTGCGAGCAGCCGCGTGAGTCGGATACTTCAAGCATGTCGCGACGTATCGCGCTTCTCTGATGCGCGATACTAGCCCGGTTTCCATGCCCGACCCGCTTCGTCTATTGAAGCTCCCGAACGGGAATGGAGTTGCGATGACCACCCTGGTCACAGGTGCCTCAGGTTTCATCGGGTCCGCGGTCGCTCGCACCCTGGCGGCCCGCCAACACAGATTGCGGCTGCTCGTGCGTCCAACCAGCGATCGGCGCAATCTCGCCGGCCTGGACGCCGAGGTCGTGACCGGCGACCTGACGGATCCCGATTCGCTGGCCCGCGCCGCCGCCGGTTGCCGCTACGTCCTCCATCTCGCAGCCGATTACCGGTTCTGGGTGCCCGATCCGGACGCCATGCTGCGCGCCAATGTCGACGGTGCGGTGGCGATGGTGCGTGCCGCCGCCCTGGCCGGTGCCGAACGCATCGTCCACTGCAGCTCGGTCGCCGCGCTCGGGCAGATCGGCGACGGCACGCCGGCTGATGAGGCGACACCAACCAACCAGGCCGATTTCGTCGGGATCTACAAACGGTCCAAATACCTCGCCGAGATAGCCGTACTGGAACTCGCCAGGCGAGACGGTGTCCCGGTGGTCGTGGTCAATCCCGCCGCACCCGTCGGTCCGCGCGACATCAAGCCGACGCCGACCGGCAAGATGATCCGCGACGCAGCGTCCGGCCGTGTGCCGGCCTATATCGACACTGGATTGAACATCGTCCACGTCGACGACGTCGCCGAGGGGCACGTGCTGGCGCTGGAAAAGGGCAGGGTGGGCGAGCGCTACGTCCTGGGCGGCGAGAACATGCTGCTCAAGGACCTCCTGGCCCTCGTCGCAGACGTGGTGCATCGCCGTCCGCCCTTTATCCGCCTGCCGGAGGCGGTGGTCTGGCCGGCCGCGTTCGTGATGGAGAAACTGGCGACGGCGACTGGAATTGCGCCGATGATGACGCGGGACCACCTCAAGATGGCGCGCAAGAAGATGTTCTACTCCTCCGCCAAGGCGACGGCGGAACTGGGGTATCATCCCCGGCCGGTCCGCCTGGCGGTCGAGGACGCGGTGGCGTGGTTCCGGGCGAACGGTATGCTTCCAGGATGACCGGACTGGCCGCGCTGTCCCTGTTGATCTGGATCTATCTGCTGTCCGCACGCGGGATGTTCTGGCAGGCAGGCCCGGTGCTGCCGGTGGTGCATCCGCTCACGAACCCATCGGTCGCGCCCCCACCGGTCGCCGTCGTCATCCCGGCACGTGACGAGGCATCGCTGATCGAGGCCAGCCTCCGTTCCCTGCTGGCGCAGGACTACCCCGGGCCGTTCCGCGTGATCCTGATCGACGACAACAGCACCGATGCCACCGCCGGCATTGCCTGTGCAATCGGCGATCCCCGTCTGAGCGTGATCAGCGGCGCACCACGTCCGGCGGGATGGAGCGGCAAACTTTGGGCTGTGTCGCAGGGCATCATCGAGGCAGGCAAGGTTGACCTGATACTACTGACGGACGCCGACATCGTCCATGCCCCTGCTCATCTGTCGTCTCTCGTTTCGCACATTGAGCGATATGATTTCGACCTGATTTCCGAGATGGTGAGACTGGCGTGCGATAGCTGGGCCGAGCGCGCGCTGGTGCCGGCCTTCGTGTATTTCTTCCAGTTGCTGTATCCATTTTCATGGGTCAATGACGGATTGGATGCGACCGCCGCCGCGGCAGGCGGAACCATTCTGATCCGCCAGCGGGCCCTCCAGCGCATCGGTGGCATGGAAAGCGTCAGAAGCGCGCTGATCGATGACGTTGCCCTCGCAGCTTCAGTGAAAAAGGGTGGGCGCATCTGGCTCGGCCATGCGGATCTGGCCCGGTCTGTGCGGCCATACCCGTCCCTGGCCGACATCTGGCGCATGATCGAGCGCACCGCGTTCGTGCAGCTTCGCTACTCGGTACTGCTTCTCGTGGCGACCATTTTCGGCATGGTGCTGACCTGGCTGGTGCCCCCGGCGGCGGTTGTTTTCCGGCACGGCCTGGCATTCTGGTTCGGGCTGACCGCCTGGATGATGCTGTCGGGATCGTACCTTCCGATGTTGCGGCTATATCGCCGCTCGCCGCTCTGGGCGCCGTTCCTGCCTGCTATAGCCGCCTTCTACATGTCCGCGACGATCGGATCGGCTGTGAACCATTTTCGCGGCCGAGGCACAACCTGGAAGGGACGCGCCTATCGGGGGGCCGCCGGATGAACGAACCGGACCTGAACGTGGAAACGTGGTCGGGCAAGGGCCGCCATGACGAGAATTTTCCCGTTGGCTCCCGGCTGATCGCCGCGAAATTTAGAACGCCGATGCATCGGTTCTATACCTTCGCCCGCAACGCCGACGACATAGCTGATTCCCCAAACCTGTTGGCCGCGGACAAGCTCGCACGCCTCGGTGTCATGGAAGACGTCCTGCTCGGGCGCACGGACGTCGGTTCGCCCAGCGCGCTGGCCCTTCGCAGCAGCCTGGCCGAGACCGGGGTCAGCGCCAGGCATGCGACCGAACTGTTGCTCGCGTTCCGTCAGGATGCGACCAAACTGCGCTACGCAACGATCGATGAACTTTATCTCTACTGCAACTATTCGGCAGTTCCAGTCGGTCGCTACGTGCTCGATCTGCATGGCGAAAGTCACGCGTGCTACGCCCC
>JBEKLE010000502.1:0-4735 GCA_050010355.1 Rhodopila sp. | reverse complement strand
GTCGTAGTCCCAGATGTCATGATGCGTCGTCTGGAACCGCCATACCATCCGCCCGGTCGTGCCCTCCAACGCGACGATCGCGGAGGAGAAAAGATCATCGCCCGGCCGTTCGCCGCCCCAAAACGCCGCGGTCGGCGAGGCCGTCGGCAGGAACACCAGGTTCCGTTCGGCATCGACCGCGATCGGCGCCCAGACATTGCCGCCGCCGGAAAGCCGCTTGCCGCCCGCGGTCATGCCCGGACCGGAATCCGGATCGAACCGCCAGCGCGTCGCGCCGGTGTGCGCGTCGAGCGCCCAGACATCGGCCCCCGGCGACAGCGCCCGCGTCATGTCGTCGATCGACGAACCGATGACCAGCGTGTCGTTCAGCATCGCCGGCGGCGAGTCGAGCGTCAATTCGCCGGGATACAACGGCGCGGGGTCGATGGGCAGCCGCACCGTACCATGCACGCCGAAGCCGTCGCAGGGCTCGCCAGTGGCGAGATCGAGCTCGATCACCCGCGCGTCCAGCGTTGCCAGCACAACGCGCGCGGCGCAGACAGCAGCCGGAGCGGCGGTGGCGTCGTGCCAGACAGCGACGCCGCGGCACAAAAAACTGTTGCCGGGCTCAAGGCCTGCTGCCAGTTCCGGATCGTAGGTCCATATCGGCCGGCCGGTCAGCGGATCGAGCGCAATGACCCGATCCGTCGGCGTGCAGACCAGTAGCCGGCCATCCGCCAGAATAGGCGTGTCCTCAAAGCTGGCACCCTGCCGGCCGGACGGCCAACGGTCGCCGGTGTGGAACGTCCAGGCTGGCGCGAGGCGGCTAACCGTGTCGCGGGTGATCAGCGTCGCGGCGGAGTAGCGCATGCCGCCCGCATCGCCGCCGTAGACGGGCCAGTCCTGCCCGCCGGCCCGCGGCGGCGCAAAAAGCAGTGCCGCCAGCAGCCAAGCGAGCCGCAGAGCGACGCGGCGAGCGGATAGGTCCGCGGTCTGTCGAGCAATAACGCTGTCCATTCTGGCAAACATAGGCCGACGAAGCCGCTTGGACCACCGGCGGGAGGGAACCGGATGAAGACTTCGTCCACGTGCCACGTGCCACGTGCCTCCTGGTCGTGGTCGGCGGCGTCGCAAGCGATCGGGCGAAAGTCGCGCCGATTTCTTACATTGACGTCGTGCGGTTTTGCAGGCGACGACGATGCCGCGATCAGCCAGAATCAGCTCCACATCGCGCAGGCTGAGGCTGAACACGTGGAACAGCCAGGCGGCAGGGTGGGGCCTCATGCCAACAGTCTCCCGCCTCCGGCCAGCCCGCTACACCCGGTTACCGCGACAATGCCCTCCGGGTGCACGCGATGCTGCAGAGGTTTTGGAATATTCAGGCAGTAAAAGAGGCTGAAGCGCCTCTCTCACGCCGTGTCCTTCTGACGAAAGTTCTCAACCAGAGCGACCGTTGCCGCATCATTCGGTCGGTCTAGCGTCCCGTCCAGCAGAGGCAGCGGAAGTTCGGCATGCGGCCTGCTCGTCGCTGAAGCAAGATTCACCACCTCCATGGCGCCGTCCTGCTTTTCGCCCCGGAGTATGACGTCAAGAGATCCGTCTGGCAGAGGCCGCTGCAACGCGCAGGCTTCGGACCACGGCCCGCGCAGCCACGTTTCACGCTCCTCTTCGGTCGTCAGGATAGCCGGCATCGCCTGAGGATGCACGGCGGCGACTTCGGCGTTTGGGTCGGTTGTCAAAAAACCGAACAGGTCGGCGGTGACCTCACCCTCCCGGACTTTTCGCATGGACGTCCAACGCGTCCATATGCCGGCAAAGCACGCCAGTGGGCATTGCCCGGGTCAGCTTTTTGATCGCGGCTTGACCCTTGGTGACGCTGTAGAGATTGCACATGTTGCCTCTATAGCAGGGCAGGGAGGACGTCTCGAATCGGCCGCGTTCATGAAAATCGCCACCTTTAATGTCAACAACGTTAACCGCCGCCTCCCCAACCTGCTGGCATGGCTCGACGCCGCCAGGCCGGACATTGTCTGTCTTCAAGAGTTGAAGGCGGCGGATAGCCAGTTTCCGCAGGCGGCCATCGAGGACGCGGGCTATGGCGCCGTCTGGCAGGGCGAGCGCACCTGGAACGGCGTTGCGATCCTGCGCAGGAGCGGGCAACCCGTGCTCACGCGGCGCGGCCTGCCGGGCGACAACGCCGATATCCAGGCCCGCTATATCGAGGCCGCGGTCAGCGGGGTGCTTATCGGTTGCATTTACCTGCCGAACGGCAATCCTCAGCCGGGGGCTAAATTCGCCTACAAGCTGGCCTGGTTCGAGCGCCTGATCGAGCACGCCGCAACGTTGATCAAGCTGGACGCCCCGGTTGTTTTGGCCGGCGACTACAACGTCGTGCCGACCGATTTCGACATCTATCCGACGAAGTCATGGGCGAAGGACGCGCTGGTGCAGCCCGAGCCGCGCGCCTGCTTCCGGCGTCTTCTGGAACAAGGCTGGACGGACGCGCTCCGCGCGCGGCACCCGGACAAGCCGATGTATACGTTTTGGCACTATCTGCGGCATCGATGGGAACGGGACGCTGGGCTGCGACTGGACCATCTCCTGCTCAATCGTCCGGCTGCGGAGCGGCTGGTTGCCGCGGGCGTCGACCGGGACGTGCGCGGCGCTGAGGGCGCCAGCGACCATGCGCCGGCTTGGGTAGAGCTTAAGCGGGGACGGCGGTCGCGCCGCGATTAGCGGTCGTATCGTTTTCTCGCGCAGCGGCAGTGTGCCGACCCGATTCCACGTTGAGCACTGGGACTAACGAGTTGGTCCCTACTTTGTGGAAAAGGACAACCACCAAAAACTGAGGGGCGTCGAAATGATGATTGCGGCCAAGGTGATCCACATACCGATATGTCCGATCGTGTGAACGTCCATACGAGCCTCCTGAGTTTCGTTGATCATGAAGTCGGACCCAAACAGGGAATACTTTAGGTGATGTCGTTTAAAGTAACGTCAAGGCAAGCCTTCATCTGCTCTTCCCGGTCGCCGTTTTGTAACCGCATGGCTCGGCGTGGCACCCTGTCGCCGTCGATCTGCCAGCCCTAATCGTTGGGAAAGAGCCGCCTGGCCAGAGGACGCAAGATCGAGACGGGTGGAAACACAGCCGCCGGTCTATTTGCGCACCAAGCGCTCCGAGTAAAGGCGGTGGTAAAGGTGGCTTGAGCACGATACGATATTGGTATGACTGAATTTGATGCCTGCCGATGCCGAATTCCCCGTCCGCTTTGGCAGGCTTCAGGTCCCGCGCAACCTCTGGCGGGCTCTGGGACGGATTCCGTCAAGTCGGCCAGCCTCGCATCCCTGCACCACCTGGCTCCATCGTCTTGGTGGGCGCAGGCCCACCAGCCACGCCTTTCCGCGCCCGCAACGCGGCCCGCCGCGCCGCGACCATCGTACCCAGCCGCGCCGCCGTCGCGGGGTCGCGCCACAGCAGTATCAGGGCGGCGAACAGCCCGGCGTGCAGCAGCAGCGCGCCGGTGCGGACATACGCCATCTGCCAGATCAGGCCTGGCCCCGCCGCCATGCCAGCGCAGGCCAGCGCATAGGCCGCCCACCACGCCAGCGTGACCGGCGACCCGAACCGCCACAACACCGCCGCCGCCATTCCGGCGGCCATCGCCACCTTCAGCAGGGCCATCGCCCGCAGCAGATGAGTCAGGTCCGCGCCAGCCAGGGCGATGGCCGAAGCGGCGGCCTCCGTCCCCGTCGCCAGCGGCCCGGCGGCGACGCTGGCGGCGGTGACCAGCACCAGCAGCGCCCGCGCCGTGGCGGGGAACAGCGTGCTGGTGCCGGCCGGTGCGGTGGTGGACGATGCCGGTGATGCGATGCTGGTCATGCCGCTCTCTCCCGTGCGCGGTGATGGCGGATGCAACCCAAACGCCGCCGCGGTCAGATAGTCTGCTGGTGGGTCGCGCCATCCTTCATCACGACGATAAAATTCCGCGCCGGATCCTCGATCATCCGAACATCGGCCAGCGGATCGCCGTCCACCAGCAGCAAATCCCTAAGTGGCCGGAAGTCGCCCGGCGGCGGACCCGGGCTCGTTTGCGTGAGCAGCGCCGCGGCTGAGGCAGTTATCCTCGATCTGCCGTTAGCGGCGAACTTGAGGCGTGGGCGGGCCTTCGGGAACAGTCAGCCGCAACGCAGACCGAACGCCCCCGTTGCGCGCGCTACTCCCCAGCCGTTGTTCCCGCCGCTACGGCCCTCGTTCTCCTTCTCAATAAGCGTGGCCAGATTGGCATACCCTTGTGCCAGCACCATGCAGGCATCCCGCTCCTTGCCTGGCGGCAGGGTTTCCGCTTCCGTCCGCCACTTCTGCGTTCGAGCCCGGTATGTCTCCACGTCCCAAGTGCCCGGCATGGCCTCTCCCTCTTCGGCCGCCACGAATGTAAGGATCATTTACATGCAACCCTCGAAAGTGCCACCCCACTCACACTTTCGTGCGGATCGTCCAAACGTGTCGCAAGATTTGCTGATATCGCGACCATCGCTGCCCGCACCGTTGCCGAATCGAGGACCTATCCCAGGAGACATTGGCGAGCGCTCGATTTGAGATGAGGCACCGCAACCGCAGAAAGCCAGCGTGGTTACGGTCCCGAGGTGTCCAGATGAAGAGAGCAGGCGAGCTTCGCCAACAAGCCGAAGGCTACCGGCGGCTGAAGAGGCAGATCAGCGACCCACGCACGGTGAAAGCGCTCTGTCAGCTCGCGGC
>JBEKLE010000501.1:0-4741 GCA_050010355.1 Rhodopila sp. | reverse complement strand
GCGTCGATGTCGGCCGCCGCGACCTGCGCGCCTTCCGCAGCCAGCGCGGTCGAAATAGCGCGCCCGAGCCCACCGCCGCCGCCCAGAACCAGGGCGGTTTTGCCTTTGAGGCCAAGATCCATAGCCGATTTGCTCCCCTGTTTATGGTGGGCACCGTACGCGGGGGCTAACCTTAAAAAAAGCCTATTTAGATTGGTTTACACCATAGAATTTGTGGTGTCCGGCTGGTCGGCGAGTGAGAGCGGGTGAGGTCGAACATGAATTCAACGATCCTCGTTGCCGCTGCCACTTCCGTCTCAAGGATGTGTGCCTGGCTCGGCCTGCCAGAGGGTGCCACGACGTACCAAGGACTGGCGCAGGCCGAACGCCCACGTGACATGCGTGCGTTGATAGAACGACAACTTTACAAGCCGGAATATCCGGCTTAGCTGCTTTGGAACCCCAAGGTGCTGTCCGTCCTTTTGAAACCGCTACGGTCTGCGGCGGCGGTTAGGCGACGCCCAACAATATCGTTTCATGGCAGGACCCTGGTCGAGATGGTGCAGTTCCACTCCGGATGGAACGTATTGCCCCTGATATTGATGCTCGCCGCAGTGGAAGCTCGCGACCGCCCCGAAGCGATCAGGATAGGTTTCCGCCGCGGCGATTGCCATGCCGCCGCCCATTCAGAAGCCAACCGCGCCGACCTTGCGGCCAGCGACGTCGCCGCGCGTGTCGAGATAGACAAGGAAGGCCTCCGTGTCCTCGGCGGCCTTGTCGTTGCCGGTTGTGGCCATCAATCGGACGCCTGTCCGCCCTTTGGCGGCGTTCGGTCCTTCAGGGTCTTCGCAATCGGACGCGGTTGGGACGTTCCGGCTGTCCTCGCTCTCCTCGCCAGCGGAAGCGGTGCCCGCGTCGGGTAGGCCGCGGGCTGCGATCGCTCCTCAAGTTTGCTTAAGCTTGGCAATGGTCGTTTCTGGTACCCCGGCAAAGTTGTTTGCCAAAAGGTAGCGCGGGCTGGATTGCACCCATTTGTTGAGGTCGATCTCTTCGAATTTGCCGTTGTCCCAGGTCTGCACGATCTCCAGATCGTCGTCACCGATGTTCTTGATTGCGTGCCCGAAGCCCTGTGGGATGTAGGCGACATCGCCTGGCTTGAACTCGGCGACCTTTCCGCGCCCGCCAGAGCCGAACAGCGCCACCTGCCCCGTGCCACGGAGGTAGTAGTGCCACTCGTTCGCATTCACGTTCCAGTGCAGGTTCCGCATGGCCCCAGGCTTGATGGTCATCACGCCGCCCGACATGGTCTTGGAGGCAGGCCATTCGTCGACCGTGGCGAGCCGGAACGTGCCGCCCTCGAAGTCGCGCACGGCCCTGTTGTCGCGGAGCAAGCTGAATTTATGGGTCGATTCCTTCGGCCAGGGCGCGTCGAGTGCGTCCGACACGGCCACTACCGGACCTGACTGGATATAGGTCTCGCCTTTCGGAAAGGCGTCGAACAGATCCTTAGGCAGACCAAAGTCGAGCGCCAGCATGTCTTGCGGCGTAACGTTGAGCCAGTCAGTGATCGAGAAGGTGCCATGCTCGGAGAAGGCGCCGTTATCAAACGACAGGATGAAGTGGCATGGCTTGTCCCCGATGGTCTGGATCGAGTGACCATGGCCCTTGGGGAAGTACCACAGGTCGCCAGGCACGTAGTTATTGATCTCGCTGGCTCCTGTCGGATCGAGCACCACTGTCTGGCACCGACCGTCGATGACGTAGGCCCACTCGGCGGCGATGGCATGCCAGTGCAACTCGCGCGAGGCGCCCGCATCGAGGAACATGTGGACTCCGGCAATTCCCTTGCTGATAGGAAACTGATGGACGGTAGCCTCCTTTGCCCAGCCGCCCGATGTCATCTTCGGGCGATTGCCGTCGAGCGAGAACCGGAAATCGGGTATCACTCCGACGTCTTTCGGGTCGTGATAGGCAACCTTGGCGCCGGGAGGGAGCTCAACCGCATTGCGCGCAAAACCGCCGTCGCCTGGGTTTGACGTATCGCTCTCCGCCGCCGCACCGCCAAATGCGACCAGGCTCCCCGCGCCGAGTGCGGCACTGCCCAGGAAGGCGCGTCTTTTGGCTTGCATGTCATTTTCCTTCGTGTCGGGATCAAAGCGGCACTAAGGATTCACATGCTCTGCTCGAAGGCAATGGTCTCCGGTCTCGCCACGGAACCCGTAGGGATTTTTCTCCTGCCGAAGACCGCCTCACGCGAGCAAAAGCCGAAAGTAGCCAATCCAGCGCCGGAACCGCTCGCCAAAGGGCGCCGCTATCCCATCTTATTCACGGCATCATACGGAAGCCGGAACGTGGCTATAAAATAATGAGTGATGCCATGCCTCCCCCCCTGCTGGCTGGACCGCGTTTCAGACCGTATCTGGCAGGCGTGAGAGGTTGATCGGCGCGGGGTTCTACGGGGCACTCGCCCCGCCGCTCACGTCGGGCGCAGGATCAGCGCGCCGACCAGCCCACGGAACAGCTCCGCATCCGGGCAGTTGGAGGCGAACGCCAGGCTGACACGGCTCGCGGTCTCCTTGATGCGCACCGCGATTTTCAGCAGCCGCAGCCGGATCGTGGAGAACTCGCCGCTGGCAAGCTTCTGCGGCCGGGGGATGGCATCGCGGACTTCCCGCATCAACCAGTAGGCGGCGGTGTGGAGTATCAACCGCATCTGATTGGCCAGCGGCGAGCGGCAACTGGTGCGGTCCGACGCCAGTTGGCTCTTGTGCCGCTTGATCAGGTTCTCCGCCTGACCGCGCGCGCAATAGATGCTGTCATACAGCCATTGCGCGCCGCAATGAGTGATGTTGGTGACGACGTAGCGCGTATCGAAGCCTTTGGGGGTCGCCTCGAACCGCGCCACGACGCGGCGGGAATGCGGCCAGGATTTGGCGGCGTAGAACGTCTCGGTGTAGTCGCGCACGACGTCGGCCTTGCTGACCGCACGCCGGGTGCGGACTTCGTCGGCCTTGGCATAGACCAAGGCATCCAGGGTGGAATTCTTGGACAGACCGAAGACGTAACGGATACCGTTCTCCTCGCACCACTGCATGGCTTCCCTGCGACCATAGTGGCCGTCGCCGCGGATGGTGATGGCGGTGTTCGGCCAATGCTGCCGGATCCGCCGCACCAGACGGCGCAGATGAGCACGCACCTCGTTGCCGTCAGGGGTTTTTCCCGGCCGCAGGATGGTGACGACGCAGTGACCGGTCTCTGCGTCATAGACATGGATCGGCAGGAAGCAACGTTCGTCGTAATGCGCGTTGAACAGCGACAACTGCTGATGGCCGTGCACGGTGTCGGCCGTGTCGTCGAAATCGAGGGTGATCGCCTTCGGTGGGCGGGCGTGACTCTTGCACCACAAATCCACCATGCCGCGCGTCATCCGGATCAGCGTGCGCAGGTCGGGCGCATTCTCCCACCGCGACATCGTCGGTTGCGAGTGCAGGTCATCGCCGCTCTCCGGCAGCCGTCCGCAGGCCAGCTTGAACGCCGGGTCCGTCCTGAGATCATCCAGGTCGTCGGCATCGGGGTAGCCGCAGGCAATGGCGAAGACACGGCCACGCAGAATGTCGGACATTGTGTGGGTGATCAGGGCCTGGTCGCGATGGTCGGGAATGATCGCGGCCAGCATGTCGATCAGGCCAAGCCGCTTATCGGCACCGGCCAGCAGCAGAACGCCACCGTCGGAACTGATCAGCCCACCATCGAAAGCAGCGGTGACTTTCTTCTGGCAGATACTTGGTAAGGCGAAAGGGAGACAGGGATCGTCGGCGGTGGCGGGCACCCGGGCACGGGAAGGAGGCATGGCAGATTCTGTCCTGGCGTCGAGAGTGGCATCGGCAAACGATCTCTATGCGATTCCAGACGCTTGTACCATGCCCATTCGCGAATCCCTGCTATGCGATGAATAAGATAGGCTATCTGCGTCCGGAAGAGGCCAACCGGCTGATCGCCGCCGCCGGTCAGCGCGGCCGCTAGCCCGACCGGGGCAGGGTGCTGGTCCGGCTGACATACCGGCATGGCTGGCGCGCCTCCGAGGCGGTCGGTCTGCGCTGGGACTGGTGCGCGGGTTTTCCTTGATGTTTGGAATAGGCCCGCGTTGAAGATCCTTTGCGGTTGTGCCTGGAATCGAACCCGCCATCGAGATGGAGGTCCGCTGCATTGGGTTCTTTTACGCAACTACTCTTGCGGGTCGGCGATGCGCTTCGATCGCGTACCGACCGGACCGAGGCGACCGAGGTGGCCATCGCTGCCGCTGCCTTGAACCGAGTGCTGGCGTTCGGACCCCCGCACTATGTTGTCCGTATCGATTAAATAACAGATTGGGTTGGGGTCCTTGCGCCCGCGCACTTTCGGGACCCACCTCCGTGCAACACGGTCATGCCGCGCCACCGCTTCCCACATCATGCCGAGGATTCCGGTCTCGGCTGCTGGTCGGTTCAATGGGCGAAGGCGGTCTGCTCCGGCATATCCAGCTCGATCGGCGGGATCGGCCCACGGACCACGACGAGGTACACGATGGCTGCGCAGAAGGCGACGGCCGCGCCGACGAGCAGCGCGAGCTGAAAGGAGTTGGTCGCCTGCACGATGAAGCCGGTGATCATCGGCGCCAGCGCGCCCCCGAAATAGCCCCCGAAATTCTGCATCGATCCGATCGAGGCCGTGCAATTCGCAGGCGCGGCGACCGGCGCCATCGCCCAAGCGGCGCTCGCCGAGA
>JBEKLE010000500.1:0-4767 GCA_050010355.1 Rhodopila sp. | reverse complement strand
GATATGGCGAAGCGCCCGATCATGGTGATGGGCGTGGCCGAGGGTCATCCGGACTCCCCGTCGGCGATCACGCAGCGGCCCGACCTGACGACGCTCGGCCTCGCCAAGGCGGCGCCGAAAGCGTTTGCGATGGCCGGTGTCACGCATGCTGATATCGACGTGGCCGAGGTCTACGACTGCTTCACCTACATCGTGATGTGCCAGTTGGAGGACCTCGGCTTCTGCAAGAAGGGCGAGGGCGGCGCCTTCGTCCAAGGCGGCGCGCTGGGGTTGAACGGGCGGTTGCCGGTGAACACCCATGGTGGCCTGCTGTCCCAGGCTCACATGGCCGGCATGAACCACATCGTCGAACTCGCGAGGCAACTGCGCGGCGAGGCGGCGGCGCAGGTGCCGGACGCAGAGATCGGGCTGGTCACCGGATATGGCGACATGGGCGACGGCGCGCTGGCCATCATGCGGGGGGGCTGATGGACGCTATCTACGAAAAGCTGGTGCCGTCGCCGTCCCCGGAGACGCGGCCCTACTGGGACGGGCTGAACGAGGGCCGGCTGCGGCTGCAACGTTGTGCCGACTGCGGCAAGATCCGGCACTATCCGCGCCCGATGTGCGATGCGTGCTGGTCGATGAACGTCGACTGGGTTGATGCGGCAGGCACGGGGACAGTGCATAGCTGGACCATCACCCACTACGCGTTCCATCCGGGCTTCAAAGGCGATCTGCCGTATGTGCTGCTGACGGTCGATCTGCCGGAGGGCGTGCGGATGAACGCTCAGGCGCGCGGGATTGACCCGTCCGCGTTGCGGGTGGGCCTTCCGGTGGCGGTTGCGTTCGATCGGGTGAAGGAGGGGCTGACGTTGCCGGTGTTCGAGGCGGGGTAGCAGGTTTTGCTTGTGGTCGGACACGCGATGGGATAAGTAGTGAAAGTCACTACTGGGGTGAGTGTCATGGAAAACGCTGTTTCCGCTGCCGAGGCCAACCGAAGCTTCTCCCACATCCTCCGGGAGGTTCGCGGTGGCGCGTCTTTTGTCGTGACTGCTCATGGCAGGCCGGTGGCGCGGATCGTTCCCTGCGGCACCGAGGATGCGACACGAGCGGCTGCGCGGTCGGCATTGCTGCAGCGGCTGAGGGATCAACCTGTTACCGACATTGGCCCCTGGCGCCGCGACGACCTATATGAGCGCTGAAGCGTGCGTGTCGCGCTGGACACGAACGTGCTCGCTTACGCCGAGGGTGTGAACGGAGAGGATCGGCGGCAGCGCGCCCACGCCGCTCTGGCTAGCCTTGCGGCCGATGATCTCGTCGTGCCGGCGCAGGCGCTCGCGGAGTTGTTCACGGTGCTGACGCGCAAGGCGCGCTGGCCGGCGGGGCAGGCGTGCGCGGCTGTGCTGGCGTGGCATGATGCGTGCCTGGTCGCCGATACGACCTCCGCTGTGCTGTTGGAGGCGATGGATCTGGCGGCGATGCACCAGTATTCGCTGTGGGACGCGATCATGCTGGCGACAGCGGCTCAGACGGGGTGCCGGGTGCTGCTGTCGGAGGATATGCAGGCTGGGTTTCTCTGGCGGGGGGTGGAGATCAGGAATCCGTTTGGGGGCGGGATTTCCGGATTGATGGCCGGTGGGACGTAGGGGGAATGAATGCAACACTTGCTGGAGGCCAAACGGGAACCGAGTTGCCCGGGGCACAGATCCAGTTCGACCAAAGGCGGGCTTCCCAATTGGTTCTGCGACAGGTAAAACCCCAGATAATATCTAGAGCAATCGAGATTCATAGGAAAACCATCCGCGAGACGTTGCGGCCTCGACGCCAAGGACCGCTTCCCCGAAGCGGAAGTTCAATCTACGGCCGCCTGGTGCCATTTATCAAAAGTGGCGGCCGAACGGCGAAGAAAACCGCTGGTTTCGCCTCGCCCAATTCATCCCTGCCGTCGGACATTCCAAAAGATCGCCTGCCCATCCAGCACGCCCTTCAGATCGGAGCGGAATGCAGTTTGCGGGTACCAGGTCCCGAGAGGAAAATACGGCACGTCGATGAACGCCCGCGCCTGGATCTCGGCGGCGATCTTCCGCTGAACAGTGACATCAGGCGCGTCGAGCCACTGATCACGCAGCGCCTCGATCTTCGGGCTGCTCGGCCAGCCGGCGCCTGCTTGCTCGCCATTGCCACGCAGCAACCGGTGAGTGGCTGGTGTCATCGCGTCCGTTCCTTGCAAACCGGCGCAGAAGACGTTCCAGCCGCCTTCATCGGGCGGCTTCTTGCTAAAGATCGTCTGCGCCAAAGTGGCACCGTCCCTCACTTGCTGATCCACATTCATGCCGACCTTCCTCAAGGTGTCAGCGGCGACGTCGCAGATCGCCTTGATTCCCCAGGCATCGGCCGGAGCCAATAATTCGATCTTCTCGCCTCGATAGCCCGCCATCTCGAGGTCACTTCTGGCCTTCCCGAGATCGCGGGGACCCGTGAGTGCGGCAAGCCCGACATCGCTCGCCATCGGCGAGTCCAGAGGAAAGAATCCCGTCGGCACATGCCAGTCCGACGGGTCGGGGCCTATCACCGCAGTCATGAATACGCTCTGATCGATTGCCCCCATCAGCGCGCGCCGTATCGCGGGGTTGTCGAACGGCGGGAACAGATGGTTCGGCCGCATGAAGCCCCAGAAGCCGGTGGAGCCCACTCGTTGCAGAGTGACCCTGCCGTCGCGCCGTAGCATCGGCCGCAGATCATCATACGCGTATTCGGTCCAGTCGATCTCGCCTGACTGCAACGCCGCGGTGACGCTGGCCTCGTCAGGATTGATGTGCCACTCGACCCGATCGAAGTGCGCGGCCTTGGGACCGGAGACGAAATCCGCCTCGCCATCCTCGCGCGGCTTGTAGTCCGTGAAGCGCTCATAAACATACAATGAGCCCGACACGCGCTCATCCGCCTTGAAGCGGAACGGGCCGCTGCCGATGACTTCCGTTATCGATTTGAATGGATCCGTATTGGCAAGCCGCTCAGGCATGATCGCGCACATGAAGCACCCGAACTTACCCAACGCATCGGGCAGCAGGTGGAAGGGCTTGCTCAGCCGAAATACGATTGTCCGATCGTCGGGTGCTGTCAGCTCGTCGGTGCGCTGCATCAGTGTCTGACCGAACAGGTCCCGCGTGCTCCAGCGTCGGATGCTGGCTACACAGTCGCGTGCCAGGACTTTCGAGCCGTCATGAAATACCAGCCCATCGCGTAAAACCAGCGTCCACGTCCTGCCGTCGTTCTCGACGGTATGGCCGGCCACCATTTGCGGCTTTGCCGCAAAGCCGTGCTCCGCGCCAGCCTGGCCGTAAAGCGTGTCGAACACCATGAAGCCATGGTTGCGCGTCTCGTAACTCGTTGACGCGATCGGGTCCACCGTCGGCAGATCCCCGATCGGGACGTATTTGAGCACCGAGCTCTTTTCGCTGCGCGCCAGTGCGGGCAGCGCGAGCGCAGCCGCCGAGGCGGCCAGAAACTGGCGTCGTATCATGGTCCCCTCCCGACCCGGAGGTCGGAACCGATGCCGAGACGAAGCCCCATCCCCCGGGTGCACCCAGAGACTAGGCTTCGGCTCGCGCTCGTTGCAAGCGGCCAGGGACCAGGGTGGCGCGCCACTTTGAATTACCTTGTGGTCTTACTACCCAGACTGACGTGCCTGCTCAAACATCTGGTGCGAATGTCCGTCGTCCGCCCAAGGCAGACCGTTGACTTCGGATACCGCGGCCGTCAACGTCACACGACGGTCGAAAACCTGCCTGGCCGAACCTCACCCCACCCAATCCAGCCCCACATCCAGCACCGTCGCGCTGTGTGTCAGCCACCCCACCGACAGCAGATCGACCCCGCTCGCCGCAATCGCCGGGGCAGTCTCCGGCCTGATCCGTCCGGAAGCCTCGGTAATAGCGCGACCATCCACCATCCCGACCGCCTGGCGCAGCATATCAGGCCCCATGTTGTCGAGCAGCACGGCGTCAACCTTTAGCGTCAGCGCCTCCTCCAGTTGAGCCAGCGTATCGACTTCCAGTTCGATCTTCACCAGGTGCCCAACGCCGGCCCGCGCCCGTTCCACGGCTGCGCGCACCCCGCCGGCGATTGCGACGTGGTTGTCCTTGATCAACACCGCGTCATCCAACCCGAACCGGTGATTCGATCCGCCGCCGACCCGCACGGCGTATTTCTGCGCGAACCGCAGCCCGGGCATGGTCTTGCGCGTGCAGCACACCTGCGCCCGCGTGCCCTCAATCGCATCGGCGATGCCGCGGGTGGCGGAGGCCACGCCGCTCAAATGACACAGGAAATTCAGTGCCGTCCGTTCCGCCGTCAGGATCCCGCGCGCGGGGCCGCTGACGGTCGCGATCAGGTCGCCCGGCCGCAAACGGCTGCCATCAGGCAGGGCAACCTCGACCACGATCGCCGGGTCGATCAAACGGAACGCGGTTGCGGCGAAATCCAGGCCCGCGACGACACCTTGTTGCCGAGCGACCAGTGCGCAACTGGTCTGGGTGCCGGCCGGAACGATGGCGTCCGTCGTCAGGTCGCCGGCACGGCCCAGATCCTCCAGCAACGCGGTTCGGACCGCCGGCTCGATCATCACCAGAGGCAGCGGGTTCATCAGCGCACCTCCAGCATGCGCTCGACCGATCGGCGGGCACGTTCGGCAAGTGCCGGGTCGATCGTGACCTCCTCCCGCATCGTCTCGAGCGCACGGCGGATTTTCGGCAATGTGATGCGTTTCATGTGCGGGCACAGGTT
>JBEKLE010000499.1:0-5136 GCA_050010355.1 Rhodopila sp. | reverse complement strand
CGCCCCATCCGTAAGCAGGAGAAAATCCCGAGAACCGCGCATCTGTAGTGCCAACGACTTTTTTCCTGCCCGTAGGCTGCTGATAATAGGTCACATTCCGATTTCAGGTGTCAAACTCGGATTTCACTGCTGCGTCATGGCCATCACTACCACCGGCCGGCCTGGACGCAGATGCACCGTCGCTGGCTGAGCAGACTGCGATTCACGGCCCGTACTACACCACCTGTTAGCGCCGATGTGGATCCGTAGTTTTTTGCTGATGTGCTGGGGCGGCGCGAGATCGGTGAAGCCGGAGCAGTCGTTGCGGTAGGTTTGTGGGATTGAAGAGGAGGACGGGGCCGATGGCCCCGTGCTCGGTTGGTATCGCCGCTCAGAACGGCAGCTTGTCGTCCGGGATGAGCACCCGTTCGGCTGGCATGGATTGGCATCGCTGGCGTGCCGCGTCCTGGATGTCGGTGCGGTAGACGGCGAGGACGATGTCACGCATTTCGTCGATGAACTCGAAGATGGCGAGCGCGGCATCGGGTGACCAATATGTCGGGATGCCGAATGGTATGGCGATCGGCAGACCGGGGTTCGGTCGCGGCTCAGCACAGAGTGGGCAAGCGCGCCGGGTTTGTTTGCGTCTCTTATGTTTGGTCATGATTTTCCACCCCGGCGCTGTTTGGCCTTCCGCTCGGCGCGTTCCTTGGCTTCCTTGGCGCGATAGGATTCGCCTTCGATCGAGACGACCTCGGCGTTGTGCATCAGCCGGTCGACCATGGACACCACACAGGCGGCGTTGGGGAACACCTCGCGCCATTCGGCAAAGGCGCGATTGGTGGTGACGACGGTGCTTTTTTGCTCGTAGCGTCGACTGATCAGCTCGAACATCAGGTCGGCATGACGATTGGAGTAGGACAAATAGCCGACCTCGTCGATGAGTAATAACGTCGGTGCGACGTAGTATCGCAAGCGTCGGCGCAGAGCCGAATCGCTGTCGAGCGAGGCCAGTTCTCCGAGTAACTGGCCGGCACTCGTGAACAGGACAGTATGACCCTGTATCAGCGCCTCGTGGGCAAGATTGCGGGCCAAGGTAGACTTGCCAATGCCGTTTGGCCCGACCAGCACGGCGTTGGTGGCGTCCTTGAGGAAGTCGAGTGTCATCAGCGCTTCGAAGCTGGCCCGGTCGATTGCGGTGGGCCAGTTCCAGTCGAAGTCGCACAACGGCTTGAAGCGGCCGATACGGGCATCGCGAAGGCGACGCTCGAGGCTGCGACGGGCGCGTTCGTCCTCTTCCCATTCAATCAGCGACGGGACCCAGCCCGCGGCGGTGGCCTCCGGCCAGTGCGCCAGCAGGCCGTACAGATGCAGCGCCTTGGCGCGCGCTTGCCAGGCGTCAGGGTTTTTCATGGCCCACCTTCGTTAGTTGGTCGTAGGTCGCGAGCGATTGCGCCCGCACGGCCTTGTCGCGGGCCTGGACATGCGCTGGCAGGGTCAGGGCGACCGGTGGCGCCTGCTGGCGGTCGTCGCGGCGGCGTTCGAGTGCCAGGCGAACCGCGTTGGGGTGCGGCACACCGCGCTCGAGCGCCTCGTTGATGGCGGCATCGAGTTGGCTGGCGCCATAGCGCTCCAACAGCCGGAGCAGGGCGGCGGTGATGCTGCCGAGGTTATCGCCTCGCTCGGCGGCGCGGACCAGCAAGGTCCGGCTGGCCGGCGCGGCCTGTGCCAGGCGATCGGTCGCACGATGGCGGCGGGCCTGCGCTTTCCACGCGACGAGCGCCTGGACATGCGGCGGGTCTTCGATCTGCTGGCCTTTGTCGAAACTGCGCGGATGGCTGGCGACGATCGCTTCGCCTTCGACGATGCGCAGCCGGTCGGGATCGGCCAGCACGGTCAGGATGCGCCGCACATGGGTGTGCGGTACTGAATAGTCGTTCAGATCGAAGCGGGCATAAGGTGTCTTGCCGACCTTGACGGCGACCCGTTCGACCACCGGAGAGGGATTGTCAGGCTGCTTCAGCAGCCTGGGTGCTTCCTCGGCGAAGACCTCGGCGACGCTGCGGGTCTGGTCTTCTGGACAGCGACGGTCGGCGGCCAGGCCGCGGCACCAGGCGTCGGCCTGGGCGTTGAGATCGTCCAGATCGGCGAACGTGCGAGCGGCGAAGAACGCGTCCCGCACGAACTTTATGGCTCTTTCCACGCGGCCTTTTTCGTTGCCGCGCGCCACCGCGACGGGACGGGGTTCGTAACGATAGTGCCCGGCGAAGTCGAGCAGGGCCGGGTTGAAGCGGATCGCGTCGCCGTGGCGCTCCAGCACCGCGCTGCGTAGATTGTCATACAAAATGACCCTCGGAACCCCGTTCCATGCGGCGAACGCGCCGAGATGGCCGCGTAGGAAGTTTTCCATACGGGCGTCGAGGAAGAAGCGCAGAAAGATCTGGCGTGAGTAGCTGAGCACCAGGACGAAGGCCATCAAGGGACGCCGCGCCCGGCCAATTGTTAGGTGACCAAAATGGGCCCAGTCACATTGGGCCTGCTCCCCGGGCAGCGTGCGCAGGCGCAGATAGGCCTCCGCTTTCGGGCGTGGCCGATGGCAGGCGATGATCGCACGGAAACGACTTGGGCCGCCGCGATAGCCGCGTTCCCACACCATCGCGTGCAGGCGGCTGGCGGTCAGCGTCGGGAACTTGGCCAGCATCTCGCGGATGAACGGCAGATAGGGGTCGATCTTCAATGGCCGTTGTGGCGGCCCAATGCGCGGCAGGCCGGCCTGGGCAAGCACCCGGGCGACGGTTTCGGGATGCACGCGCAACTGCCGGGCGATCGTTCCGATACGCCACTTTTCGACGTGGTAATAGCGCAGGATCTGCGCCTCAAGATCAGGCGGAATAGTCATGATCGGGTCCTCTTCGTCTGTTCCGACGGACCCGGTGTGGCAGGAAGCCTTGCCTGACATGTTCCGAACAGCGACGACCACAACACAGGCAGCACCATTGCTGCCTGCGCGGCGGTCGGCTGTCCGTGGACGATTGCTCTTCGACCACCACCGCCGGATCCGTGGCCAGCAGAGCAGCCGATCGATCCGGGGGTGAACCGTGATGCGTCACTTTATTTTCACGCGCCCGGTATTTGCGTGCCCGGTAGCGGCGCGATCGCGCCGCATGCCTGACCCGGCCGCGACGGCTCGCCTGATAGCGCCGCCCCGCTGCATGCAGAGACCGGCGACGCGCGCGGGGCCCGCAGTCGGCGCAGTAGATGTGGCCCCGATCGCAATCGCTGCAGATGAGCACCTGAATGCGGCAGTTTGGCTCGGCGCAGAGGAAAAGCCGGGCTCGCACCCTCCCTCGCGTGCTCGGTCGCCCATCATCGTGGTCGCAACAGCCGTTCTCGTTATGCGCCCGCCGGTGGCGTGGACGCGCGCCGCCGTGGCTGCGAAGATGCCCCTGCAATCGTGCCTCTGCACGGTGTAGGGCACGGCGCCGAAGCAAAACTGCCAGGTAGTGGATCGGCGCCGTGCCTGCCTTCCAATTCCAGCAGGTTCTAGCGCACTCGCTGCAAAGACCCCGAGGTCAGAGCTTTCCTGGACCGCCACCCCAGGGATTGCCCAGGTGGGTCCACAGGGACCTCCCGCCCCCGTCGCGTCGCTGCGCGCGAAGGGCGCTCCGCTCCGGGGGCGGGTCCCTCCTATGGACTACCTGGACAATCCGAGACGACGTCGCGAAACGCCGCTGTCAGACCGAACATCAGCAAATAGCTACGGATTCTGGCTGGCGTTTACAGCGTTTGTTCCGGCGGATGCAGCGCGCCGGCAGCGGCTCGACTTCGGACCCGTCTGACCGGGCAAGACATGCGAGCCAGGCACGGCGGCGGACAGGGCGACGAGTGCATCGCGACTCATTCCGAACGCGTCGATCTCACCCGACTTGAGTTGATCAATTGCGGCGTCGACCGTCGGGACGCCCTTTGGTGCGGTGTTCGAGAGCCAGGCGGCCATGGCGCGGATCGTCGTCGTGTTGCTGATGCCGGCGACGTGGATGCCGGGCTTGTCGATCTCCGCCACGGTCGCGATCTGCATCCCGGGACGGACAAGGAATGTCGACTCCGCCTCACTATCAACGCTGAGGCGCCAACCGCCGTTCGCGCTCTCGGCCCTCCGTCTCAGGTATTGCACCTGGATAACCGGGTCTATGAGCGGATCTCGAAGACCTTCCAGCTGGCGGGCAGACTTTAACCCGAGGTTACCGCGCAACCGATCGTTCAGTCTCTGTTGCGCGTTTGCCCGCCGCGGTCTCCGGGAAGGGCTCAAGTTCGGTCCCGGAACCCCGCTCCGATCGGCTTCCCACAGCAACCAGGCCGATCATCGCCAGCACGCGCACCCGTTCCGCCCGCTCGCGCGGCTCAAGCCGTGCGAGGTCGCGCATCAGTTCGCCGTTGCTCTCGTTCAGCTTGACCAGAACGGACATCTTCATGGCACCAGGCCCTTACCCGCCACGCGCCCGGCGACCACGGCGGCCCACGCCGCGGCCGGCCGTGCTGGGCGTGTCATCGCCCCTGTCGGTCGCATCGCCGGCAGGCTCTTCCGGGACGGCGACGGTCGACGCCAGGGCAGCCGGGCGAATGGTGCTGGTGCGCTCGCATGCCGAGCGCATCGTGGTGCTGTTCAACGACGAGGTGGTGGCTGACCATCCGCGTGAATTCCGGCGTGACCAGATCATCTACGATCCCTGGCATTACCTGCCGATTTTGGTGCGCAAGCCAGGTGCTTTGCGCAACGGCGCACCGTTCAAGGACTGGGAACTGCCTGCCGGTCTGGCCGCGGTCCGCGCGAAGCTGAAGTCGCACGCCGATGCCGATCGCCAGTTCGTCAAAGTGCTGGCCGCGGTGCTCGATCACGGACTGGCGGCGGTCGAGGCAGCCTGTGCCGAAGCGCTGGCGGCGGGCATCGCCAGCGGCGATGTAATTCTGACCATACTGGCGCGTCAGCGGCAGCCGGCGGCACCGCCCAGCATCACCACACCCGCTGCGTTGCGTTTGAAGATCGAACCCGCGGCTGATTGCGGCCGCTACGACAGCATAAGGAAAGTTGCCTGATGGAGCGCCATGAGATCCTTGAGGCACTGACTGAACTCAAACTCTACGGCATGCGCGCCAGCT
>JBEKLE010000498.1:0-4790 GCA_050010355.1 Rhodopila sp. | reverse complement strand
CGGTCGTTGCGGCCTACGTCGTCGCCCACGAACTGGCCAAATCCAGGCCACCGACTAACGCCAGCGTGGGTAAACGACTGGAAGCGGTCATCGAAGACGCCAGGAGGATTGAGGCGGCCGAGGGGAAAATAGCCAGGGTCCTGAGACAGGCGACGGCAACCAACGCCAGTGTGCTGCTGAAGAAGGCGGCACACAGATTTGGCGTTGGCCACTTGATTCCCGCGGATGGCGAGCTTGCTGTCCATGAGCGCATTGCGAAGAGAGCAGCTCGCGCCCGGCCACAGGTGCGCCCGCTCCCTAAAGATGTGCCCACCCGTTACCCTGGTGCCTGCCGCCGGGACGGGTCTTCCGAAGACCAGCACCAAGCAGTGTCACTCGAGGTGCCCCGGTTACAGCCCATCGGCACTTCTCTCAGCCGTTCTGATGCGCCTGGCACAACCGACGGTGCCGCGGCAGTGGCCGCTTCCCGTGCCATGGCCAACGGGCTGCGCAGTCCCATGGCACCGACCAACCCAAGCGTCGCTGGACTGCTGAAAACGGTAGCCCGAGAGGTCCGGAAGATCAAGGTTGCGCAGCGCAATATAGATAGGGTCTTCGAGGATTCCGCGGTGCCACATGCCCGCATGCTGCTGGAGGAGCAGGCGCTCGGGATTGCCGTCCGCCACCTGATTCCAGTGGACCGCAACCTCCCAACCCTCACGCGCTTCGCGAAGCAGGTCGATCGCGCCAGGATGCTCGTGTACCCGGTCTCGAAAGGCATGTTCGTCCGGCATGCTCGAGGCAATCTGGATCGACACCGCGGAAGCTCCCTCGGGCCGCCCTCGTTGGCAGCGGGTGTTCGGGCGGCTTGCCGCCATGGAATGTCCGCTGAACTCGAAAAAATGGTGACTGAAACCGCCGAAAGGATTTCGGACACGCTGCGGCACCAGTCCATGAACACGCATCTGATCGATGCGGCGCGCGGCGCACTGGCTTCCTTGCGGCAATATTCCGAGCTATATGCGTGCATCGTTCCTCCAGAAAATCTTGTCGTAGCGCTCGGTGCGCTTGAGCTGTTTTGCGCCTGGCAGCCCGGCCAGCGGCCCACGACATCGGTCGATACATCGGTTGACCGCCTGATTGGGCACCTGCGCGCCGCGGCCCGTCCAGACGTCGATGGGTGGGATCCGCCACGAGAAGCCCTTCTTGCCGTGATAGGGGCCTGGAAAGCGGGACGAGCGGCCCTCCTCTTTGACGGCCACGATTTCTCTCGCCAGAAGCGATGTGATTTCCTGCATAGCTTCCAGCTTGATACAAACTATTCTGTGTAGTGGAGGCGGGGACGCTAGCTCGACCCGTAGGCATGGCGGCGATTGCTCAATTGCCACGTGGGTAAGGCTAGATTCCTCTTGTTTGCCTGATAATTGAATAGGCGTTATCAATAACCTCTCGGCCGCCCGCTGTTTACTTGATCAAAATGCCCGCGCAAGACCATCTCTGTTGTCTGGTGCCCAGCGAGGATTCCGCAGCGGAAGCCAGATGATTTTGCAAAGGTCGCGCCGATTTGAAGGCGGCTCGCCAGCATCGGCAATGCTCGGGCAAATATGCACACGAATGCGTGCTAAACTGGATGCTTTTTGCACACGTTTTCTAGTCGTGCCAATCGGGTAATCCAGCCCATCTGGTCTCCTCCGTCGCACCTCGGGCGAAGCGGAAGCAGCCATCATGGTTCTGATGTCGTCACGCCCCGCCAAGGCGCACAGCCGATCGGTAACGCACGCCAGATTTCGACATCGCCCACGAGTTCCGGGTGCCGTCGCCGTTGATAGTGTCGACGTTGCCATTCCGGAGACGTGCGGACTTCATGCCGCGGGTGCACGCACTTCTACCGGCTCGGGCGTGTCGAGCGCCTGCTAGACCTTGCCGCCCCGTCAGCCCGTGGAACCGCTGGCGCCGAACCCGGCGGCGGTGGTAATGGCATCCCATGACGACGGGACAGCATCACACCTTTATAGAACTCTTCGCTGGCGGAGGGTTGGCCCGTGCCGGACTTGGTGCCGGTTGGCGCTGCCTGCTCGCGAACGACATCGATCGAATGAAGGCCTCCGCCTACAAGGCCAACTGGGACGACGCGGACCTTGTCGTCGGCGACGTCCGTGGTCTGGACGCGGATCGGATATCCGAGCGGCCGGACCTGGTCTTCGCATCGCCGCCATGTCAGGACGTGTCAAACGCGGGTGCCCGAGGCGGGCTGGATGGGGGGCGCTCCGGCGCGGTCTGGCCAGCCCTGGATTTCATCAGGCGGCTGGGCGAGCGCGGGCTTGGGCCGCGGCTGATCGTGGTTGAGAATGTGACCGGACTGGCATCGAGCCGGGGTGGCGGCGATCTCGCCGCGGTGGTCCGGGTACTGAGCGCCGCGAAATACAAGGTCGGTGCACTGGTCGTGGATGCGGCTCTCCTAGTTCCGCAGTCCCGTCGGCGCCTTTTCGTCGTGGCGGCCGCAGAGGATGTGGCAATTCCCAGAGGCTTGGTGTCGGAGCATCCGTCCCGTCCCTGGCATCCCGCCTCAGTGGTCTCCGTTGCCGGTAAATGCGAGCGCTGGATGTGGCTGGTTCCCCCCGTTCCTTCGTCTCGCAGGCAGGAGCTGGCCGACTTGCTCGATGATGATGCCGAGGTGCGATGGCACACTGCATCTGAAACAGAGGCGCTTCTTGCGTTGATGTCCGGGCGCGATTCTGATCGGGTGGGGGTGGCGCGGAAGACGGGGACGGTTATCGGCACACTGACTCGCCGGATGCGTGCGACCGCGACCGGCAGCGAGCAGCGGGCCGACCTGCGGATCGACGGCATCGCGGGATGCCTGCGTACCCCGGGTGGAGGATCGTCGCAGCAGAGCCTGCTCGTCGCCGATCGGTCAGGTGTCCGCACCCGGCCGCTTGCTCCCCGCGAGGCGGCGAGACTGATGGGGCTGCCGGACAGCTATAAGCTGCCCCGTCGCCGCGAGGACGCGCTTCGCCTCCTCGGCGACGGGGTTGCAGTCCCTGTCGTGCGGCATCTGGCCGCGACCTTACTGGAGCCGATGCTCACTTCGGTGCCCGAAGCCGCCGTCCCGGCACCGCGCCCTGGCATTAAAGGCGCGACGCGCTCGACCACGCTTTACCTGCTGCCGCCGGAACTCCAGCGCCTCAGGCGCCTGGCTGTCGACCTTGACGTCAGTCTCCATGATCTGATGCTGAGAGGTCTCGACCGCGTTCTGGCCGAGCACGGACAGCGGCCGATTGAGCGCTACCGCTGAGCCGGAAGACGGCGAACTCCGGCGGCGAGCCTGTGGTTTGAGGAAGAACGGGATTTGGCGTCCTTAGCGTCGGCTTGGCGGCAGTTCCCAGACGATTTCATTGAAGCCCTGGACCAGTCCCGCCGCCTGCAAGTGCGTCCGTATCCGGGCCAGACTGTCGTCTCCGAACCGCGTCGGCGAGACGCGGACCAGGCTCCCGCCGTCCTCGCCTGTCAGTTGAATTCCCCGGGCGCGAAGCTGGTCGAGCAGGTCGAGGCCTCGGCCGATGTCGGCAGCCAACAGGAACAGCTTCACGCCCTCCTCGATGTCGAACCAGACCTCCCCCCAAGGCAGGCTCATCAACAGCGCCCAGTCTGGATCCCCTTTCCACCATGGGTCGGCGATCTGGTCGGCGATCCGGGGTTTGTAGCCGCCGTCCGCGTGAACGAGATCCCAGTAGGCCGGATCCTCGTTGTCGGAATCCGGCAGATCGATGTTCAGGCCAAGCGCATGCGCGATTCTGGTCGCATCGGCAAACACGTTGATGACCACCCGGTCTCCACGCCCGACAAGACTCGATCCCGGAGCGATATCGCTGTCCTGCACTGGTTCCTCCGCTTGAGCATTCCGGAGCGTAGCCTGCCGCGTGCCGTGGGTGAAGGTCGATCAGCGCCAAACATCGAATAGTCGGCTTGTTCTGAATCGTGTGCTTCCGCCGCTGGACTGCCCTGGGTTCAGTTTGGCCGACCGTGCGCCGGTTTAGCTGGGCGACGCCAGCTCTCACCGATATGTCGATGGTCCGAGCTGATTGTGCGTTGCATCGTCCGGCCTCGTCCGCTTGCCGACACTCCGTGCCGTCCTCGACACTTTGGCCACTGATGCCAGCACCGCCCTTACATCGTCGCCGGACAGCACCTGACGTTCCAGCAGCACTTCGGCCAGCGCTTCAACCGCAGGCCGACGTGCGCTGAGCATCGCCAGCGTTTCGGCATATGCGGCGGCCAGACGAGCCTCGACGCGCAATGCGACATCGGGTCGCACCGAAATGAAACGTCCGCATTCGTCGGGCGTCATGTCGCCAAACCAGGCCAGCGATTTTCCCAGCCCCCACGTAACCTCGCAGGAAACCGCGAGCGTCGTGGCCCGTGCCAGATCGGAATCAGGTGATCCGCCCGACCCTCCCGACACGTGGCCGAAAAACAACTCCTCCGCCGCCCGACCGGCCAGCAGTTCGCGGAGCATCGTCGCGATGTCATCGGCCGTTGAACCGTTATCCGCGCGGACTTTCAGCAGGGTGCCGCCGAGGATCCCGCCGTCCCGCTGGATAGACAGGGCGACGATATCGTCTGGCCGTGTGGCCGCGACGACCACGGCGTGCGACGCCTCGTGGATGGCGGTCCGGCGCGACGGCAGGCTTGCCGAGGCCTTGCCGCCGACCTCCGCCATCAGGTCGCCGATTTCCATCTGGCGACCGGCATGACGCGCACGCTGACGAGCGCCACGGACAGCGCGCTCACAATCCGCGCCGGTGCCGCCA
>JBEKLE010000497.1:0-4846 GCA_050010355.1 Rhodopila sp. | reverse complement strand
GTCAGCGCAACATGGTCGCCCGACGGGCGCGCAGCGGAAGTCGGGTCCAGCCAGGCCGACCTGATACAGCGCGTACTCCCCGGTGTGGTCACCATCTTCGTTCGAAAATCCCCCGCTGCCGATGCGCACGATGGTTCGGCGCAGGTGTCGAATGACGCCGTGCTCGATTACGGCAATGGCGCCGGCTTTGTGATTGATCCGGACGGGCTGATCGTGACCAATCGGCACAACATTCAAGGCGCCAGACAGCTTGTCATCGGCTTCAGCGACGGATCGCGAGCGCTCGGATCAGTGGTCGGCGCCTCTGCTAAAATCGATCTGGCGCTCATCAAGGTTACGACGGGCCATAAACTGGTCGCGCTGACCTTCGCCGACAGCGATAAAGTGCGCGTGGGAGATCCCGTGCTGGCTATCGGCAACCCGCTGGGTGTTGGCACCTCGGTCAGCGCCGGTATCGTCAGTGCACTCAATCGCGATATCAAGGACAGCGCCTACGATGAGTTCATCCAGACCGACGCCGCAATCAATCACGGCAACTCCGGCGGTCCGTTGATCGGCGAGTCCGGGCAGGTTGTTGGTATGAACAGCGACATCTTCTCGAACAGCGGCGGCTCGATGGGAATAGGGTTCGCGCTGGCCTCCAACGACGTAAAGTTCCTTGCCGGTCGGCTGCTGCAATACGGCCGCATCAAAGCCGGGTGGGTCGGCGTGGACTTGCAGGATCTCTCGACCGCCATTGCCTTGAGCTTCCGCGAGCCCGAGATGCAGGGCGCGGTGGTTACCGGGGTCACACCCGACAGCCCGGCGATGGCGGCCGGCATCGCCGAAGGGGATATTATCCAGCGCATCGACGATACCCCGGTAAAGGATGCGCGCGACGCGGAAAGACGGTTCGGCTACCTTCCGGTGGGCAATATCGATCACGTAACGATATGGCGCAACGGCCGCTCGATCGCCGTCGATGTGCGTGCGGCCGAGAGCCCCGGAGCCGAAAAGGTCGACAATCCCGCCCCGTTGCTCAACCGGTTCTCGACCGGTGGTCTCAAGCTGGCTCCGCTGACCGAAGAGGTGCGCCGAAACAACAACATGGCGCCGGGACAACCCGGTGTTTTGGTCTCCGCGGTTCCGAACGACGTCTTCACCGGGCAGGAAATTTTGTTGCCGGGTGACGTCGTGCTGCGTGTCCAGCAGACCTCGGCCGCGTCTCCCGATGAGGTCGAACGCTGCATCGCGCAGGCGAAGACCGAAGGACAAATCAGCGTGGCGCTGCTGGTTCAGAGAAAGGCCGGGCGTAGCTGGATTCCGCTGCTCATCGCTGATCCGATGACGAAGCAGCAAGTGCCTTAAAGTGGTGCGAGGAGGGACCAGCGGCGATAGGTGCCGGGTCCCGCATGGCCGGCCTCGTGCCAACCAACGACGTACCGGCGACATGCGGTTTCCTCTCAGTTCGAACCGGTTCAAACCGGATCTATTCTGCCAGGCGAGAGTAGCCTCAGCCTTGGTCGGATCGGTCAGTACCCGCCCGGCAGCGCGATCACCGTCGTTGCCGGCGGCAGCGTCGCCCGCGAAATGTCAAGCACAGGATCGTCCCGAACGTCGATCGCGTACTTGCCCCGCTCCAGGTCCAGAAAGTGCGTCAGCACGTCGTGGGTGAAGTAATGCATCGGCAGAACCACCCGCGGCTGGAGTTGCTCGACCACCGCGGCGGCATCCGGCTGGCTCATGGTCCACAGCCCATCCACCGCGACCATAACGATATCAATATGACCGAGCGCCGCGACATCCGCCGGTTCCAGCAGGTGATGCAGATGACTGAGGTGCGCGATGCACAATCCCCCCGTCTCGAACACAAATATCGAGTTCCCATACCGCTCGGTTTCTCCATCCCAGCCGCGGATGTTGGTTGCCAGATTGGTCACGCGCATGTCCTGGACGGTCAGGTCGGTCACCGGCTTCTGACCGTCCTCTGCCCAGCCGTGCAGCACATGGGAAATCCGCGGGTCGGGATCGAGCGTGTAGTGCGTCGAATGGGCATGATTCATCGTTGCGATATCCGGCGGATCTGCCGGGATGTTGATGCCGTTGTAGTCCGTAACCGCGCGCACGCCGCCGGGCGACACGATTTCGAAGCTGGCGTGACCCAGAAAGGTGATTTCCACCGAGTCTGCCGCCGCTGCGCGCCAGATCCGCGGCTTGTCCATCGCGATCGGTGCGCAGCCAGCCCATGCCGCGTGCAGCGGGGCGAACAGCACAAGGTAAAAGACAACGGCTCGTCGCATCGGTCACCTTCCTGTCACGTCGGGCAGCGAAGGCCCGAGGCTTCAACAGGTATCACAGGCGCGGGTGACAGTGGGCCGCGGCCTCGCGAGAGAAAGACGTTGAACCGCAGATCAACGCGAATGAACGCGGATAACAACCCTTGGGCGAGGCCTCGCTTTTGACTGTTCGGCCAAGCCGTGTCGCACCAAAACGACGCCGGCACCCAGCGCGCCAATCGTCGCAACGACCTGCTTATTTGCGTCCATCCGCGTTCATCTGCGGTTCCAAAACCTTGCTTGGCCTGTTCACCCCCTCAACAGAGACAGGCAACGCCGTTCAGCCGCCGCCGAGTTGCCTCGATCCCAGTCACCCTGTAATCCCGGTGCGCAATGCTCGAACTCTCCCAAGCGCCGGCCTCCCTGCCGCCCGGCCGTCGTATCTACGCCATTGGTGACATCCACGGATGCGCCCGCCAACTGGCCGACCTGCACGACACCATCGCGCGCGATCTGGCCACCCGCCCGATCGCCTCCGTCCTGCTGCTGCACATCGGCGACTATGTCGATCGCGGCGCCGATACCGCCGGCGTCATCGCACGCCTCAAAAATGGCTGCCCGGTTCCCGGAATGGAGATGGTCAACCTGATGGGCAACCACGAAAACACCATGCTGGATGCCCTGACCGGGGAGCGCGCCGCCGGCACAGACTGGCTGTTCGCCGGCGGCAAGGCTGCCCTGCAAAGCTACGGCATCGACCCCGAAGGGGCCCGGGACCAATGGGCCGCGCAAATCCCACAGACCCACCAGGCCTTCCTCCGGAACCTGACGCTGATGCACCGGGAAGGGGGCTACGCCTTCATCCACGCCGGCGTCCGCCCCGGCATCGCCCTGGAAAACCAGGCCCGCGACGACCTGCTGCGCTCCCGCCAGCCATTCCTTTACTCGGAAGCCGACTTCGGCGCCGTCGTGGTGCATGGCCACACCCCCGTGAAGGCCCCCGTCATCCGCCACAACCGCATCGCCATCGACACCGGCGCGGTGTTCGGCGGCAAGCTGACCTGCGCCGTCCTGGAAGCCGATACACTGGGTTTCCTGACCGCCGAACCGGTGGACGAACCGGTGTCCATTGCCCATCGGTAACCCGTCCCGGCCAAGCCACAGGTTTCCCCGGCGCCCGCTTCCTGCTAGCTAGTATCTGGTCGCAGAGAAGCGTGAGTCGCAGGGCGACCACGATTCGCCGCGTCAATCAGATACTTCAGGCATAATGCGACGGATCGCCCTTCTCCGATGGGCGATGCGAGCGCCCCCCGGAGACACAACGCGCACCCATGTTCGATTTCGCCTGGTCGGAGATTGCCTTGATCGGAGCCGTCGCATTGATCGCGATCGGTCCCAAGGACATGCCTGCCGCCATTCGTACCGTGTCAGGTATGATCAAGAAGGCGCGCCGCATGGCCGCCGAGTTTCAGACCCATGTCGATGAAATGGTGCGCGAGGCCGACCTCGGCGATGTCAAGAAAGCCTTCAGCGATATCCGCAACCTGGATATTCCCAGTCTGGTGGAAAAGCATATCGATCCGGACAGGTCGATCCGCAGCACGTTCGAGGAAGACCCGTTCAAACCGACTTATCCCACTGCCAGCGAGGTCGTGACGCACGACGAGGTCGCCGTCATCGATCAGCCCGCCCCGGAACCTCTTCCGGAGCCGAAGCCGGAAAAGCCCAGCGCGCCCGCCTTCATCCCGCCGGGCCTGGTTCCGCCCCCGGCGGTCCTGGTCACTCCCGATCCGGCCGAGGCGCCTGCTTTCATTCCCCCCGAAGCTGTGCTGCAACGCCGATCCAAGGCGTAGGCAATGGTCCTGACCATCGGTAAAGGTGCCGGGCTTTACCAACTGGCGAAACCGCCGTGCTCGACCCATCGCCGGACCAGCCGGTTTCTACAGATCGAGAAAGCCGAACGTGGCAAGACCTGAAGACGACCCGATCAACGACAAGCCGATGCCGCTGCTTGATCACCTGATCGAGCTGCGCACGCGGCTGATCTGGTCAGCCGCCACCTTCCTGGTCTGCTTTTTCATCGCCTACTACTTTTCCAGCGCGATCTACTACTTCCTGGCCGAACCGCTGGCGAACGTGCTGCGCGATCAAGGCAACCCCGACCCGCACCTGATCTACACCCAGCTCTACGAGGCCTTCTTCACCAAGATCAAGGTGGCCTTCTTCGGCGGTGCCTTCGTCGCCTTCCCGATGATCGCCGTGCAGCTTTGGCTGTTCGTCGCCCCCGGCCTCTACCGCAGCGAAAAGCGCGCCTTGCTGCCCTTCCTCGCCGCAACGCCCGTCCTGTTCGTGCTGGGCGCCGCACTCGCCTACTACTTCGTGTTCCCCTTCGCCTGGCGCTTCTTCGCCAGCTTCCAGAACGCGACGGGCGGCGGCGGCGTCCCGATCGAGCTGCTGCCCAAGGTCAGCGAATACCTCGATCTGGTGATGAAGCTGATCTTCGCCTTCGGCATCACCTTCCAGCTCCCGGTCGCCCTGACCCTGCTGGCCAAGGTCGGGATCACCAGTTCGAAGCAACTGAAGAAATTCCG
>JBEKLE010000496.1:0-5236 GCA_050010355.1 Rhodopila sp. | reverse complement strand
CGGGGCAGGTCGGTGAACACGCGGCTGACGTCGAACAGCCACATCAGGTAGGCCAGATAAGTGAAGACGGCGCCCAGCAAAAGCCAGCGCAGCCAGCCCTTGCCGCGGAACGCCTCGGGGTGACGGGCGCGTTCGGCGGCGAGGGCGTGCATCAGCCCGGCGAGGGGCGGCATCGACGGGTCTGTCCCAACGCCGGAGGCATTATCTGGGTTTTCATCACCTCGGTCTGGCCCGCTACGTAGTTTCCCAGGCTGCCATGGCGGCGTCCCAAATGGTATTTTTCGACATGGCCATTGGCATATCCGGGCTGGCTACCCCTGCGGCGCCCTTAAAGACTGTCGAGGGCCTGACCAGCGCGGAGACTGTCGAGGGCCTGACCAGCGCGGACGCGCGACAGCGGCTACTGCGCTTCGGCACCAACGCCATGCCGGACACCGCGCTGCATCCGTGGCGCCGCGCGGTCGGGAAATTCTGGGCGCCAGTGCCGTGGATGCTGGAAGCCACGGTGGTGCTTGAACTGGGCCTCGGCAAGTATTCCGAGGCCAGCGTGATCGCCGGCCTGCTGCTGTTCAATGCAGTTGTCGGCCTGGTGCAGGAAGGCCGGGCGCAACAAACCCTCAAGGCTTTGAAGTCGCGTCTCGCGATGACTGCCTCGGTCCGGCGCGACGGAGCCTGGACGACGCTGCCCGCCGCCGATCTCGTTCCAGGCGACGTCATCAAACTCTCGCTGGGCGGCGTGGTCGCGGCGGATGTTCGGCTGACCGGCGGCGACGTCCTGCTTGACCAGTCCATGCTGACGGGCGAGTCGGTGCCGGTCGAAGCGGGGCCGGGTCGGCAGACGTTTGCCGGCGCGCTGGTGCGGCGTGGCGAGGCGGTGGCGGAGGTCACGGCGACTGGTGTGCGCACCAAATTCGGCAGGACGGCTGAACTGGTCCGCACCGCCCATGTGGTCAGTTCGCAGCAGAAAGCGGTGGTGCGTGTGGTGCGCAACCTCGCTGGGTTCTCAGGCTGCGTCATCGTTATGCTGGCGATCTATGCTGCCATCCTGCACCTGCCGCTGGCGGCTATCGTGCCATTGGTGCTGACAGCGGTGCTGGGTGCGATCCCGGTCGCCCTGCCGGCAACCTTTACACTGGCGGCGGCGATCGGCGCGACGGCGCTGGCGAAGCTGGGTGTGCTGCCAACAAGACTTTCGGCGGTCGATGAGGCGGGCACGATGGATGTGCTTTGCGTCGACAAGACCGGCACGCTGACGAAGAACGAACTGGCGGTGGCAAACGTTCAGGCCATGCCGGGTTTCGACGCGCCGCATGTGCTGATGCTTGCAGCACTAGCCAGTTCGGACGGCGGCCAGGACCCGGTGGATGCAGCCATTCGCGCTGCCGCCGGCAAGAGCACCGCGGATACGCCACGCCTGGTCAAATTCGTCCCCTTCGATCCGGCGGTGAAAATGTCGGAGGCAACGGTGAGCGACGCGGCCGGTGCCGTGCAACGCGTCGTGAAGGGCGCGTTTGCTGTGGTAAGCGGCCTTGCCGGGCCGCAACCGGCCGCCGCGACGACGGCAAGTGCACTCGAGGGGAAGGGGTTTCGTGTGCTGGCCGTCGCGGCGGGACCTGCCGGGGCCACGCAGCTTGCCGGACTGATCGCGCTCAGTGACCCGCCTCGCGCGGATTCCGCCGCGCTGGTCAGCGAATTGCGGGCGCTGGGCGTGCGCACCATCATGGTGACCGGCGATGCGCCGGAGACGGCGGGCATCGTTGCCCATGCCGTGGGTTTGGCGGGCGCGGTGTGTCCGCCCGGGCCGATTCCGAGCGCGGTGCGTCCGGAGTCCTTCGCGGTGTTCGCCGGCGTGCTGCCCGAGGATAAATACAACCTGGTCAGAGCTCTCCAGGCCGGAAGCATTACCGTCGGCATGTGCGGCGACGGCGCCAACGATGCGCCGGCACTCCGTCAGGCACAAATCGGCATCGCGGTTTCCACCGCCACCGATATCGCCAAATCGGCCGCCGGGATGGTTCTGACCGAAGCGGGCCTGGCCGGTATCGTGGCCGCGGTCAGGGAAGGACGGACGACGTTCCAGCGTATACAGAACTACACGATCAACTCCATCACCAAGAAGATCGTTACTGTTTTCTTCCTTATGGCCGGCTTGATGATGACCGGGCAGGCGATCCTCACACCATTGCTGATGGTGATCGTGATGATCGCCGGCGATTTCCTCGCGATGTCTCTGACGACGGACAACGTGCGCGCGTCGCCGGCGCCGAACGGCTGGCATATCGGAAAACTGACCATTGCCGGCGTATTCCTGGCGGGCAGCCTGCTGATATTCTGCTGCGGTGTGCTGGCAGTTGGCACGTTCGTGCTTGGCCTGGGGGTGCCGGCGTTACAGACGTTGTCCTTCCTCACGCTGGTGTTCGGCAGCCAGGCGTTGATCTACGCCATTCGCGGCCGTCCGCATCTTTGGAGTATCGCCCCGAGCGTGTGGCTGGCTGGGTCGTCGGTGGTGGATATCGCGATCGCATTTGGGCTCGGGGTCGCCGGCATCGCTTTGGCGCCGCTGCCCGTGGTGGTGGTCGCAACGACGCTGGCCGCCGCGTGCGTGTTCGCGCTGGTGCTGGATTTGGTGAAGCTACTGGTGTTTGCGCGTCTCGGGATTGCCTGACCAGCGGGACTATTTCGGGCGCTGGTCCGGCGAGGTTCGGATTCCACCGCCAGCGCCGGGTCGCTTCAGGTATCCGGAACGCCTCCAAGTATTCTCGACCCGTCAGCGGCTGTACGGCGGAACCCTTAATTTTAACGGCCCAGACGCCATTTTCCGGTCTGGCGACAGAGCCGCGATGTCTGATTTTATGCTCTGATTCCTTTGGGTTACTGATCCCTGTTTGGTATCAGCGCGCGGCGGGCTAGGGTGCGGGCAGGCACAGGGGGGGGGGAGGACGGCAAATGGACCAGCGCCGGCGGGTTTCCGTCGCCTACGACGACGTCTCGATCGACGTCATCCTGGATGAACCGGGCGGAAAAACGGCGTGTTCGCTTGTGCTGCTGCCCTCCTCGTCGCGCGACTCCGAGGATTTCGATCATATTTCAGAAATGTTCGCGGCCGAGGGCTTCCGGGTCTTGCGGCCACAGCCCCGGGGCATGTGCGGCAGCGTTGGCCCGATGGACGGTCTGACTCTGCATGACTACGCGCGCGATGTGGCGATGGTGATCCAGCGGCTCGCCGGCGGTGCTGCCTTCGTGCTCGGCCATGCGTTCGGCCAGTGGATCGGACGCTGCGTGGCGGCCGATTTTCCCGAATGCGTGCGCGGCGTGATCCTGGCCGCGGCGGCAGCGAAGTCGGCCGATCCGGCGCTGCGTGACCATCTGGCAAAATGTATCGACACCAGCCTGCCCGATGCGGTTCGCCTTGCGGCGCTGAAAGCGGTGTTCTTCGCCCCCGGCCACGATCCGTCCTCCTGGCTCGGCAACTGGCATCCCATTGCATCCAAAAGCCAGCGCGCCGCGAGTGCCGCGACGCCGCAGGACGAGTGGTGGGGCGCCGGTTCCGCGTCGGTGCTGGATATCCAGGCGGAGCTTGACCCATGGCGGCCGGCGGAGACACGGAACGGCATCCGCGACGATCTGGGCGCCGAACGCGTGACGGTGGTCGTGATTCCGGACGCCAGCCACGCGTTGATCCCGGAACAACCCGAGGCCGTGGTCCGCGCTGTGCGCGACTGGACACGGCGCATCGTTCACCAGGAGACCGCAGCATGACGAAACCTCGAACCACCCCGCCGTTCCGGGCCGACCATGTCGGCAGCCTGCTTCGGCCCAAGGTGCTGCAGGAAGCCCGGGCCGAGTGGAAGGCGGGAACGCTGCCGCATGATGCCCTGCGCGAGGTAGAGAATACCTGCATCACCGCCGCGATCGCCAAGCAGGAAGAGATAGGGCTGCGCGCCGCGACCGATGGCGAATACCGCCGGGCCTACTGGCACTACGATTTCGTTGCTGGTCTGGATGGCGTGGAGATCTACGAACCGGAGCAGAAAATCCAGTTCAAGGGCGGTGTTCCGCTGGGTCACAAGCTGCGGGTGAACGGGCGGATCGGCTGGAGCAAGCCGACGATGATCGATCATTACCAGTTCCTCGCCGGGCAGGTGCGGACTGCGGTGCCGAAACAAACGATCCCGGCGCCCTCCGTCGTGCACTTCCGCGGCGGGCGGGATGCGATCGACAAGGCCGCCTATCCGTCACTGGATGGTTTCTTTGCGGATCTTGGTGTGGCCTACAGCAAAGCCGTCGGCGCATTTGGTGCGGCGGGATGCCGCTATTTGCAACTCGATGAGGTCAACATCGCCTATCTGTGCGATCCGGACCAGATCGCGATGCTGAAGGCGCGGGGCGAGCATGTCGAGGATCTGCTCGGGATCTATGCCGACCTGCTGAATCAGGCGATCGCCGGCAAGCCGGAAGGGATGATCATTTCGATGCATCTCTGTCGCGGCAATTTCCGCTCGACCTGGATCGCGTCGGGTGGCTACGAGCCGGTGGCGGAGGTGCTGTTCAACCAGATCAATTCGGATGCGTATTTCATGGAATACGACACTGAACGGGCCGGCGGATTCGAGCCGCTGCGGTTCGTGCCGCGCGGTCCCAAGATGGTCGTACTGGGCATCATGACGAGCAAGACAGGCGAACTGGAAAGCAAGGATACGTTGAAGCGGCGGATCGACGAGGCGGCGAAGTATCTGCCGCTGGAACAGCTCGCACTTTCACCGCAATGCGGGTTCGCCTCGACCGAGGAAGGCAACACGCTGACCGAGGACCAGCAATGGGCGAAACTGTCGCGGTGTGTGGAGGTCGCGCGGGAGGTCTGGGGCGGGGTTTAGGGTGACGACGCGGTGCTGGTCTCCAGACTGTAAAAGCGCTGTGCCGTCCGATGGAACAGGGCGGCCTTCTCGTCGGCTGAATATCCGGCGGCGATCCGTTTGAACGCGTTCCAAAGGACGGGGTAGGCGCACATGCCTTTGTCCACCGGAAAGTTGCTCTCGAACATGCAGCGATCGGCGCCGAATGAGTCCACGACCGTTTCGACGTAGGGACGCCAGGCGGCGGCCATTTCGCCTGATGAGGGCGGCAGCGGTTGATGGTGGTAGCCGAAGCCGTTGACGTTCATCGCGAGGCCGCCGAGCTTCATGTGGAGGTTCGGGAATGCGGACAGTTCGGTGATGCTGGCGCGCCAGCGGGCGAA
>JBEKLE010000495.1:0-4881 GCA_050010355.1 Rhodopila sp. | reverse complement strand
GGCCAACCGCGTCGAGCAGCAATATCTGGCGCTGATGCGATGTCACGTTGGGATACCAATAGAAGGTTATCAAACCACCGATCAAGGCGATCCCAAAATAATGAATGTCGGTGATTGCAACTGGAGGGATTGCGCCGATTAAGAGGTCGCGCATCATGCCGCCAGCCACCGACACCACAAACGACAGAAAAAGAACGCCGAAGAGATCGAACCGCTTTTTGACGCCCAGCAGACCGCCGCTCAATGCGAATGCCAATGTTCCCACCCAGTCGAGCACAGCTGTCAGATCGTGTAGGAAGGCGCTATGCATCGCCGAGAAAAAGTGCGCTTGGGTTAGCCGTTACCATTAGGTTGCGTTCGCGGCAGGTGAAGAGATCCAGGCGCCAGCAGCCGCCAGCATAGCCTCGACGCCGGTGCGCAAAGTGGGATGAACCACCGGAGCGAAGTCGGGAGCATGATTGGCCGGGAGTTCGTCGACTTTGCCGGCCTTCTGCGCGTTTGCGTAAGTATCCGGATCAATGCCGCCAATTACCCAGAAAACGGCCGGCACATCCCACGCTGCACCAAACAGTCCAAAATCCTCGCTCGCCGTCGCTGGACCGATCTCTGTCACGCGACCGTCTCCAAACCGGCGTTGGAGAGCGGCGACCACCTTTCGCGTGGCGGCCTCATCATTACGGGTTAGCGGATACTCGCTCAGCACGGAAAATTCCGGCGGTTTTGGAGCACCCGAAGCCTCGGCCTCGGCCTCAAGGATGCGTTTAATCGCCGCGAGCACCCGCGTGCGCACTTGATCCTTGAAGGTGCGAACATTGAGGCGAAGCAGCGCCCGATCGGGAATGACGTTTTCACTCATGCCAGCCCTCATTGTGCCGACCGTGACGACCGCGGAGTCAGTCATCGCCACTTCGCGTGACACCACCGTCTGCAGACGCATGACGGCCGACGCCGCCATCACCACGGGATCGATACTCTTCTGCGGCATCGAGCCGTGTGCACCTCGACCGAACAACGTCACCTCCCAGCTGTCGCCGGCCGACAGAATTGTCCCAATGCGCCAACCGATCTGACCCGCCGACAGCGGCATCACATGCTGGGCTAAGGTAACATCCGGCCTGGGGAAGCGCTTGACCATGCCATCTTCGATCATGGCACGGGCGCCCTGGCCTGTTTCCTCACCCGGCTGGAATACGGCCATTATAGTTCCGCGCCACAGGTTCTTATTTTCGGCCAGGATGCGCGTCACCCCCATCAGCCAGGCAACATGCATATCGTGCCCGCAGGAATGGGCGATCGATGTCGCTTGGCCGAAGCGGTCGGTTCCGGTCTTCTCACTCGCGTAAGCCAGGCCGGTGCTTTCCTTAATCGGCAGCGCGTCCATATCGGCGCGCAGCAGCACGACCGGACCATCACCGTTACGCAGCAATCCGACAACGCCCGTGGCGCCGACACCCTCCGTCACATCGTATTCCAGCTCGCGCAACCACGCCGCAGCAATTCCAGACGTTCGCTGCTCTTGCATCGACAGTTCCGGATTGGCGTGCAGGTCTCGGTAGATATTTTCGAGTTTGCTGAGGAGATCGTCGGTTGGCCCGGGCAGGGCGCTGGTGACGACGGACGCGTCTTTGGTCATGCCGGATCTCCTGTCATGCTGCCGCTTCTATCAGCGTGTCAGCCGCGAGCACCAGCTCGCACCGGGGGCGGTACGCGTCTTGCGCAATCCATGTCAGGAGTTCTTGGCCGATGCGCAATGCTGCCGATGCAGGAAGCGCGCTCGGATGCTCAATAAGCGCTAGGAGCTGTAACACCCGGAGACGACAAGCCAGACCGTGATCGAGACCGTCAGCGCAATGTGGGCACATCTGCTCCTCCTTTTGTCGTTTGCTCAGTGCGGCGAATAGCATCGGTCGTGGCAAACTCAAATCGCCCGGACGTGCCTAGGAGGAGGCTTGATTTAGGGTGAAGAAAGTAGTGCAACAATCCGAGTATTAGCAATATTAAAAACCCTAGATCCAAGTGGTCTGCGTTCCTGTGTCAATTGTCCTCCGGCAGAAAGTCTAACTTTGACTACAGCCTGGATTCCCTGCATCCGGAACCGCGAGAAAGATGATGCTTGCGGGGACAAGTTCGATCCGCCCGGCTGGCTCCTGTTTGCCATCCAAGGATGGAAGATTGTCGCCCGCCTGAAGCCGCAGCTCCCGCCCGTTCAATCGCACGATGCCGGATTGCAATGGCTCGGCGGTGAGCGTGTAGCGCCAGCTTGCCTTCGGCAGGATTAACGCGGTCGTGTCTGTTCTGCTGTTGTTGATAGCCACAAAAGCGACCCCGCCGGCTTGGCCACGAAGGCAGTGGGCATAGAGGTGCAATCCTTCGCGCGGCTCGCCCGCGTCCAGCACGACAGGTCCCATCAGCCGCCGCCACAGCAGAGCCGCCCAGTAGTTCGGCCGTGGTTTGAAATCATTTTGGTCGAGCAGGCCATACTTGCTCGAGGCCAAAGTGCTGTGGAAGATTGCCTGAACGCTGCGTTTCGCGAGCCGGCCCATCTGATCCACATAGCGAAAGCTATCGAGAAATGTGGCTCCCCAGGGGTTGCCGCCGCAGGCAGCATCGGCGGTTTCGGTCACCCAGATCGGCGCGTCTGGAGCGTAGCGATCGTGCACCGGCTTATAGAAGTCGAACACTTGATCTGTGCGTGCGAGCCATTCCTCCGAGATCAGGCTGGGTTGTTCCTGCCGCCATTGCGCGCGCGCCTTGGCAACATTCGGTCGATCTTGTTCCGCTGCCCGGAGCGACTTTTTTTAATCTCAGGTCGAGCGTTTTCAGCGTTGTCCACATCAAGCCATTGCTCGCGAAGACCTTGTGCTCCGCGCACAGCCACGTCCTCAGCTCAGCAATCGTTACGTCCGGGCGCGCTGCCACTTCCGCCCGGATGGCCGGGTGAAGATCCGTCAGCCTGGGCTGCAGGTGACAGCGCTGCGGCAAAGCCGTGGTGGCGCCGGTCAACCGACGTCTGCTGAGAACCTTGGACACGTATGAAACGCTGACACGCAGCAAAACCGCGATCTGACCGACCCGTGCGCCGTCGTCCGCCTCAGCGAAAACGCGCTCCCGCAAATCCTGTGAATAGGCTTTCCCCTGCTGCCAAAGCATGGCCTTCTCCGGCTCGTTGCGATCGGAGGCCTACGAATCACAGATCGCACCCGTTTCGGAAGCCCCTTTGATTCCAGTCAGGCCGGAAATGCTCTAATGTGACCCTGTTGCAGCATCAGGCGGGCTCTACGCGCAGGTCGCGCAGCAGCCGGCCCAGGGCCTTCTGGTAGGCATCGTGATCCTTCCAGGGACGGAAATCACCGATGTTGCGGTTGTCGCGCAGCTTAATCGCCCACGCCTCGTTGGCCGTGCACACCGCGTCGTCAATTGGCCCAGATCCCGAGCCTCGCAGCCTGCGCGGCGGTCTCCTGCGCCCAATACATGTCGAGCGGTCGGAGGCGGTTTTGGCCACGCCCCTTGACCAGCGCAAGCTGAGCCACATCGGTGCCATGTGGCATCAGGCAGACGAACCTGGCCGCGGCAGGCGCCCGACATTGCAAGTTGCTCGATCCCAGAACCCGCGCGCGTGAAACTGTGAACGCGGACCCCCCGCGTCTGTGGCTTCGTGCTTGCCCTGGGCCGCCGGCTCAGACCATCCTCCCGTCATGTTCAGCGTTGACGAGGCCACCGCCGCGGCGATCCGCAAAACGTTCGAGGAGAGCGGCGAGTTCTCCGCGGTCGCAGAGCTCCGCCGGCATTTCCCTGGGATCGCCGATAACGCGAACGCCTGGCTTTGCGTGCGGGCGATCGCGGGTTGGCAGCCGTTGCCGCCGCTGACCCGCAAACGAGCCCGGACATGCCGGACCAGATCATCGACGCCGTGATGGCCCGCTCCATCCAGACCGATGCGGTGCGGACGCATCCGTTGGCAGCGTGGGTGATTGTGCGCGACCCCATTGACTATCCCGGTGATCTCGTGGCCCGCCTGGTCACCGATGGGCTGACCCCATACGTGCTGCGGGCCGACAATCTGGCGGGTCTGCGTGCCCAACTGCCGCCCGGCCTGGCGCGCGCGGCGCGCCAGCCGTCGGATCCGCCGGAGGTGGTTGAGGTGTGGGTTTCTACGCCGGTGTGACCGCACGCCGCCCATCATTCTCTCTGGGCGATCGAGTGGGTGCCCGTCCTCACATGAACCGCGCCGGCGCCCGTGACACCGGCACGGCGCGACTTGACGGAATCCGCACATTATTCGGCCGACGGACGGCGCGGAGTTCAAGCATTCTGGTGTGGCCTTTCGGACCCGACGTCGGGACGGAACGGCTCAGGCATCACCAGGCCTTGCCGTGCAACACCTTGATTGGTTGGGCACCAGGATCGAAATCCTCCAGCAACCAGGCATTGACCTGCACCTGGACCTTTCCTGTGATGGGCTGCTTCGTCTCGCGATCCCAAAGGGGCGAGCGAGACCAATTGCCACATCCGCAAATCGCGCAATGGTGGTGATCAACCTGATACGTGCCCCACTGATAGGTCGACACGCGATCGCGGAACGTCGTCAGCACAAAATCCTCTTCCCTGTCCTGATGGGCCCAAAGCGCCCAACGCTGCACGTAGCCTGTGAGCGGCAATCAACAAGAAGCATTGGTAATCGCTATGTTTCAGCCAGCATGCGCCCTTTTTGTTGTGAGGCGGGCGCGTTTTTCTTTTCGCCGTCTTTCAAGGCGTCAGTTTATTGCAACACGGAGCGTTAATCAGCCCTGGCCTGAATGAACGCTTTGATTTTTGGGGCCACCTCACGGCGATAAGAGGAGCCGTTGAAAATCCCGTAGTGACCGACTCCCGGTTGCACGT
>JBEKLE010000494.1:0-5707 GCA_050010355.1 Rhodopila sp. | reverse complement strand
CCGTTCAAGGTATTCAGCCACAGCTTCGCGGATCACCGCTGCACGCGGCTGCCTGACCCGTTCGCACAGGGCGGCCAGGGCCCGGATCTGAGTGTCGGGAAGGTCAATAAGTGTGCGCATGGCGGTCGTCCATATCCGATATCGGCATCACATATCATATTGCCTCCACCCTTTCAACCAAAATTCGCTACACCTCCACTCCTGCCTGATCCGGCACATCGTCAGCATCTGCTGCTCCCCGCCCGACAGCACCCCCGCCGGATTGCCCTGCCGAGCCGCCGGGTTCGGAAACAGCCGGAACACATCCTCGAACGACCAGCGCCCGAATCGCCCGGCCCGCTTCCACCCAAGCTCCAGGTTCTGCCGCACGCTGAGTGTGGGGAACACCTGCCGGTCCTCCGGCAGATACCCGATCCCCGCGCGCGCGATCAGATCACTGCGCAGCCCGGCCAGTTCGCGCCCCGGAAGGAAACCCGGCCCTGCGGCGGCACCAGACCCATGATGGCCTTGAAGGTCGTCGACCGCCCGACGCCATTCCGTCTTAATAACGAGACAATCTCGCACTCGCCGACGTCAAGGTCGATGCCGTGCAGGATATGGCTCTGCCCGTAGTAGGCGTGCAGGTCGCGGACTTGCAGCATCATCCTTCCAGCGACCCAGACAGGCCTCCTGCACCGCTCGGCTGGTCCGCACATCCGCCGGAGGTCAATTACTTCGCGCGATAGGCCTTATGGCAGGCGCCGCACTGCTCACCCAGCAACTTTGTGTCGGCGGCCACCTCATCGGCATCACCGGCCTTTGCCGCAATGGCCAGCTTGTTGGCGGCATCAGTCGCGGCGACCGCGAGTTTCTTGAAACCGGCCGGGTCGGACCAGATCTCCGGCAGGGCCTTGGTGTCGCCGCCGGTCTCGGTGCCTTTCGGGAACAGCATGGGAATCACCACGGTCCACGTGGCGATCGCCTTGGCCGGAACCTCCAGTTGCTTGACGTCGCCCTTGTCCTTGAGGACCGCGCGGATGTACGCGAAATCGCCCCCCTGTAGCGCGTATCCGGCCCGCCGCACGGCGATAACATCCAACCCATCGGCCCAGGCGGCGCCTAGCCCCGCCAGCATCATAACGGCACACAAAGCTATTTGTTTTGTCATCCAGTCAAGGCCTTCCTAGTCCGTTGATTTTCACATATCCGCAACGATCACGGATCCCCACCATGATTCGCTAGCAGATTTGCGTATGAGCGGACAGACTGGAAGGACCTGATCAGAAGGATCCTCATGACGGCCATACACTCTCTCGCCGTGTTCTGCGGCTCCCGCGTCGGGACGAACCCCGCCTATGCCGAGGCCGGGCGCGTGCTCGGCCAGGGCCTCGGGCAGGCCGGCATCCGCCTGGTGTTCGGTGGCGGCCGGATCGGCATCATGGGTGTTGTCGCCGATGCCGCCCTGGCAGCCGGCGGCCAGGTTCTCGGGGTGATCCCGGAATTCCTGACGCAATGGGAAGTGGCGCACGAGAACGTCACCGAGATGGTCGTCACCGACAGCATGCACACGCGAAAGCGCCGCTTGTATGAGGAATCGGACGCGTTCCTCATCATGCCCGGCGGCCTCGGCACGTTCGACGAAGCGTTCGAGATCATTACCTGGCGGCAGCTTCGCCTGCACGACAAGCCCATCCTGCTGTGCAACGTGGCCGGATCGATCGAGCCGCTTGTCGCCACCATCGACCACGCCATCGCCCACGGCTTTGCCGATCCGGCCTGCCGGAAACTGTTCGAGGTGGTCGAGGGCGTTCCGGCCGTGCTGAAGCGCCTGGGAACGCTTCCGGCGGGAAAAGGCGGCCCGGCGGATCGGTTGTAGGGCCACGGCGACGGCGAGAAGGACGTATCACGCGCGTGTCGATACCGACTGGACATAAGGATATGTTTATGTCACAACGCCAATGCCATGGAGCACCTTCTCGCCAGCCTGCGCGCCGCCGCTGAACCGACCCGCCTGCGCCTGCTCGCATTGGCCGCACGCGGCGCGTTCTGCGTGATGGAGTTCACCGAAATCCTTGGCCAGTCGCAGCCCCGGCTGTCGCGCCACCTGAAGCTGCTGTGCGACTGTGGCCTGCTGGACCGTGTGCGCGAAGGCGCCAACGTCTGGTTCGCCCTGCCCACCGGCGATGACGGCGCTCTGCCGCGTGAACTCGTCGCGCGCCTGCCCCCGGACGATCCGATCCTGGAGGCCGATCGCCGTCAGGCCGCTCGCGTGCTGGCCGAACGCGCGCGCGTCGCCTCCGAAAGCTTTCGCCGGAAAGGCGCGGACTGGGATGAAATGCGCGCCCTCGACCTGCCCGCTCAGGCCGTCGAGGAAGCCTTGCTGGCGGTGGTCCCGCCACAGCCCGAGGGCCGTCTGCTCGACATCGGAACGGGTACCGGCCGGGTCCTCGAACTGCTCGCGCCCCGCTTCAAGCAAGGGCTTGGGGTCGATGCCTCGAAGGCCATGCTGGCCCTGGCTCGGGCACGTCTGTCAGGCCCCGGATTTGCCCACTGCGGCGTCCGGCTGGCGGACATGTACCGGCTGCCGCTCGCGGACCACGCGTTCGACACCGTCGTGCTGCAAATGGTGCTGCACCATGCGGAGGATCCGGCTGGCGCGGTGCGGGAAGCCGCCCGGGTCCTCAGCGCTGGCGGAATCCTGCTGGTAATCGACCTCGCGGCGCATGACCGGACCGATGTGACCGGCAAACTTGCCCATCGGTGGCCCGGATTTTCGGACGAAACCATTAACCGGATGTTTACTGCCGCCGAGGTGGAATGGCGCGACCCGGTCACGATCGCCGGACCGCTTGCCATCCGGATCTGGCCCGCCATGCGAAAATTGGCGACTGCCCCCGCCGCCCCCACGCGCGAACTCGCCCACTGAAAGCAGCCTGAAACAATGACCCGTCCCCACCTGCTCGATGTCCTTCGTGATCGCGTCCTGCTGTGCGACGGCGGCATGGGCAGCCGCGTTCAGGCACTGACGCTGGATGTCGAGAAGGACTACTGGGGCCGCGAGAACTGCACCGACGTCCTGGTGCTGTCCCGCCCGGACATGGTGCGCGAGATCCATCGCGGCTATTTCGCCGCCGGCGCCGACATGGTCGAAACCAACACGTTCGGCGCGTCGCCGGTCACCCTCGGCGAATTCGACCTCGCCGAGCGCGCCTTCGAGATCAACCGGATCGCCGGCGAACTGGCGCGTGAAGCCGCCGAGACGTTTGCCGACGGGCGTGATCGGTGGGTGATCGGCAGCATCGGCCCGGGCACGAAGTTGCCGAGCCTCGGCAACATCGCCTATGATCCGCTGGAGGCCGCGCTGGCCGAGCAGTGCCGCGGTCTGATCGCCGGCGGCGTCGATGCGATCCTGATCGAAACCTGCCAGGACACCCTGCAGATCAAGGCCGCCGTCAACGGCGCCAAGATCGCTCGGCGGGAGGCCGGCAAAGACACGCCGATCTTCGTGCAGGTCACCGTCGAAACCACCGGCACACTGCTGGTTGGCCCTGACATCGCCGCCGCCGCCGCGGTTGTCGGGTCGCTCGACGTCCCGCTCATGGGCCTGAACTGCGCCACCGGCCCGCAGGAGATGGCCGAGCACGTCGGCTGGCTGGCGAAGAACTGGCCGGGTTTGATCTCGGTGCAGCCGAACGCCGGACTCCCTGAACTCGTCGACGGCCACACCCGCTACCCGCTCAACGCCGCCGACCTCGCGTCCTGGCTGGAACGCTTCATTGCCGAGGACGGCGTCAATCTGATCGGCGGCTGCTGCGGCACGTCGATCGAGCATATCGCCGCCTTGGACGCGATGCTGCGCAAGCGCGGAGGCTTCCGTCCCGCCCCGGTCGCGCGCACACCGGTCTGGGTCCCCGGCGTCGCCAGCCTGTACCAGGCGGTGCCGCTGCGGCAGGAGAACGCGATCTTCGCCATCGGCGAGCGCTGCAACGCCAACGGCTCCCGGAAATGGCGCGACCTCCAGGAAAAGCACGACTGGGACGGCTGCGTGTCGATGGGCCGCGAGCAGATCACCGAGGGCTCCCACGCCCTGGACATCTGCACCGCCTTCGTCGGCCGCAACGAAACCCTGGAAATGGACGAGGTGATCCGCCGCTTTACCGCCTCGGTGAACAGCCCGCTGGTGATCGACAGCACCGAAACCCCCGTCATCGAGGCCGCGTTGAAGCTGCACGGCGGCAAGCCGATCATCAACTCCATCAACTTCGAGGACGGCGAGAAACACGCCACCGAACGCCTGATCCTCGCCAAACGCTTCGGCGCCGCTGTGATCGCCCTGACCATCGACGAAGTCGGGATGGCCAAGCTGCCGGAGGACAAACTTCGCATCGCCAGCCGCCTGATCGATTTTGCCTGCAACAAACACGGTCTCGCCCAGTCCGACCTGCTGATCGACCCGCTCACCTTCACCATCGCCACCGGCAACGAGGACGACCGCAAGCTGGCGCAGTGGACGCTGGAGGGCATCGCTGCCATTCGCGCCGAATTCCCGGAGGTGCAGATCATCCTTGGCCTGTCCAACGTCAGCTTTGGCCTCAATCCCGCCGCCCGCGCCGCGCTGAACAGTGTGTTCCTCGACCACGCCGCCCGCGCCGGCATGACCGGGGCCATCATCCACGTGTCAAAAATCCGGCCGCTGCATCTGATCGCCGAGGAGGAGAAGCAGGTCTGCGAGGCTGATGGAGCTGTTTTCGGGACGCAAGGCGGCTGACACGGTCAAGAAGGCGCGGGCCGAAACGGCCGAGGGCCGGCTGAAGGACCGCATCGTCGACGGCGACCGCAAGGGCCTGACCGCCGACCTCGACGAAGCCCTGCTGACCCTCGCCCCGCTCGACATCATCAACAACGTCCTGCTCGACGGCATGAAGGTCGTTGGCGACCTCTTCGGCGCCGGCAAGATGCAGCTTCCCTTCGTCCTGCAATCCGCGGAAACGATGAAAAGCGCCGTTGCCTATCTGGAACCCATGATGGAGCGGGTGGAGGGCCAGGAAAGAGGCACCATCGTGCTCGCCACAGTAAAGGGCGACGTGCACGACATAGGCAAGAACCTCGTCGACATCATCCTGACCAACAACGGCTACCGCGTGGTCAACCTCGGCATCAAGGTGCCGCTCGCCGACATGCTGCAAGCCGTCCAGGACAACCGAGCCCACGCTATCGGCATGTCCGGCCTGCTGGTGAAATCAACCGTGGTGATGCGCGAGAACCTGGAGGAAATGTCCCGCCAGGGCCTCGAAATCCCCGTCCTGCTCGGTGGCGCCGCGCTGACCCGCAACTACGTCGAAGACGCCTGCGTCGCCGCCTACGCCTCCGGCCGCGTCGCCTACGCCCGCGACGCGTTCGACGGGCTGCACCTGATGGACAAGGTCACCGGCAACGCGTTCGACGACTATCTGGCGGTCATCCAGTCCAAACGCGTCGGCAAATCCCGCAACACCGCCCGCACACTCGGTCAGGCCGACGCAAAGGCATTCCGCCCGGTCGACGTCGCCGTCGTTCGCGACCGCCGCCGCCGCCTCACCCACGATGTCCCTGTGGTGGACCCGCCGTTCTGGGGCGCCCGCGTCATCGAAGCCGCCCCGAAAGCCATCGTCCCCTTCGTGAACGAGCGCAGCCTGTACCAGTTCCAGTGGGGCTTCCGGAAGCAGGGCCGCACCCTGGAAGATTTCCT
>JBEKLE010000493.1:0-5229 GCA_050010355.1 Rhodopila sp. | reverse complement strand
CACCAGCGCGCTGCTCATGTGAGTTCGCATGAGGTCGGGGCAGCAAAACGTGTGCCAATGTTTCAGAATGAGTGGATATGGGTGGTCCGACGCCCGCCGGATGGCCAGGGTGACTGGCCCGTTCGGGTGTATGCAGTGTTGCGACGTTTAGAACAGGCACTCAATCCGAAGTCACCGCAGGTCGTTCGGTCGATCACCTTCGTCTACGGCGCGCGGAACGCCAGACGCACCGGGGCCAGTCGATAGGACTGAAGTGAGCGGCCAGGCAACGCGACCCCGCCCAGGCCGGACATCTGCGGGATGACATGCGGCGTGCCCTGCCGCAGCGGCGCAAACAGCGTCGAGCGGCCGACGGGCGATGACCACGGGCTAGCGACGGGGTACGGCTGGCTGGCCTCGGCCAGCCTTTGCTCCTCCGGCCAGGCGGCGTACACCCGGGTGCGATAGTCCTGACCGATCTCGGGCGTGGCGGAGTGATACATTTCCACCGCCTTCGGCCAGGAATTGGTCTTTTCGAATAGCTGCATCAGGAACCTGGCGCCGTAATCGGCATTCGAGGCGGGATCGAAGGCCAGGCTCATGTCGGGGAAGGCATCCGGGTGATAGGTCAGGCTGATCTGCATGCACCCCACGTCGATCGACCTGGTGGCGCGGGGCCGCATGGACATGGCCGCCGCAACGGCCTGCGCCTTGTTGTCATAAAAGCTGCCCTGACCGTCCATGTTGATGGTCCAGGGCCAGGGATTGAACGTGCCGGAGACCTGGTCGCGCCGCCCGCTCTCCACCCGCGCGATCGCCGCCAGCAGATGGGACGGTATGCCGTGCGCTCGTTCGGCCGCCGTGATCGCGAGGCGGCAGACATCGTTCACGGCTGGCGCCGACGCCGGCGGGGTGTCCGCGAGGGCCTGGCATGGTGCCAGCAGGACCAGCAGAAGAAGGATCGTGCGCCCGTTCATGAACCCCGCTCTACGAGGTAAAGATGAACAAAAGGTTGACGGTGGTCACAACGACGCAAACCAGCGCGTGCATTCAGCACGGGACGCCCAGCCGGGGTCGAAATGACTGGCGGGTGGGTCATGGTGGCCCGTCGGCCTCAACCCGCAGCAGAAGTGTCAGCGCATCGGGGAGAAATGTCAGTGAGGCCTGGCTGCCTGGGCAGACACCATCCCGCCCCACGGCGAGGCACCACGTCGGCGGACTGGCCTGATCAGGATTGCCGAAGCGGATCATGACGGCCTCGCTGATCTTCGCCGGTCCGCCGACGCCGCGATTATTGAAGACGTATCTGATCTCCGTCACACCCCGATCGGCGGACAGTGCGACCTGTACCGATCCGTCCTTCGTGTCGGCCGCTATCGCCTCCTGGGTGCGGGTCAGCGCATAGCCCTGGTGCGCGAGCCGAGCGACGACCTCGGTGTCTGGCATGCCGAGGTGTAAGCCAATGATCTCAACACCAGCGGCGTCGAACGCACTGGCCGGACCGGCGGCCAGAAGCGTCGCCATCGCCACCGCCGATGCAATGCGCCGCATCGTCTCACCTGTCCTGTTGCCTGGGGTGGAGTATCGCCGGCAAACCCTAACCACGGATTAACGTCGCGACCGTGCTGCCCGAAATGGCTCCGGACTGCCGGGCTATCGCATGCAGATGCGTCGGCCTGCCGGGGTTATGGCCGGGGAGGCGATGCGGTACTGGGCAGACGGCTCACTCGGTAAATTTGTATAACAATGCCTGATCAAGCCAGATCTCAAGGCCGTCGTACTGGTCGATGTCCGGATGGTCGGCGAGGATCTTCCGGCCCGTTGCAATGGCCGCATCGAGCGTGAGTACGTTCAGGTTGCAGCCTTCCTCGGCGTGGCCATCGTACGTAAAGTAGCAGCGGTACACGCGCGCCGGTTTTCCCATCGAATTCCGGTTCCGGTTTGACAACGTTCTGCCTTCGGATCGCAATCACAATTTAGTCCGTTACGTAACTTTCTTCGGCCGCCTTGCCGGTCCGTTGCTTTCCGTTGTGTTTACGAGCGGGAACCTGTCAAAAGCCGAGCTTCGTTTCGGTGCTGTCGAGGCTCGGTCGCGGGCCGCGGGCGCGCAGGGTCCTGCCACGATAATGCGGCCGGCCGGCGTGGTGACGCGCCCCGGCTTTGGCGTTCGGACCGCCGTTGCTATAACAGGCGGATCGAGATCGCAGGAAGGGAAACGGCCATGCTGACCAAACGCTGGGACAAATCGAAGATGCCGTCCCGCCACGTGACCGTGGGGCCAAGCCGGGCGCCGCATCGCAGCTATTATTATGCGATGGGGCTTACCGAGGACGAGATCGACCAGCCGTTCGTCGGCGTCGCGACCTGCTGGAACGAGGCCGCGCCTTGCAACATCGCGCTGAACCGCCAGGCTCAGTCGGTGAAGAAGGGCGTTTCCGAGACCGGCGGCACTCCGCGGGAATTCACCACGATCACGGTGACCGACGGTATCGCGATGGGTCACCAGGGGATGAAGTCGTCGCTGGTTTCTCGGGACCTGATCGCCGACAGCGTGGAACTGACCGTGCGCGGGCATTGCTACGACGCGCTGGTCGGGCTGGCCGGATGCGACAAGTCATTGCCGGGCATGATGATGGCGATGCTGCGGCTGAACGTGCCGAGCGTTTTCATGTATGGCGGCTCGATCCTGCCGGGGAAGTTCAAGGGGCGGGATGTCACGGTTGTCGATGTGTTCGAGGCGGTCGGCATGCACGCCATGGGGACGATGTCGGACGCGGAGCTGCACGAGTTGGAATGCGCGGCGTGCCCGTCGGCCGGTGCGTGTGGCGGGCAGTTCACCGCCAACACGATGGCGACGGTGTCGGAGGCGATCGGCTTGGCGCTGCCGGGTTCGGCCGGGTCTCCGGCCCCGTATGAGGAGCGGGACCGGTTCGCCGTGGAATCCGGGCGGGCGGTGATGAACCTGATCGAGCAGAAGATCCGGCCGCGGGACATCGTGACGTTGAAGGCGTTGCAGAATGCCGCGGTGATAGTGGGCGCGACGGGCGGGTCGACCAACGCGGGGCTGCATCTGCCGGCGCTGGCGCATGAGGCGGGCATTCGCTTCACGATGGACGACGTGGTGGAGATGATGCGCCGGACGCCCTACATCGCGGACCTGAAGCCGGGCGGCAAATATGTGGCGTTCGACGTGCACAACGTCGGCGGCATCCCGGTGATCATCAAGGCGTTGCTGGATGGCGGACTGCTGCATGGCGACTGTCTGACGGTGACTGGCAAGACGCTGGCCGAGAACCACAAGGATGTTGTGTTTCCGGCCGATCAGGACGTGATCTACCCGGTGTCGCGGCCGATTTCTCCGACCGGCGGCGTGGTGGGGCTGAGGGGAACCCTGGCGCCGGACGGGGCGATCGTGAAGGTCGCCGGCCTGCACAGTCTGCGGTTCGAGGGGACCGCTCTGTGCTTCGATTCGGAAGAGGAGGCCTACGCCGCGGTGGATACGCGGGCCTACAAGGCAGGCGACGTCATCATCATCCGCTATGAGGGTCCGAAGGGCGGCCCGGGCATGCGGGAGATGCTGTCCACAACCAGCGCAATCTACGGCCAGGGCATGGGCGAGAAGGTGGCGCTGATCACCGACGGGCGGTTCTCCGGCGCGACGCGCGGCTTCTGCATTGGCCATGTGGGGCCGGAGGCAGCGGTGGGCGGGCCGCTCGCTCTGGTGAAAAACGGCGACAGGATCGTTATCGACGCGGACAAGGGCACGATCGACCTGGTCGTGCCGGACGCGGAACTGGCGGCGCGGCGCGCGGCCTGGGAGCCTCGGCGGACCGATTACAACGCCGGTGCGATCTGGAAATACGCGCAGTTGGTGGGGCCGGCGCATCTGGGGGCGGTGACCCATCCCGGCACCGCGGCGGAGACGCATTGCTACGCTGATATTTAGCTTGGCGGCCCACGACGTTTGGTCCGCCGACCATGCCCGGGACTCGAGTGTCTCATCGACCATCAGGCGTCGCCAATTCCATTCGACTGCGCGGACGGGGCTGGGAAAGCATCTTATCGTCGCTGAGCGTTTGCTCGAGCGCGCCGGGCCGGTTTCGCCCGGAGTTGGTGGATACGGCGTTTGCGCACTTCTTGCCTGGGTCGCGCCGGTGGCCCGGGCAAGCGGGATCACAAAGAGAACTGCTTGTGGCGATCCAATCAAACTGGACGGGTGCCTGGTAATTGCGGTCCGCCTGAATGCTTGGCGGAAAACATCTCGGGAGATCCCAAACCATGACTCCATCCTCGGCTATCTTTTCGGGCGCTGGCTTCGGCGCGGCATTCCTGGTGGTGCTGGCACTTGCCGTACCAGTGGCACCGGTCCAAGCCGATAGCGCGACACAGGTGCTGCCGCCGCCGACGCTTGACACACCGCAGAACGGTTCCCGTTTACAGACCACGGTCTTTGCCGGCGGCTGCTTTTGGGGTGTGCAAGGCGTGTTCGAGCACGTGAAAGGTGTCACCCAGGCGGTCTCCGGTTACTCTGGGGGCCATGTTGCCAATCCGGGTTACGAGCAAGTCAGCTCGGGCATGACCGGGCACGCGGAGTCAGTCCGCGTCACCTTCGATCCGACCCAGGTCAGCTACGGGACGCTGCTTCGGATTTTCTTCTCGGTTGCGCTCGACCCGACCCAGAAGGACCGGCAAGGACCCGACGCAGGCACACAGTATCGCTCGGAGTTGTTCGTCAGCGGGCCCGAGCAGGAGCGGGTCGCGAAAGCCTATGTGGCGCAGCTTGAGGTCGTTACGCGCATTGATACAGCAGGCCCGTTCTACCCGGCGGAGGCGTATCATCAGGACTACCTCGAACGGCACCCCGACGAGCCATACATCGCGTTCAACGACATGCCGAAAGTGCGGGCTTTGCAGTCGTTGTTTCCGCAGAACTGGCAGCCTACGCCTGTCACGGTGGGCAAACTGGCGTTGGGCGAGTAAGGCAACGCCCAAGCATAACTGCATCATCAAGGACCCCTCTGATACTCAGGCGCCGCAAGTCGTGGGTGGCCGGGCCAAGCCCGGCCATGACACGGGGTCAGGTTGCGGCGCGCGACTTCAGCCCACTCGCTTGTGTTTGGGTGCCTAGGGCAGTTTATTCCTCCAGGAAAGCGTCGACACCTTCCTCGTAGTCCGGGTGGCAACGGGTCGGCCGCCCAGCGTGGCCGGACCCTGTATCACGCCGCCATCTTCGTGAACCGGTCGAGTTGC
>JBEKLE010000492.1:0-5690 GCA_050010355.1 Rhodopila sp. | reverse complement strand
CAGCCCGCCCTGATCATCGTCGGCGAAGGCGCCGCCCGCCTCACTTTCGCCGAACTGTCCGAACGATCCAACCGCGTCGCCAACGGCCTCCGCGCCCTCGGCGTCAAACGCGGCGACCGCATGCTCCTCATGCTCGGCAACGTCGTCCCCCTATGGGAGGTCATGCTCGCCTCGATGAAACTGGGCGCCGTCATGATCCCGGCCACCACATTACTTGCGTCTAACGACCTCGCCGACCGCTTCGACCGAGGCCACGCCCGCCACGTCGTCACCACAAGCGCCGAAGCCGGGAAATTCGACGGCATGGACAGCAGCTTGACCCGCATCGTCGTCGGCGATCCCGTCCCCGGCTGGCACCATTATGACGATCTGCTGACCGCCCCGGCCGAATTCGTCCCCGACGCCGGCACCAACGCCGGCGATCCCCTGCTGCTCTATTTCACCTCCGGCACAACCGCCAAACCCAAGCTGGTGCTTCACTCCCACCGCTCCTATCCGGTCGGGCATCTCGCAACGACCTATGTGCTGGGCCTCCTCCCGGGCGACATCCACCTGAACGTGTCCTCGCCTGGCTGGGGCAAACACGCCTGGAGTTGTTTCTTCGCCCCATGGAACGTCGGCGCAACCGTCTTCATCGCCAACCACGGCCGCTTCAACGCCCGGACCATGCTGGAGACGATCGTCGAGAACAACGTCACCACCCTCTGCGCGCCCCCGACGGTATGGCGCATGTTGATCCAGGAAGACCTGAAATCATACCGCCGTCATCGACCAGGTCCACGCGGCATGGGGCCTCACCATCCGCGACTTCTACGGCCAGACCGAGACCACCGCGCAGGTCGGCAACCCTCCCGGCCAGCCGATCAAGCCCGGCTCGATGGGCCGCCCGCTGCCAGGCTACCGCACCCTCCTGCTGGACCCGGACGATCAGGAAGCCGAGGAGGGGGAACTGTCGCTCTCGCTCGATCCGCCCTCGGCCGGGCTGATGTGCGGCTACCAGCAGGATGATGGATCGATCTCCGGCCTGACCGGTGCGACGTATCGCACGGGCGACGTGGCATCGCGCGACGCGGACGGCTACCTCACCTACGTCGGCCGCGCTGACGACGTGTTCAAAGCCTCCGACTATCGGATCAGCCCCTTCGAACTCGAAAGCGTGCTGATCGAGCATCCCGCCGTGGCCGAGGCCGCCGTCGTGCCCGCCCCCGACCCGATGCGCCTTGCGGTGCCGAAGGCCTACGTCGCCCTGGTCGGCGGCGCATCAGCCGACCGAGCCACCGCGCTGTCGATCTTCCTGCACCTGCGCGAGCGGCTGGCACCCTTCAAGCGCGTCCGCCGCCTTGAGTTCTACGAACTGCCGAAAACGATTTCCGGCAAGATCAGGCGAGTCGAATTGCGGCAGATGGAAAATCGCCGTGCCTCGGCCGGTGCCCGCGAACCGGCCGAGTTCCGGGAGGAGGATTTCCCCGAAGTGTCGGTAGCTCTCAAAGCCCCTGGGCCGACGCCGACCCGATCGCAAGCTGGATCAGCTGCAGGCACTTCGCCTTGTCGTGCGCCGCCAGAGCCTGCCGCGCCTGACTGATCTGACCCACGGTCGGATTGTCGCTGGGGTTGTCGGTCTGTCCCACGTCGACCGACCGGTCCAGCATCCGCGTCTCGGCCATCTCCAACGCATCCTCCGCCTCACGGGCGCGACCGGCTGTGAGAGCCCCTTGCGCCGCACGCAGCACATCCGAGGCTTTCGAGCCCGCAGGCACCTCCGGCGACGGCAGGGGCGCCAGCACGGTGCTGCCTGGTGAGACAGATTGCGCCAGTGCCGCGGACGTAACCGTGATCAGCATCGGGACGGCAAGAGCGAATGCACGCATCGGTTTCGGTTTCCTCAGCAAATCAACCCGATAGCAGTTAACAGGGCGCGATACGGCCGGTTGGCGAAATCGCGACGCATTGATTGCCCGCATTCGCCACAATCCGGACTTTGATGCGCCGCCATATACCATTGCGACGGTCCCGGCACAAACACATCGACGGCACAAAAAACCTCACCGCCAGCGGCGATGAAACCACAGGTACTGACCTGGATAGTCACGAATCCAGCCCTCGATGATCGTCGTGATCATCTGACTTGCCGCGGCGACATCGATTTCACCATCGGCCCCGCGGGGCAGCTCGTAAGGACCGCAACCCTCAATGCGAAACCGCCGGTCCGGCAGGCGGATGACCCGAACGCCGACCACAGGGCAATCGAACCGCCGGGCCAGACGGGCGATGGACGGGTTCGCCTTGCAGCGCCGGCCGAAGAACGTCACGTCGACACCACGGGAAAAATGCTGGTCCACCAGCATACCTAGGTGCTCACCGGCACTCAGGGCCGCCGCCATCTCCACCGCCGCCTGCGCACGCGTGCGGATCAGCCGGCCCATGATCGGCGCGCGGATCCGGGTAATCTCCTTCGCCACAGCCTTGTTGTTCGGCATCCGATAGACCACGGCCGTTGGCATACCCTGGGCCGCGATAACAACCGCCGGAAGTTCCCAGTTCGCCAGATGGGCCGAAAAGCATAAACCAGGCTTGCCGTCGTCCTTCAGAGTCAGGAACAGCGGCCCGCTGTCGGTCACAATCCGGCCCGCATGGGGATGGTCAAGATCGAAATTGCCGATACGTCCCATGTGAACATATTCGCCGGCAACGCGGCCCAGATTCTCCCACGCTTCCCGCAGCGTCACCTCGATCCAGGCGTCGTCCTTGCCGGGGAACGCAGCGCGCAGATTGGCCCGCCCGATGCGGTGCGCCGGCAGCAGCGGGCCGATCCGCCGCGCAACGGCACCGCAGAAATCCGACGCGCGATCAGGATCGGCCAGGCGCAGCAGTCCGAACAGCCATTTCACCAGACGGCCGAGGATTCGCTCGCCGTAAAGTGCCAGTTGCCGCCGCACGCCGATCAGAGTTCGATCAGCAGTTTGCCGAACACATCCCGCGCCTCCAGCCGGTCCACGCCGGCGCGGAAATCGGCCAGGCCGTAGACCGTGTCGATCACCGGTCTCACCCCGGACGCGATGCGCTCCAGACCGCGCGCTAACGCCGACATGGGGGCGCCGAAGGAGCCGGTGATACGGTACTGCTGCTGGAACAACTGCATCAGGTTCAGGCTGGCGGTCGGACCCGAGGTGGCGCCGCACGTGACCAGCCGGCCGCCGCGCTTCATCGACAGCAGTGACCCGGCCCAGGTGTCGGCGCCGGTATGCTCGAAGACAACATCGACACCCTTTTTCCGGGTCAGCTTTCGCACCACACCCTCGAACCGGTCCTCGCGGTAGTTGATCACGTGGTCGGCCCCGAGCGCCTTCGCCTTCGCCATTTTCTCAGCCGAACCGACGGTGGTGATGACAGTGCAGCCGATCGACTTCGCGATGCGGATTGCGATGCTGCCGATGCCGGAGCCGCCGGCATGCACCAGCACCGTTTCGCCGGGTTCCAAACGGGCGTTGTCGAACAGCATGTGCTCGACCGTGCCATACGCGACCGCGACGCACGCCGCGTCCCGCAGGCTGACGCCGTCGGGGATTTTGATCAGCAGGCGGGCCGGGTGATTCGACAGATCCTGCGCGAAGCCGTCGATGTGGAAGCCGCGCACGCCGGCGACGTTCTCGCACAGATTGTCCCGGCCGAGCAGGCACGCGGGGCAGATGCCGCAGGTCAGTGCGGAGTAAGGCACGACGCGATCGCCCACGCTGACGTTGGTAATGTCGGAGCCGACCGCCACAACCTCGCAGGCGGCCTCGGCGCAGACCGTCAGCGGGTAAAGCCGCTTGGCGAACGCCATGCCGCGAAAACCCCAGACGTCGATGTGGTTCAGCCCGACGGCACGGACGCGAAGCTGAACTTCGTTCGGACCGGGGGCAGGGGGTGCGTCGCGTTCCGTCAGCTCGACCTGGCGGTCGGCGAGAAGCTGCAGCGCGCGGATCATGGCCATTGGGCGAGCGTCCTGGAGGGATTTCACGGCAGCCCAGTAAGCAGGGTTTGCTGCCAGAGCAATCCCCGGCAGCGGCCGGGGTTGGCGGCATGGAGGCGCCGCGAACGTTAGCGAGTCGTTCAACTGTGCCGTCTACAAAGAAAAAGCCGACCGGGAATACCCCCGACCGGTTTACTCGAGGAGGTTGAGGCATGAGGAAACTCAAACTCCTGCATAGGATAGTGGTGAAAATTGGCATAAGAGTCAAGATCATCATCCGAAAGTAGGGAGTCGGCTGGCCCGTTCGCGGGTCAGTCGCTTCCGCGAGGACGCCTGTGCCGCCATCGCGGTGCCACCGCACCCAGCCGCGCTATCACCGTTTCGATCGCGTCACCAGGCGCGTTCGGGAACTGCCGCGTGAACGACCCGGCCATCACAATCTCCCCCGCTGTTAGACCTCAACATCCCAGCTTACCCGCCAGCCACACGATCCAGTTCAACGGGATGCCTTTCCATCCGATCTGCCGCTCCCCAACGGCGCACCGGCGGTCAAACAGGCCGGGTTCCCCCTTTAACAGCCGCCCCGTTGGCCAGCCCCCCCGGTGCAAGCCCCCTGTTGCAAGCCGCTTGTCAGCCCCGGGCCGGTCGCCTACCGTCAGACCCGTCACGATGTCAGGGGAAGCGGCGCTATGAAAATCCTCGTTGTCCAGGGCGCCGGCATGAACATGCGCGGCAAAACGCAAACCGAGATCTTCGGCACGATGACACTGGACCAGTACAATCATCACATACTCCAGTATGCCGCGGACCTGGATCTCGACGTGGAGATCTTTCACTCGAACATCGAAGGCGAGGTCATCAACCGGCTGTACCAGGCAAACGACCAGGCCTTCGACGGCGCGCTGTTCAACCCGGCCGGATTCTCCCGCGGCTATCCCGCACTCACGGCGGCGATCAGCCAGGTGAACTTCCCGGTGATCGAAGTCCACATTTCCAACCCGGTCCGGCGCGGGCCGGTTTCCGATACGGCGACGGTCAGCCTCGGAATGGTCACCGGCTTCGGCGTGCTCGGTTACTACCTGGCGCTGCGCGGTCTGCGCGACCGATCCCGTTAAGCGACATCCGGGCGAGTTTCCGATCAGCGACGGCGGCACCGTTGGCATCCCGATCCTTGTGACCCAGACCCGGCACATGCCCCAAGTGCGCGAGACTGAACGACTGGTGAACCGCACGCGGCGCCTCTGATGCCAGCCAGCCTGCTCCATGGTGTGGCGGCTGCCCACAACCCAGTAAAGAATCTTACGACAGCCACGACGGCTGAAAACCGGGCCCAGTACATCTGTGTGCCATTCAGTAAAGGCCCACTGATCGCGGTGAGTGCTGAACGTACCGCGGTTCGCATACGTACGCCCTCGATTCGGCGGGCGGCGGTGAGGATCCTCGTATTCCACACACCAGTTCGACAAACGATCTCGCCCGACCTGCCAAAATTAGCTTCTAATTAATCAATTACAGGCAAGTTCGCCATCGAAGCACTTCAACCCCGGTCAGGGCGCCGGGTCGTCAGCAAGCGCCACGTGGATGCGGACTGGAGCGTCAGACTCGGGCACCGTACATCCGCCATGCGCCTGTAGGCGGCCAAACGCTCCTCCCGGTCAGCATGGGTCGCAGCGATGACGCAAGATGTTTCCACCGATGGTCGCCTCATGCTCGATGGCGCCCTGACCATTCGTAACGC
>JBEKLE010000491.1:0-4930 GCA_050010355.1 Rhodopila sp. | reverse complement strand
TTAACCAGCGACACGAACGCAGACGCGGTGCCATCGAGTCTCGTTTCCGCGCTCAACGCAGGGAGGCGGCGTCGTGACGGGGCAACAAATGTGCCAAGTAATTCGACTCTGTCAAACTAGGCATTCAGTCTGTGGACCCTGGTCAACTGCAGACGATCGAGATTGCCTCCCCGGATTGTTCGGACGACGACCCGAACTGGGCACCAATCGTCCAGCTCAAAGCGGCGTACACGTACCAAACGACCTACGCGGATATTTTGCATTGCTACAACCAATCATCCACGCAGCCGGTCTTTTTAACAGAAGCCACTTACGAGGGCGCTGACGACACGTCATGGGGAGGGGATATTGGCACCCCCCCTACATTTTGCGTCTCCAGGAATATTGGACGATGCTTTCCGGCGGGACGGGTCAGTTGTACGGCAATGCTAACACATGGTGGATTGGGGGCAATTGGCTGAACGAACTCGATACGACCGGCGTTACCCAACTGGGATACGGGACAAAGCTCTTCTCGGCGTATCCCTGGTATAATTTGGTTCCGGATCAGAACCACACCGTGGTCACTGCCGGCTACGGGACGTTTGTTGCAGCCATGCCGCTCTTAAGCAATAACAGTTATGTCACCGCCGCGTCCACGTCCGACGGCCAGCTGGCGATGGCCTCTATACCGATGCAGGAGACGATTACGGTCGATCTCTCGCAGCTTTCAGGACAGGTAACGGCAAGCTGGTATGACCCGACGTTGGGTACTTATACGGCTGTCTCCGGATCGCCTTTTGCCAATAGCGGAACGATGCAGTTCACCCCCCCCGGCACACATAGTGACGGCGCTGCCGATTGGGTTCTTGTTCTTCGGGCGAATAGCGGTTCGGGTTCCGGCAGTGGCAGTGGTTTAGGTTCGGGAGGCAGCTCGCCTGGCGGTAGAGCCTGTAGCGGCCTGCAAACATCCGCGCCCGGGAAAGCAAACATCGATGGATCGTGCGCACGCTGATTGCGACTGGCAAATCCACACCGGGGCAAGATCACTGTTGTCTCGGCCTGAGCTCAGTTATCGAGACCGCATTAAGCACCTAGATTCTGCACCAAAAAGCCCTTAAATTTCAATGTCCCAAATATGGTTCATAATTTTTGATTTACGAGACAGGCGATCGACTTGCGTGCCTTCCCTGAATATTGCAGCGAGACCCCGCTTCCGGCCTCGGTTTGGTTTCGATAATCGGCCTTACTGGCAGCGCAATTGGACGGCCGCAACGGACATGCTCACGAGGGTGCGAGCAGCCATACATCATGAGCAAGATTCCGCAGACCGACAATGCGGACGAGGAGCCAGACTGTCTGATCGGCGAAGACGCCGATGAAAGGTGAAGCCGTCAGCACACGATTTGTACGAAATCGTACGCTAAGCCGAAAGTATTGGGAATCAGAGGATTTCACAAACGGCCGTTTGCGGATGAATTTGAAAGCAGCGCGTCCAAAGGCAACCGTCTTGTGAAATGAGTGGCGTTCGTCCACTGTTCTTGATGGGCCTACCCTTGCCGTATGATTTTGTACAGATCGTGTGGTGACCCCATTTTGGCAACCCGGCCTGGCGTTCGAGCGGTGGCTTTGGTCGGGAGCACGGCAAGACTGGATTTCATCCGGTGGCCCTCGGTAGCCTCGCACCAAAACATGCCATGAGCGAGATGACGAGACGGATCAGGGCTCCCGCCTCTGTACGACATCGGACCCGCGGGCGCAGGTGCGGCGCATGCCTTGTCGTCGGTGGGCCTGCCCGACGCAACCTGCTAACAGGTGTTCTTTTGATCGTGACGCTTAGCGGTGCCGCGCGGGCGCAGCCGGCGAGCTCCGCCTCGCCGGCTGCGCCGAAGGGCCGTCCGTAAGTCAGCTTGATATGGTTTTGGACGACCCCCGAATTCCGGACACCCTTTCCAGACGAAACCGGCCATCCCCTGAGTACCTGTAGGCTGGCGGCCTGGCCGGCTTGTGCTGCCGCAGTGATCGCCGTGCGTCTCAACACCGTGGAGGGCGCAGGCGGGGTGCTCCACCCTGAGCCTGCTCCGGCGAACGCCTGGTCGGGGTGCGGGGTGAAGGTTCCCCGAGTGCCAGTCCGGCGAGGCGGGCAAGCTGACCAAGGGTCGTGCCAGCATTCAAAAACCTCAACGATCAGGGCTTGAATGTCTGATAATCAGACATTATGTTATCCCCATGTGGTGAAATCACGCGGGGTCTCGCATGACGACGATTGCTCCTCCCAAGCCTGACGTCACGACGTTTCCGGCCGTCGCTGTCGAGGCCTGTTTGCTGGCTGAGCTGATTGAGATCGCGAAGGCCGAGGCCTCGGTGAGGGGGTTCGCGCTCCCTGGCAACTTTGCTCAGGTCGTCAAGACCCCCATCCAGATGGACTCATTGTCGGTGGTCAGCACACTTTGCGCGGTTGAACCAGTTCTGGGATTCGAGCTTCGCGAAAGCATTGTCCAGACTGGTGGCTATCAGTCGATTGAGGCCGCGCTTCAGCACCTTATGCCGAAGATCATGCAGGCATGGAACCGCAAGAAAGGACAGAAGCCATGACAGACCTCGTTTCGCATCAGGATAATGACGAGGAGGGACGCCGCCGCCTCGGGGAGCGTCTGCGCGAGGCTCGTAAATATCTTGGGCTGAAACAGGAAGAAGTCGCGAACTACCTCAAATTACCCCGTACCGCCCTGACCGATATTGAGAATGGGCAGCGACGCGTCGAAGCAATGGAGCTCACGCGGCTAGCGAGGCTATACCGGCAATCGGTGGGATACTTCACGGGCGAGGACGAGGTGTCGGCTAGCCTTCCCGCTGACGTGGCACATCTGGCGCGTCGGGTCGCAAATCTTTCGGCGCGAGATCGCGAGGAGCTTGGACGGTTCGCCGAATATTTACGTACCCGCTCTTCCGACGCCAAGGGCTGAGCGATGGCTTCGAATCATGCCGGTGCCGTCCGGACGGGCACTATGGCGGCAGGGCGCCTGCACCAGAAGCTCGGCATCCGTGCCTCCATCGAGCAGCAGGGGGGAAATATCGACGTGTTCGGCGCGATCCACACGCTTGATCTTCCTCTGCTACTGCGGCCATTGCAGGGCTTATTGGGGGCCTATCTGAGCGAGCCCGCGCCCGGCCTGCTGGTGACCACAGAGCGGCCGATGAGCATCCAACGCTTCACCGCGGCCCATGAGCTTGGGCATTTTTCCCTGCGGCACCGCCCGAGCCTCGACGACGAAAGCATCCTACGCCGCATGCCGATGGCTCCCGAGATGGACGTCGACTTCCAGGAAACCGAGGCGGATGCGTTCGCTATCGCGTTTATGATGCCGAAATGGCTGATCTTGTCGCACTGCGCTCGCCAGATCTGGCGGGTTGACGATCTCAAACGCCCTGAAATTGTCTATCAGCTTTCCCTGAGGACCGGCGCCAGTTACGAGGCGATCTGCTGGACATTGCTGCGCTACAATCTGATCACTCAGGCTACAATGCATGAGCTGGGGGATACAAAGCCGCGGAGCCTCAAGGTCGATCTCCTCAAAGACTATACGCCAAAGGACTATCGTGGCGACGTTTGGCTCCTGACGGAACGGGATGCCGGCACCCAGATTGACGGCAGTCGCAACGATCTTTTCGTTCTTCGCCTGGAGGAACACAGCGGCGGGGGCTATCTATGGGACTTCAGCCAGCTCACGGAGAGCGGGTTCGCGGTCGTCAGAGACGAATGCGAACCGGTCGACATTGACGGCATCGGTGGCCCGGCGGTGCGCCGAGTGACTGCCGCGGCCCAAACAGTTCATCGGGGTAGAGTGTCGTTCGACGAGTGCCGCCCTTGGCAGCCCGTCCCACCTTTAGCGAGCCTCACACTCAACTTCGATCTGACGGGTCCGGAGGAAGAAGGGCTTTCGCGTGCCGAGCGTCGTTCTCTCCTCGGAATGGCATGACGCACGCTATTGAGATCGCAACGGATCTTCGTGGTCTGTTTGGTGCGGTGCGGGATCAAGGGTCGCGACCGACTTGCCTCGCTTTCGCCGCCAGCGACACGCATGCTGGTCTGCGCGACGGATGGACGGCGCTTTCATGCGAATTTGCCTTCTATCACGCACAGCGGCGAGCGGGACGGCCGCCAACCCATGGCGCGCTTCTGAAACCTATGCTCGAAGCGTTGTGTCAGGATGGACAGCCTGGCGAAGACGGCTGGCCGTATCTTACCGTGATTCCGAGCGATCACAGCCAGTGGACGCCGCCCGCAACCGTCGGCGCCTTGTTCGGCCGCGCCGGCATGACTGGCGCGCCTGAGCTCGATCTGATTATTTCTACGTTAGACAGCCAGCGGCCGTTGATGGTGCTCACCAAGCTGTCGCAGTCTTTCTACAAGCCGGACGCGGATGGGGTGGTGCATCCAATCCCCGGTGAGCAACCGAATCCCAGTCTGCGACATGCAGTGGTTGCCGTGGGCCACGGGACCGTGGACCGCCAGACTGCCATTCTCTTCCGAAATAGCTGGGGCGCATCCTGGGGAGTCGACGGACACGCGTGGCTCACGGAGGCCTTTCTGAAGCCCCGGATATTTGGCACCGCGATCCTGATGGAGGACGTGAATGTATCTTGCCATTCCTCCGCAGTCTGATTGCTTCAGCGCGTGGCGCGAGGCTGTTCGGCTCGTTGATAACGAACCGGAGCATCAGGCCTACAACGTCATCATTGATGTCGCCGATCCAGTTGCCCGCTCCAGCTGTGCTGATCCTGCCGTCGCTGCTGTCGATGTGTTTCTGACCGAACGAGCGAAGAAGCCTGCACGGGCCGGAGGTAATCGCCACTCGAGGCCGATTGTAATCGCCACCTGAGGCCGGTCGAAACCGCCACCTGAGGCCGGTGAATTCGCCAGTCTGCTGGTGGAGGGAGCCGCCGCTGA
>JBEKLE010000490.1:0-4959 GCA_050010355.1 Rhodopila sp. | reverse complement strand
CCCGAACGCGATCGCCTGCTCCATCTTCGCCAGCGCTTCATCCGGCCGGCCCAGCCGAAACGCGACGATGCCGGCCAGATGCAGCGCATCGGGCTGCTCCGGCGCAACGGCCAGGATATAGCGCAGCAGCCGTTCCGCTTCCGTCAGGTTTCCGTTCCGCTCCTGCCGCGCCGCGATCGCGAATAGCTCCGCCATCGGAACCGGCACCATCACCCCACCCTGCCACTGCCGCGTCCCGCCGGCCGCCGCCGCAACGACATTCATATCGTTACTCGACCGTATAACCAAGCCGCTCGATATGCGGCCGGAGAACCGGAATCACTGGCTCCAGATGCGTGCGGTAATGGCGGTACCGGAACCGCGACCGGTCGTACAGCCTCTCCGTCACCTGCGCATAGCTCGCCGTGCGCGCGTAACGCTGGTTCTCATGAAACCGCAGGCACCTCGGATCGAACGCCACGCCGATGAAATCGAGCACCGAACGAACAGTCGCCTCCTGGTCCGTCACCATGTCCTCATACCGCACCGGCAGATAGCGCAGCGCCATCTCCGACCGGTACGTCTGCACCAGATCCATCACGCGGACGTAATGCTTCGCCGCGGTCTCCAGTGCACTTGCACAGAAGAATCCATGCGTGAAATGATTCGACACCGCGGACACCATGATGTCCAGCGGATGACGGATCACATGGATCAGCGGCGCCTCAGGAAACAGCAGCGCGATCAGACCCAGATGGGTCTCGTTCAGCGGCATCTTGTCGGTGAACCAGTCCGCCCCCGGCGTCAGTATCCCCATCTGCGCCACCTTCTGCAGATAGTAGTCGCGCAAATTGTCCAGCCCCGCCCGCTGATCGCCCATCCACAGTTCCGCCAGCGCCTCCGGATAACCCAGCGGGCTGTTCAGCATGCGCGGCATCAGCCCGGTCAGGTCGTTGATCAGCGGCAGTTCGTCGCCCGCAACGATCCGCGGATGCGCCGACAGAGTCTGCTCCATCAGCGTCGTCCCCGACCGAGGGAATCCCAGCACGAAGATCGGCTGCGGCACGTTGGTGCGGACCGTCGCCCGCGGCAGGGTTTGCAGGCGGCCAGCGGTGAAGAACCCGCCCAGCCGGCGGAGCATCGTCTCGGCCGCCGCATCCTGATAGGCGTGGCCGCTGAGTTCCCGCGACCGCCGCTTGCCCTCCTCGAACGCGGCGAACGCAGTGTCATAGCGCCCAATCTGATCGAGCAGCCGCCCCTTCTCGGCCAGCTCATTCGGCCCAAGCCGCCCGTCAATGGCCTGCCCGGCCATCTCGTCCAGCACCGCCAGCGCGTCGTCATACCGCTTCATTCGCCCGAGCAGGACCGCGCGCGACAGCAACAGTCCGGGATCGTTCGGCCACCGCGTCTCCATCCGGTCGAGGATCGCGGCGGAAGCTTCGAATTTGCGATCGGCTTCTTCCAGGCGCGCCCAGCCCAGCAGCGTCTGCCGGACGTCAGGCGCGGCGCCAGCCGATTCCTGATACAACGCGCGACCTTCCTCCATCCGCCCCTGATTCTTCAGATTCCAGGCCAGATTGGCCAGCAGTACGGGATCGCGCGCGCCGGTCAGCTCAAGCACCTTGCGATAATGATACTCGCCCACCGTGGGTCGCTGCGCCTCCGTCAGAACCATGCCCATCAGGTTGTGCGCCTGCGGGTTCTGCGGCGCGATGCGAATGGCATTGCGGGCCTGCACCTCCGCTTCCAGGATCGCGCCCTTGCCCAGCAGCAGCAGGGCGAATTCATTGGTGGCGGCAAAGTTGTTGGGATCCAGCGCAACGACGCGGCGAAGCAGCGTCTCGGCCGCCGTTTGGTTCCCCTGGTCCCTGCGAATTTGATACAGCACGGTCAGCGCGCCGGGACGGTCGGGTGCCAGTTCCAGCACATCCAGGCACAGCCGTTCCGCGGTCTCGATGGCACCCTGCCGGTGCGCCACGATCGCCCGTTCCACCAGCGGCATCAAATGACGCGACGACTCCGTCGGCGGCATGGCGGCAGGGTTCATGCCGCAACATCGAGCGGCACGCAGCCCGCTTCCGCACGGGCACATCTGGTAGGCTGGTTGCGGCATAAAAGGTCCCTACAAGGTCTTCCGGAACCTTTCGAGTGCCATATTTAGTGCCATATCGAGCCATTCCTGACAGCGCTGACGCACAGTCTCAAACGCTTCGGCATAGGTAAAACTAAGCGGACGTTCTGCGATCTCGTGAGGCGCGCCCATAGTTGGCCGACCGTCGTCGTCTCGATCACGATCGGCGATAAAGCCCGACAGGGCTAATACGCCAGAAAAGGATCGGCCGAGACAATGTAAAGAAAGGACGATCTCGACGGTCTGATCGTCTGAACCATCCCTCTGTCGGATCTTCAATCGTGACCATTGATGGTAGGTGTTGGTGTCGCAGAAGTATCCATATTTGTGGGCTAGGTCGATCAATTGGCCTCGGAACCAATGAGTTTTATCGGTAGCCCCGTGGTCCACGATGCATTCATACGTAGGATCAATCTCTCCTAGGACCGCACCGAGATCGTCACGCAGGTCGTCGATCGCAGGCTGCAACAGCTCTCTATATATCGTGCGGCCAGTCGGTATCACCTCCAATTGAGCCGCCTGAATCGATGCACGCCGCTTGCGTGCCTGGTCGCGAATGGCATCAAGCAATTTGGTTCTGAGGAGGTTGTTGGATGCAGGTGCTGCATCCTCAAGAATCGATTCGGATAGGCTCAGGGCGCTCTCGATCGACTGGCGCTGGAGCCGATTCCAGAGCTGCACGAGGGGGACCAAATTGCCGGCATCTGCGCTTTCAAGATGCTCGATGTAAGCGCTCCTGTCTTCACGCTCGACGACTATTGGGAACAGTCGCTGCTTGGCAAAAACGAGTGCTGCGAGGGCTCGTGCTACCCTTCCATTGCCATCCTGAAAGGGGTGAATTTGCGTAAAGCGGTGATGCAACCAGGCAGACAAAACTGTAACAGGAAATCCCAGATTTGTGGCCTTAAAATAATAAGATAGGAGATTTTCCATCTCCTCCTGAACGAGTTCGGGCGGACAATAAAGATGAACTGCTCCATCGGGTCGCGTTGGATTGTTTGGCCTAGTCTTCCAGTTGCCCCTGATGAGCGGTAGTCGGGTAGATGATCCAAATTGATCGACTGCGTCAACAAAGTCCTGATGTCGAGTCAGAATCTGATGAATCGACCTGACGAAATGAAGCGATAGATCCTTCCCGCCGGCCACGAATTCCATGACATATTCAACTGCTTCATGATGGTCCCGAAGCATAGCAACAACCTCATCTGGCGGCCTGTCTGTCGATCCATGCTCGATGAGCGAAACATCAAGGCCACGTTGCACCAGCACCTGTGTGACGCCACGGTCGATTGAGTAAAGGCGTTCAAGGATTCCAGTCTCGATGGCCCAACGCCGATAAAGCTCCTTGTTGAAACGCTCGAGGGCCTTGGAACCCTTTAGGTCCTCAATCCTATCACGCCATACAGTACCCAGCGCGTCCACGGCCGTTGCGTCGCGATCAGCGAAATCGGGCTGGAGAGGTTTGATACGATTGTAGTGTGGCCGACCACTCAATTCATTAAACTCCCGTCGTACCCACGACTTGGCCGGGGCAGCTCCTTCCGTATAGCAATCTGCAAGGACCGCCGTCAGCTGTTAACTTCGTGCCGCCCGAATCGCCGCCCAAACCCGCCCCGGCGTCGCCGGCATATCGAAATGCCGGATCCCAAGCGGGGCCAGCGCATCGTTGATCGCGTTCATCGCGGCCCCCAGAGCCCCCACGGTTCCCGCCTCCCCGACACCCTTGGCGCCGAGCGGATTGACCGACGTCGGCACCTCCCGCGTCGCCAGCCGAAAATCGGGATACTCGTCGGCGCGCGGCATCTGATAGTCCATGAACGATGCCGTCAGCATTTGCCCCGATTCCGGGTCGTGCGTGATGACCTCACCCAGCGCCTGCCCAACCCCCTGAACCACGCCGCCATGAATCTGCCCGGCAACGATCATCGGGTTCAGCACACGCCCGAGCTCCTCCACCGCGCTGTAGCCGACGATTTCCGTCACCCCGGTTTCGGCATCGATTTCCACCTCGCAGATATGCGTACCGTTGGGAAACGTGACAGCGGTCGGGGTGAATTCTCCGGATTCCACCAGTCCGCCCTCCTCGCCGGGCGGTATATGCGCCGGATCATGCGCGGCACGAGCCACGTCAACCAGCGAAACCGACCGGTCTGTGCCGGCGATGGTGAAGCGGCCATTCGACACTTCCACATCGACCACAGCCGCCTCAAGTAGTTCCGCGGCGATCCGGCGCGCTGTCTCGATCACCTTGTCCACCGCCAGCGTTACCGCCGACCCGCCAATGCACAGCGCCCCAGACCCGCCATTTCCCTTGCCGCCCGGCAGCAGATCGGTGTCACCGCCCTCCCACCGCACCTGCTCGATCCCGACACCGAACCGGTCCGCGACAAGCTGGGTCATGGTGGTCTCCAGCCCCTGTCCCACCGACATCGAGCCCGACCGCAGGACCAGCGTGCCGTCCTCCGCCAGCCGCAACGTTGAAAAGTCCTTGGCCGGACGCAGAAACGGGCCACCGGCAACCTCGATGCAGTTGCACAGCCCGATGCCGCGCAGCTTGCCCCGCGCCGCCGCCGCTGCCCTGCGCGCCTCGAACGTATCGAACTCGGCGAGCGCGGCCGCCTCCTGCATGTTCCCCTCGAACTCCCCGCAGTCGTACAGAAACGTCAGCGCGGTCTTGTACGGCATCGCCTCGGGCGGAATCAGATTGCGGCGACGCAGTTCATACGGGCTGATCCCGGTTTCGCGGGCCGCGACATCGATCAGCCGCTCGATCGCATAGGTGGCTTCCGGCCGTCCCGCCCCGCGATAGGCCGCCGTCGGCACGGTATGGGTCAGCACGCCGCAGACCT
>JBEKLE010000489.1:0-4977 GCA_050010355.1 Rhodopila sp. | reverse complement strand
TGAGCCAGTACCGCCGAGAACGCGCCAAACGCCACCAGGCACATGATCAGATACAGCAGACTTCCCGTCGTCATGACCCTCTCCATCAAATGGTCCCGCGAACCGTGTATTCTGCATGACGCAGAGGCCGGCATTGACTTAGGTCAAATCAGCGGCAGTTAACCAAGCGTGCCGCTGCGACTCCGTTGACATAGCCCTCGTCGCCCGGCGCGGGCCTTAGCCGCTCGCGACCCAGAGCGATTGGAGGCGTAGAACTGCTCCAACGGTGTGCCAACTGGAAACCTCAATGTTTCACTCCTCCTCTGAAGAACGGTGGTCCCAATCGCAAGGGCATCGTTTTAGCGGCGCGGGGCCCGGCCATGGCCAGCCGCGACCCCGGCCTTGAGCCGACGCGGCCTCGTCTGCTCAAAGAGGAACTGCCAATCGTTCCCGGCCAGCCACTGAGGGGATACCATGCCGACCGACGCCTCCTACAACCTCAATGGCGGGTTCAAGCCGACCACGAAGCGGTCGGCCGACCTGGACGGCTTGGATTTCTACCCCACTCCTGCCTGGGCCACATATGCGCTCATCGAAAATGAGCGGTTCGCGGGGGACATCTGGGAATGCGCCTGCGGGGACGGCTCTATGACGGAAGTGCTTGGCCGCACCGGGATGCGCGTCATCAGTTCTGATCTATACGACCGCGGCTTCGGCGAGCCCGGTCATGACTTCCTTACCAGTCACCGGCGCGCGGCCAACATCATCACGAACCCGCCGTTCCACAGTGCGGAAGCCTTCGTGGCCCAGTGCCTCAATCTAGCCGATGCCAAGTTTGCCCTGCTCCTCCGTCTCGCGTTCTTGGAGGGTGCGAATCGGACGCGGACAATCTTCCACAAACATCCGCCAGCGCGCGTGTGGGTCTTCAGTGAGCGGATCACCTTCTATCCCAAGGGCGCCAGGATGGCCGGCAGCGGGACCACGGCTTACGCGTGGTTCGTGTGGGATAAGGCCCATAGCGGGCCAACGGAGCTGAGGTGGTTCAAGCCGGGCTACAAGGCTGTATATCGAGACTCTGCGACGCCGTCGCTGGGCCTGACGGCCGCTGCCAACTAGGTCCGCCGCAGGGCTAGGACAGCAGCTCCCGGACCGTCGAGCGGCCCTGATCGGAAATCCGCAGGCCGTGCCGTTCGTAATGGGCCAACCCCCGATGGATAAAGCTCGACGGCTGGTCCCGGTGCGAGATCATGTTCCGGACCTTCTGCGAGAAGTAGGTATCTCTTCGCCCCTCGAGAATCTCGGCGTCCTGTCCTGAAGGGGGGAAAAGCTCCGTCAGATGCGCGGTTATGTCGCTCGTGGCCATCCACCCTCTGTTGCCGTCATCAAGCAAGCGCAACGTCGGCACGACCAACTCCCGCTCGGATATGCGCGGTCTCTCAGTCCTGGCATAGCGAGGACGGGGTGTTACCTCGGTCAGCAGTTCCACGGCCTCAAGCTTCCTTGGTCCAAAGCTGGTCACGTGGCCAACGGTCGATTCGAGAAAGTACTCCCGCTTCGACATGTCTACGTCCAGTCCCAGCAGGAACCGGAAGGTATCAACCGCTCTCGCTTCCAGCAGATACGAGAGGGCACCGTATTTGTCCTCGGGGGGCACTTTGGCGATCTTCAGCGCTAACGTGTCGAGGAACAAGGGAATCGGCAGCTCCAGGTCCAGCTCTTCGGTCGCACGGTCGTATGCGATGACGCTGTGCGCGATCTTGGCGGCGTCCGGCGGCGCGTGGACCTTCAGGAGGACGTTCATGGCTTCACCTTACGTGTGGGATCGGGCGCGCTCAATTGCTTCCCGTTCGCGGGGTCGAACTCGCCAAGGTGTGTTCCCCTGGCGTTGTAACGTTCGACGCGCCCGTGGCGAGCATCCCATTCGAGAATATCATCGTTCGCATCGCGCCATCGGGGGCGCAGTCCCCCCGCAAAGCTTGTCTTCGGCCTTACCCTCCGGGCCCGCGGAAAACCGGGAAGGTTGCGCGGTGCCATGACTGGCTCGTGTGCAGGCGGGCGGCCCAACTCGTTCCCCCTATACACTTGATCTGGTTGCCCGAGCGGAGCTTCGACGGCGGGCTCAGCGCAATCCTTTTCCCGGGAAGCCTGCCATTGCTGTCCCGTGGTCGGGAATCCGCGATATGAATTATACGTTGACCATCAGAACGCTGGGGCAACCACAATTGCGACGAACTGGCGTTCCTTGGGCCTCTGATGTCGAGTAGCCACTCGTAGGGTCAGCGTTTTACCACGGGCCGACCTGTGAGATCCAGCAAGAGCCAAGCCTTATCATTACCGGATCAGGGACAAAAGTCCCCACGTTCTCCACGTATCGTGCCGCTCCCCGAAACGTCCGAGATCACCGATCGAGGCGAGGCCGCATATTTGCCTCGGGTGCTGCCCGCGGGGGTCCCAGGTCCGTGTAATCCATGTGTCAATCCGCTGAATCTGTGTCAGCTTTGGTCTTAGCGTGTCCAAGAACGCCGTCGCCGAGGCATTCCTCGCTTGCGGGAGACCATCGCCGAAGTGCGCGCGTCGGGCCACGCGGGTCGGGAGGACGCGAAGCTACCTCATAACATGACGTTAATCGGACCGAATCACCTTGGATTCTGCAGAAAAAACCGCATCATCTCCCGCGTCGCATCCGGTCCCCGCGGATCGGTGTAGGACCCGGCGGGGCTTCCGCCGAACCAGGCATGGCCGCCGCCCTGAACCACCCATTTCTCGACGACTGCCCTGCCGCGCGCATCGAAATACAGCGTTCGTCTAAAGGAATGCCCGCCGGGAACCTGCCCGAACTCGACCTGCGTCCGCAGTGAGGCACTATTGACTGCCTGCGTAACAACAGCATCGCCGTTCAGCGGATTGACCGTGCTGTCACGCTCGCCGTGGAAAACGATGGTCGGAACGATGCGCCCGGTGCGGTCCGACCCATCCCCGCCACGCTGCATCACCACAAGAGCCGACTTCATGTCCCGCGCCGCGCCGCATGCCACGCCCGAATGCACGCCGACCGCCGCATACAGGTCCGGATACGTGTCTGCCATGGTCGCCGCCGCCGCACCGCCCGCCGACATCCCGGCAACATAGACCCGGGCGGGATCGATCGCGAAGTCGCGCATGACCTCCCGCGTGATGCCGGCGATCAGCGACGGTTCCCCGGTGTCACGCCTCTGGTCGTCAGTGTTGAACCAGTTCCAGCATCTCTGCGCGTTCGCCTGTCCGGTCTGGCCCGGATAGGCGACCAGGCAACCATGCGACTCGGCCGCGATGTTCATCTGCGTTCCGGCCGCAAAATCATCGGGCGACTGCGTGCATCCGTGCAGCATCACAATGAGCGGACGCGGCGCTCCGTGGTAGCCGCTGGGTATATACAGTTTGTAAGGACGGACCCCAGCACGATTGCTGAACGTCTTTGCCACGAACCGCACATCGCTGGGGGGCGGCGGCCGTCGGTTCGCCCGTGAGACAGGACGTGCCGGAATGGCGGCATCGACCGCCCCGAGAATGCTATCGATGGTCGGCACGCGCTGCCCGTTCAGCATTCGTTGCAGAGCCTCGGTCGCTTCGGTCAGCCGCCCCGCCCGGGTCAGTCGCGTCGCCGCCAGCATGTCTTCTTTGGAAAACCGTTGCATTGTAATTACTTTCCGCTTGGGATGCCGCTGGCATCTGCTTTCGAAATCGCCGCCCTGTGCGATGCCGCCTATGGCTCAATGCGTGCGATCAGCCAGGGCGGCCTTCACCTCGGCGCTGGCATGCAATGCCCCCAGAACAGTGACCGAGGCGATCACCGCCCGCGCCAGCTCAGCCGTCACATCCGGCGCAATACTGGCCAGTCCCAGAACATTTATGTGCAGCAGCTCGCCGCGCTGGCGTGCCGCCTCCAGGTCACTACGGCTGTAATGACAGAGACCCAGTTCCAACGTCTTCCGGGCCACCGACTGACGTACCACCTCGGCGTGCCGGTCGAGCTGGTTGCGAATGGCGGTGCGTATGAAATCGGTCCGGTTTGCGTAAAATCCGTCCCGCACCATCAGATCGACATGACCAAGGTCCACGAACCCAAGGTTGATCGTGATCTTCTCGCTATCCGCAGGCTTCGGACGCAACTCATAGATTTTGCCCATGCCATCCCCTCACCATCCATACAGATGGTATATGGAGTCCAATCCCCCTTTTCAAGCCCGGTCTGAGTGCGGATACAGAGTCTGTCGACGCCATAGCACAGCGGACGCAGATGGAGCCGCCTCTCCGGCCTGACGATGACATCTCCGATATTATTAGGAAATATTTCTTGACAATCCCCCTCAAACTCAGGTAGAGTGCCCACCCATCACATCCAGGCCGGACGCCATGACCGACACCACCCCCGACGTCCACCCAGTGCAGACTCCCCGCCACCCGGCAGGCCTGCTGATGCACCTCATCGTGACCCTCCTGGCACCTATGTTCCTCGGCGTCACCGCCGGCGACGTCCGCCTCGCCCGCATGGCCGCCCTCGAGACCGTCAACGCCTACCGCGCCAGCAGCCACGCCGACCTCATCGCCGTGGCACAGATCATCGCCTTCGGCCTCGCCGCCCTTGGCTCGCTCAGCCTCTCAATGGCGGACGACCTCTCCATTGCGATGACGCTGCGTCTGCGCGGCAACGCAGTCGCCTGCGACCGCTCCGCCGAACAGAACCGCCGCGCGCTGCGCCAAAGCCGCGCCACCGATCCGGTGCCGCACCAGGCCGGCATGGCGGAGGACCCGGAGAGTCTGTTCGCCGAAGCCTGCACTGCCCCCGATCCGGACGCGTTTCTCAGCGCGGCGGCCGAGCAGGTACTGGCCGCGGAATCCCGGGCCCGCCTGCGGGAGTCGGAGGAAAATAGTCCCGCCCCGCCGCCGTCCCCGCCAACCGCGGAGAAGCGGCATCGCGAAATGTGGGCGATCGCCATGGTCAAGGAAGCTGGTGACATC
>JBEKLE010000488.1:0-4981 GCA_050010355.1 Rhodopila sp. | reverse complement strand
CGGATGGCAGCCATCAGCCGGAGCAACATCAACCTGTGCGGATCGCATTGCGGCGTTTCGATCGGCGAGGACGGTCCATCTCAGATGGCGCTGGAGGACATCGCGATATTTCGCGCCGTTCATTCTTCGACCGTTCTCTACCCGGGCGATGCCATCTCCGCGGAGAGGCTTACGGAAACCATGGCGGGGCGTGCAGGCATCAACTATCTGCGCACGTCCAGGCCGAAATTTCCGATCCTCTACTCGAACGACGAGAAGTTTCCGATCCCTGGATTCAAGGTGCTCCGACAGAGCCCGCACGACAAAGTAACGGTGATCGGCGCGGGGGTCACCTTACACGAGGCGCTAGGGGCCGCTGATCATTTGAAGGCAGAAGGCACAGCCGTGCGGGTGATCGACCTTTATTGCGTCAAGCCCATCGACGGAAAGCAGCTCGCCCAGGAGATTGCGGCCACAGACGGTCGGCTCGTTACCGTGGAGGATCACTGGGAGGAAGGGGGAATAGGCGAGGCGGTCCTGTCCGCCCTCGCGCAGGCCGGCGTCGCCCCTGCCAAGTCGCGGCTCATTGCGGTGCGGGACATGCCGCACTCCGGCAAGCCGGATGAGCTCGTTGACGCCTTCGGCATTTCGGCAAGACATATTGTGGAGGCGGTGCGCGCAATTTCATAGCAAGGCTTGCGGATGCCTGGCGCGATGCGACCCGGTATGCCGTCCGGTTCAAGGCGGTAGCGGGGACCGTCGTGCCCGGCTTGATTTCCCGAGCGGGTTGAGCTGAACTCAATTGCGCCTCCGGAGGTTCCATGATGGGCGTGGTCGTTTCGGTTAACGTCGGACTTCCTCAGGACGTTGCCTGGCAAGGCAGGACGGTCCGGACGGGGATCTGGAAGAAGCCTGTGACGGGGCGGGTTTTCGCCGGCACACTGAATCTCGCTGGCGACGGCCAAGGCGACCTTGCCGGCCATGGCGGCGAGCAGCGTGCGATGATGGTCTACCAGCTCGAATCGTACCGCTACTGGGCGAACTACCTTGGGCGGTCGGATCTCGTGCCCGGGATTTTCGGCGAGAACCTCACAGTGGACGGCCTCGCCGATGCCGAGGTCTGCATCGGCGACCGATTCAGGATTGGCAGTGTCGTCGTCGAGGTCACCCAGCCACGCGACACCTGCTACCGGCTCGGCATCAGGCTGGAACGGCCGGAGATGCCGGCGCTGCTGGTGGCGCACCACCGGCCCGGCTTTTATCTCCGCGTCATACAGGAAGGCGAGCTTGGCGCCGGCGATCGCATCGAGAAGATCTCTGACGGTCCCGAACGCGTGACGGTCGCCGAGATCGATGCTCTGCTTTACTCGGCTGAGCATCCGCTGGACGGCTTGCGCCGCGCAGCCCGCATTCCGGCGCTCAGCCCAGGGTGGCAAGCCTCAATGCGGAGGCTGGCCGCCGCTGCCGAAGCGGGCGGGACGACGGGCAACGCCGGCCTGGGGCCTGGCGCGTCGGCGCCCCTCGCATGGCGTGGCTTCCGCACGCTGGTGATCGTGGCTTCGCGCGAGGAGAGTGCGGACGTCCGATCGTTCGAGTTCGCCTCTGCGGCAAAGGCGGGCGAAGACGGCTTGCCGCTGCCACCGGCCTTACCGGGACAATATATCGTGGTCCGCGTGCAGCCGAACCCGGATGCTCCCGCTGTCACGCGGAACTATTCGCTGTGCGGGCCACCCGGGAGCCCAAACTATCGCATTGGCGTCAAGAACGAGCACGGCCTTGCAAGCGGCTTTCTCCACCAAAGCGTCCGGGCTGGCAGTCACGTGGAGGTTAGCGCTCCTCGGGGTTCATTTACGCTTTCAGATGGCCCGACGCCCGTCGTGCTCATCAGCGCCGGTGTCGGCGTCACGCCGATGCTGGCGATGCTGCATGCTGCGGCCGCTATGGACGCCGCGACGCCTCGGCAGGTTTGGTGGCTGCATTCAGCCCGCGACCGGGCGCACCATTCGTTTGCCAAGGAGGCGGACGATCTGCTCGCGGCAGTCCGGGCGTCCCAACGCTGCGTGGTCTACAGTCAGCCCGCCGTTGGCGACATACTCGGCCGGGACTTTGATCGGCCAGGCCACCTCTCGCCGCAGTTGCTTCAGGATATCGGGGTTCCCCGGGATAGCGACTTCTACCTGTGTGGGCCGCCCCGCTTTCTCGAGGATCTCCAGAAAGGCTTGGCGGCATGGGGCATTGCCCGGTCCAGGATCCATGCGGAGGTGTTTGGGCCTGCGTCCGCTCTCACGCCCGGAATCTCCAGTGTCGCGGCAGCCTTGCCGCATCGTCCTGACGGTCCTGCGGGCGGCGGGCCCATGGTGACATTCTTGCGAAGCGGCCTCGCCGTGCCATGGGACACTCGCTTCGGCAGCCTGCTCGAGCTGGCCGAAGCCTGTGCCGTTCCCGTGCGCTGGGCCTGTCGTTCGGGCATATGCCACAATTGCGAAAGTGGCTTGATCGAAGGCGAACTCGCCTATGCGCCAGAGCCGCTGGACGCGCCAGCCGAAGGAAATGCGCTGATCTGCTGCGCAACGCCAATAACCGTGGTCGAGCTCGATCTGTAGGGACATCGGCCGAACCTCTCGTACCACCACAGGAAACGGGTGCCCGACATGACCGAGCAGAGCAACGAGCCAGATTCGATCGGTGCGGAACCGAGAGCGAATGAAGATGCTGCGGCTGCCCGCGACGGGAAACCCGCGCAGGCACCGCCGACGTCCGGCCCCGTGGCGCAGCGGGCCGGGACGGCAACGCGGAAGCTTCTGGCCGGTGTGCTCGGTGTTGCCGTCCTGGCAGTTCTCCTCGTGTTCGGCATCCCGTGGGTCGAGGAGATGCTCAGCACCGTCTCCACGGACGACGCATACGTAAATGGGCACGTGACGTTTGTTGCGCCCCGCGTGGCGGGACAGATTTCCCGCGTTCTGGTGGATGACAACAACCGTGTGCGCAAGGGAGATCGCCTCGCCGGGTTGGACAAGGAGCCATACCGGATTGCGGTCTCCGAGAAGCAGGCAGCGGTCGACACCGCGAAAGCAGACCTGCAAGCTGCCACCGCGGCGGTGCGCGCGATCGAAGCGCAGGCAAGGAGCCGGCACTTTAACCTGATACACGCGGTGCAGGATGTCGACAGCCAGGTCGCTCTGCTGCACGCGCGGGTTGCCGATATCGACAAGAGCAAGGCCGCACTGGTGCTGGCGCAGCTTCAATTCGATCGGGCACGGGAACTCGTCAGCAAAGACGATGTGCCGCGTGCGGTGTACGACCAGCGGCAAGCGGAGCTGACGACGGCTGGCGCGCAACTCGCTCAGACCCTGGCCGAAGTCTACCAGATCCGCGTCTCGCTGGGGCTGCCGGCGCAACCTGACAACGGCGAACTCGGTGATGTGCCGGCCGATCTCGACGAGACCTTTTCGACCGTCCTCGAGGCGCAGGCGGAGCTCATTCAAAGTGCCGCTCAGCTCGGCGTCGCGCTCTCGTTCGACCAGGGTCCGAAAGCGATGCTCGACCAGTTCGAAAAATTGGGCGACATCAACGCCACGTTCGCGCACTTCGAAGCCAATGCCCCGGCCGTCAAGCAGTCCGAGGCGAAACTCGAGGCCGCGGAACGCGATCTCGCGCAAGCCGAACTGGATCTTCGTTACACCGACATCATCGCGGACATCGACGGCGTCGTCACGCGGCGCAACGTCAATCCGGGCGACTATGTTCAGGTCGGCCAGAACCTGATGGCGGTTCGCTCGCTCACCGAAATCTGGGTTGACGCCAACTTCAAGGAAACCCAGTTGCGCGACCTGCGCATCGGGCAGCCGGTCGATCTGGAGGTCGACATGTACGGCGGCAAGCACATCTTCAACGGCCGGATCTCCGGCTTTACCGAGGGGACCGGGTCGACCCTGGCATTGCTGCCGCCCGAGAACGCCACGGGCAATTTCATCAAGGTGGTCCAGCGGTTGCCGGTCCGGATCGATCTCGTCGATTACAACCCCGATCAGGCACCTCTGTTCATCGGCACCTCGGTCGTTCCCGATGTCTATATCAACAAGCCGGCGACCGGACCCGATGCCGGGAAGTTTCTCCAGACCTATGTGCCCCAGACCGATGTGCCCCAGACCGATGTGCGGTCGTCTCCGAACCCCGGTCCGACCGCCAGCACGTTGGGCACCAGGCAATGAGCGGCGCGACACTGTCGTCGGCACCCCTGACTTCCCCATCCCGCGCGGCGGTAAACCCCTGGGTCGTCGCCGGTGTTGTGGTGGTGCCCACCTTCATGGAGGTACTGGACACCACCATCGCGGTCGTGGCGCTGCGCTATATCGCCGGCGGGCTGTCGGCCACGGTCGATGACGGCGAATGGGTCATCACCAGCTACCTGGCCGCCAATGCGATCATCCTGCCCATCACCGGCTGGCTGATCGCGCATCTTGGGCGCCGCAACTATTTCCTGCTTTCCATCGCCGTATTCACCCTCGCCTCGGGGCTGTGCGGCATCGCCACGAGTCTTGGCCAACTGATCCTGTTCCGCGTGGTCCAGGGTCTTGCCGGCGGTGGTCTTCAGCCGTCGAGCCAGGGCGTGCTGCTCGACGCCTTTCCGCCCGAGCGGCAAGGTATGGCGATGACGCTGTTCGGCCTGGCCGCGCTGATCGCGCCCGTCGTCGGTCCGACGCTGGGCGGCTGGATAACCGACAGTTACTCCTGGCGGTGGGTGTTCCTGATCAACGTTCCCGTCGGCCTCCTGGCTTTGGGTGCGTGTGCCATCACACTCCGCGATCCCGATTACCTCACGGCACAGCGCATGGAGTTGCGCAAAAAACCGTTCAGCTTTGACGGCGTCGGCCTGTCGCTGCTGGTCATCACCATCGTCTGTTGGGAGGTAACCCTCAGCAAGGGCCAGGAATGGGACTGGCTGGGCGACCCGTTCTGGCGTGTGCAGACGCTGGCGATCCTGTTCGTCGTGGGCCTGGCC
>JBEKLE010000487.1:0-4984 GCA_050010355.1 Rhodopila sp. | reverse complement strand
GAACTGGTGAGATCGACACCGCCCAGAGCCAGGCAATGCACCCGCACCCCGAGGCCGGCAAGTTTGGCGACGGTGCTGCTGACATCCATGGCATTGCGGCCGAGGCGGTCGAGTTTTGTGACTATGAGCACGTCGCCGGGTTCGAGCCGGTCGAGCAGGCGGGTAAAGCCCCGGCGCTGCGCCGTAGCGACGCTGCCCGAGATCGTTTCGGTCACCACCCGGCGCGGTTCGACCTTGAAGCCAGCGGCCTGGATCTCCTGGATCTGGTTGTCGGTCGTCTGGCTGATGGTCGAGACGCGGACATAGGCAAAGGTGCGAGGCATGGGCGATTCCGCCCGGAAAGGGTGTCCGGAAGATGGACCTCGTCCAAAATACTGTAAAGCTAATTTCCGGACAGAGCGCTGGGGTCTGTCCGGAACCGGTCGATTCCGGACAGGCGTTGATCCGTAGGAATGGCCACTGAACGCGTCTTCTGAAACTAACAACGGTCCAGGCCCGTGGTCGAATGGACACCGACGGTATAGCCAAGCATCGGTGCCGATGACAGCAGTAGATGCAACATTTTCCAAAGGACAACCATGGCGCAGAGGCCGTTGCTCAAAGCCGATCGGTGGATCGCTCTTCTTGGGGTGCCGACGGACGAGGAGACATTGATCCAGCACTATACTCTCACTCAGACAGAACTGGACCTGGTGCAGGAAAAGACGGCGGCCTCCAATCAGCTCGGACTGGCGATTCAGCTTTGCCTCATCCGCCACCTCGGTCGATCCTGGCAATATGAAGAACTGTTGCCCGCGCGCATGGTCGCTTTCGTCGCCGCGCAGATCGACGTCCAGACCACGATGCTGGCCGAATATGGCCGGCGAAGCCAGACCCGGCGTGAGCACGCAATCGAAGCACAGCGTCATCTCGGGCTGCATCCGGCCGGTCGCGAGGACCGTCGCGCAGCACTTCTGGCAGCGATCACCGCAGCCGCCGCGACCGACCAGGGCAAGCCGATCGCCGAAGCGCTCATCGCCGCCTTCCGGGATCGCCATTCGCTGCTGCCGGCTGCCGGCACACTCGATCGCATCGGCCGGGCCGGACGAGCGGTTGCGCGCAAGCGGATGGAAGCGTCGCTTCTGGACGGCGTCACGACCGAGAAGCTGGCCACGTTCGACGGGCTACTCATCATCGATCCCGTTATCCGGCAGACCCGCTTCGCCTGGCTGCGAGCCTTACCGGAGGCCCCGAGCGAGAAGAATCTGCTCGCTCTGATCGAACGGTTGAGCTTCGTCCGGGCGTTCGACCTCGACCCGCAGCGCCGCACCCGCATCCATCCGGACCGTTGGGACCAGCTCGTGCGTGAGGGCATGGTGACGCCAAGCTGGCTGGCTGAAGACTTCAACAACGGCCGCCGGCGTGCACTGATCGCAGCGCAGCTGATCGAGATGACCAGCAAGCTGACCGATGCCACGCTCACCATGTTCTGCCGGCTGATCGCCCGCCTCTTTACCAAGTCGAAGGCTCGGCAGGACCGGCGGCATCTCGATGATCGCAAGGAAACGGGCCGGCTGCTGCGAATGTTCGGCGACACGCTGCGCGTGCTTGCCGAAACCAACGAGACCGGTGAAGACACCTTCAAGATGCTTGACCGCGAAATTGGCTGGGATCGCCTGGTCCAGGCCCGGGCGGACGTCGAAATCTTGGCCACGACCGCCGAGGCCGATCCGTTACTCGGCGCCGCCGAGCGTTATTCCTGGGTCCGCCGCTATGTGCCCAAGCTGCTCGAGGCCTTCACCTTCCGATCCGCCTGGGCGCCTGACCAACTGCTGGCGGCGATCGAGCTCTTGCGGCAGCTCAATCGGGACGACCGCCGCGGACTGCCGGCCAAGGTGCCTCTCGGTCATCTCACCAAGAAAGTTCGCAAGCTCATCGCCGCCGATGGCAAGCGGGACCGGCGCCTCTGGGAGATCGCCACCCTCGCCGTGCTGCGCGAGCGCCTGCGGTCGGGCGACGTCTGGGTCGAGGGCGGCCGGGCCTTCTGCCCTCTGGAGACCCAGCTCGTGCCGATCCCAGATTTCGCAGCGCGCAAGGCGGCGGGTGATCTGCGGCTTGGCGTCCCGCACGACGCTGATGCCTGGATTGCCGAAAAGCAGCGGGAGCTGGACTTCAAGCTGAAGAAACTGAATTACCAGGCCCGGACCGGCAAGCTTGTCGGCGTCCGTTTGGTCAATGGCGTCCTGACCCTCTCGAAAGAGCGCACCAAAGTGCCGAAGGCGAAGGTCGAGGCGGCGAAATGGTTGATCCTCGACCGAATGCCGCAGATCGATATCACCGATCTCCTGGCTGAGGCTAACATCTGGACCGGCTTTGCCCGCTGCTTTACCCATCTGCGCACCGGCGACGACGTCCGGCACACCCCGGCGCTACTTGCTGCGATCCTCGGCGACGGGACCAATCTCGGCGCCAAGCGCATGGCCGACGCCTCGACCGGACTCAGCGAGCGACAGATCACCTGGGCCCGGCTGTTCCACATCCGGCCCGAGACCTACAAATCGGCCTTAGCCGCGATCATCAACGCCCATCTGGCGCATCCTTTCGCCAAGCTCTGGGGCAACGGCTCGACGTCTTCCTCCGACGGCCAGTTCTTTCGCGCCGCCGGCCGGGGCGCCAAGCGCAGCGAGATCAACGCCCATTATAGCGGCGATCCCGGCAACAAGTTCTACACCTGGATCTCCGATCAGTTTGGCCACTTCCACATCCTGCCGATGGGCGCCGCCGAGGATGAAGCCGTCTATGTACTCGACGGGCTGTACGGACATGAGAGCCGAATCGACATTGACGAGCATTACGTCGACACCGGCGGCGCCAGCGACCATATCTTCAGCCTGTTTACCATGTGCGGAAAGCGCGTCGCCCCGCGGCTGCGCGATCTCAAGGATTGGCGCCTGCACAGCTTCGAAGGCGCGGATACCTACCCGGCCATCAAGCATCACCTCGGCGACCGTATCGATGCCGCCGTAATCCGCGAGGGCTGGGATGAAGCGTTGCGCGCCGGCGTCTCGATCGTGGACCGGCTCGTGGTGCCTTCAACCTTGCTGAAGAAGCTCGCAGCCTCGCCGAAAACAAACACGCTGTCGCGCGCGCTGCGTGAGATTGGCCGGATCGAGCGGACCCTGTTCATGATCGAGTGGTATTCCAGCCCACAGCTGCGTGGCCGCTGCCGGGCCGGGCTGAACAAGGGCGAGGCCGGCAACAAGCTGACCCGGGCAGTCTTCTTTCATGAGCGCGGCGAAATCCGCGACGGCTCCTTCGAGAGCCAGGCTTTCCGCGCGTCCGGCCTCAACCTGGTGGTCAGCGCCATCATCTTGTGGAACACCGTTTACCTGTCCCGTGTCGTCGAGACCCTGCGAGCCGAAGGACACGATCTGCCGGATCACATAATTCGACACGTCTCACCGCAGATCTGGGAGCACATCAACCTCACCGGTATCTACGACTGGAGGGGCGAGGCCCAGCAAAAAGGCACTTTCCGCCCGCTGCGCGCCGCTCAGGAGAAATTACGTGGTGCCGCCTGAGGACGAGAAGACGATGGTCACTTTCTGTTCACGGATTCCGGACACCTACGCACTACTCTTGTCGTGACCCCAATTGAGGAAATTTACCGCTTTCATCGGTACCCGGTAAACCGGATATCACGCGCTAGTTTGGGGCGGGCACTCGACCGCATAATGACAAGCAGGCACCGCGTCCGGGGGGTGCGTTGCTGCTTGCCTTCTCTCCGGCCGGCCGCCTTCCCTCCACCATCTCCGCCACCAATTTGTGGTTCACTTTATTCGAGGCTTCACAGGTACTACGCAGCCGTCCGACTCCTCACCTCCGCCCCAGCGGTCGTGGGCGTGGCGAGGTCTCCCAGACCTTTGACTCCGGCAGGGCGACGGGTCCTTGCCATGGCGGCCCCGCACATCTTGCCTTCGACGGATACGAGGGCCTCGGCCCCTGTGACATCTTGATTTTCGCGGCCCAACCTCACACCCGACAAGCATGCTGTGTACGCTTCGCGGTGGTCGCCAGCTTCACGACGCAACACTCGCTAACAGGCGGGCGCTATGAGGTGGACCCCATCGGTTGGACAGGAATCGGGACAACTTAAGAGAGAGTCCCGCCGCGTTTCCAGTGCCCCTCCCGATCCGAGGGGATGCCTGAGGATCAGTATAGACTCTATTCTACTTTAGTCAATACATTAATACTTCCCTTTCTTGATGTTGTGCCTGTGAGCATGTGGGTAACGCCGGAGCGTCGCGTAGCGATGCGGAGGGGTTATCCACATGCTCACAGGCTTCGCCCGCGAAAACCGCGCGCGGCGTCTGATAACCCAGCGCCTGATGCGGGCGTACGTCGTTGTAGAAGGAAATCCAGCCGCCGATGCCCCGGCGCGCCTCGATCACCGAGCCATAGGCCTTGATGAACACGTCTTCATATTTCAGGCTGCGCCACAGCCGCTCGATGAAGATGTTGTCCAGGAAACGACCTTTGCCGTCCATACTGACCCGGACGCCGGCGGTCTCGAGTTGCTCGACAAATGCCGCGCTGGTGAACTGTACACCTTGATCGGTGTTGAAAATTTCGGGCCGGCCATGCTTGGCCATCGCTTCCTGAACCGCCTCGACGCAGAAGTCCGCCTCCATGGTGATCGACAGGCGCCACGACAAAACCCGCCGGCTGAACCAGTCCATCACCGCCACCAGGTAGACAAATCCCTTCGCCATCGGAATGTCGGTGATGTCCGCGCACCACACCTGGTTTGGCCGGTCGATGATCAGACCCCGTAACAGGTAGGGATACACCTTGTGATCCGGATGGCCCTGACTGGTGTTCGGCTTGTGGTAGATCGCCTCCAGCCCCATCACCCCCATCAGCCGCCGCACCCGTTTGCGGTTCACCACCCAGCCCTCGCGCCGCACGACCGCAACCATGCGGCGTGATCCGTAGACCGGCGAGG
>JBEKLE010000486.1:0-5026 GCA_050010355.1 Rhodopila sp. | reverse complement strand
CGCTGCCAGCGCACGGTGTCTTCCTTGCGCGGCGGATGCCCGAGCTTCATGCGGTCGCGGGTGTCCGCGGGCAGGTTTTCGCGAATGAATGTTCGGACTTCCTCGCGGAAAGCGAGTTCTTCCGGGGTGAACCGAAGATCCATGGATTGTTCCTCCTACTGGCTGGTAAGTGTAAGCCTGGAGGAAGGGGGGGCGCAATCCGGAGCGCGGTCGCCTTTATCCCGGCTCGTTCCGCAGGGGCGCATGCAGCGGTGCAGCGGTGTTAGGCCGAGCCTTCGCGTGCCTGGTCTCAAGGTCCGGGAGCAGGACGACGCTTTCCTGCTCGTTTGGATCCGTGCGAGCGATGATGGCCACACAATCCGTTTTGTCGTTCAGATTATAGGGCATGTGCGGCATCCCGGCGGAAATGTAGACGTACTCACCGGCGCGCGCCGTCTCGTGATATTCGAGATTTTCTCCATACCATACACCGGATTCGCCGCTGAGGATGTAGATCGCGGTCTCATGGCCCTCATGCTTGTGTGCCCGCCCGATCTCGCCTGGAGGGATGGTGAGCATCTGCATGTGAATGGCTTTCGCACCCACAGATGCAGCAGACAGGGCCGGCGCGTAGATGTGACCTTGCTTGCCTCGGAAACTCGGACCGGCTTGGACCACGCGCAGTGTGGGCTCGCCGACAGGCTGGCTATTCAACGACATGAACGTTATTCTTTCAATTTGACGACTGGATGATTGTCGGCCGAGTGTTGACACGGGAACCGTCCTGTTATTCCCGCCGGCGACGAATTTTTCTTTGAGAGATGCTCTGCAGCGTAGCGCCATCGTTCGCAAACTTGCCTTTGCCTGTTCGCAGCATCGAGCGGGGGCATTTCTTCTCGATCAGGGTTCTTTGTGGTGTGCGGTTGCGAGCATGCTCTCGGTGAGGAGCGGTCGATCAAAAGCTAATGGATTGGACGCAAAGGAAAAGCAGGAAGCTGGAGCGCAATCTCGTCAGGTGCAAGAAAGCGAACGCCATATTTTTCGAACACTTTTATGGTTTCAGCGAGGTCTACCGTTGCATAAGTAACACCATCATCTGGCGGGATATCCAAGCTCTGCGCTGGGATTGCCATAGAGGCGGTTGCGTTCATAAAGCCACCTGGTGTCATGAGCGCCAGCATGTGAATCTCTGAGGACTGAATTTTGAAGGCGTGCGCCTGGCGCTTTGGCATAAATACGCACTCGCCGGCAGCGGCTCGGAAGCATTCGTTTCCGACATACACATCGACCGTTCCTTCCAAGACGTAGAACATCTCGTGTTCACGTTCATGGACATGGACCGAGCAGATCATAAGCTCGATATTAGACGCCGAGGCCGCCGCGTTGTTCCCGAATAAGATCCTTCGCTTCCCTTGATCGGGCTCGTGCGCGCCGTGCCGCCCAGATGGGCAACGAACCGGGATTGCCGCCTCGCCCGTCGCGAGCGCCGTGCATGATCAAATTGTAAGTCTGAACGAGGCTTATAAGGCGCGACGGGTGCGGTTGTGCAAGGCTTCGGACGTGACAATGCCGTCACAGGTGTCGTCCGCTCGCGCGACCTGCCATGCCAACCTGCCAAAACCTGAGGTATTAGCTGCTCTTGCGGGACGGGAGCGGGCCTTCCCTGTGCAGGCCGTGCCAGGCCAGAAGGCTGTCGACGACAAAGGCGACCAATGCGCACGCGGTGCAGCCAAGTGCCAACCCGAGCAGCACGAACAGAGATGATGCGATGGCCGTGTCTCGCATGCTGCCCAGGAAGAGGACGAACGCGGCGCCACAGGTTGAGGCACCGCCGCCGGCGCAGAGAAGGATCGAGGCGTCAAGTGCGATCGTGCGACGCGCCAGGCGAACCGCGTGGGAGCGGAGTCGGGCCCGTTCATCGTCGCCGAGTTCGCTCCGCAGCAGTTCCGCGACGTGTTCCCGATGATCGGACACCCGGCTCAACCGCGTGTTGAAGACGTTGAGCAGTGCACCGATGCCCGACAACAGGAACACCGGGGTCAGCGCCACCTGGACAACGTGAGCCACGCTGTCGACGGCGTCGCCTGCGTCGAAGCCTGGCAGTGGGCTAGGCATCGGCATTCCGCGACGCCGGAGGCCGACCAGGCACGGTCATTCCGCTGCTGTCGCGCGCGGGCGTGTCTGCGTCAACCGCATCATCCACCGGAGCCGATCACCGGCGTGACCGAGCACCGGTCGCCATGGGCGACAGACCACGTGCCGGTCTTTCCAGGATTGACGGGATCCGGGAAGGTCATGATCGTGCGTCCGTTCACCTGGTCGCCCAGCACATCGATCGAACGGGCGCCGACCAGGGCGACGGTCCCACCGCAGGTGACCGAGAGAGTGGCCGGCGGTTTGTCGCCGCCACAGCCAGCCAGAACCAGGGGGAGAAGCAGCCAGCCGATCTGCCGAACGCGCATTGCGGTCTCCTTTTTCGGCGGCTGATGTTCTTCGGGCCGAACGTCAGATTATCTCACCGGCCGCGCAGCACGCGAAGCATTTCGCGATACTGGCGGTCACGCCGGTCCTTTTTGATCACGAGGACGGCCCAGATGGCGGCGGGAATCCAGCCCACGAGGGTGAACTGGAGGCCCAGGCAAAACGCCGCCTGAAAGACGTGCTTATTCAGCAGCAGGGCGAGCCAGGGAAGCAAGATGGCAACGGCGATCATCGACGATCCTTGGAAGCGCCGCAGTATGACGACGCCCCAGAAATTTGCCTCGCGGATTTGGAGTCGAGCGACTGACTTCGGCGCGACCAATCCGGTGCGACTGAACACTGGCGCCGCCCCCTTCGCACGTGACAAAAAATGGCTCGGGCGGTAGGATTCGAACCTACGACCAATCGGTTAACAGCCGATTGCTCTACCGCTGAGCTACGCCCGAACAGACCCCGCGGCATCGATTGCCGGGAGGGCGTTTGTCTAGTGTCCACGGGTCGGCGGGTCAACTACATACAGCGGGTGGAACACCGCGTCTGCTCGCGGGTGATGTTTGGCCGCCGCCGCAAACAGCGCGTTGTCCCGACGGTGCGATGCTGTATTATGTGGCCCGGCGCGAGAGTGGCGGAACGGTAGACGCAGTCGACTCAAAATCGACCGCCCTTCGGGCATGGGGGTTCGAATCCCCCCTCTCGCACCAGATCATTCCGCCTTGGCGCCTTTGGCGACGTCGACGAAACCGGCACCCGTCAGGCGCGCCAGATCGGCCGGCGTCAGGGCAAACACCGCACTGGGCGATCCCGCCGCTGCCCAGATCGTCGAATACCGCTGCAAATCCCGATCGAGGAACGTGACGGGTGTCGTCGCGTGGCCGACCGGCGGCACGCCTCCGACCGCGAACCCGGTTCGCTCCAACACGAACGCCGCATCTGCCCGGCTGACCTTCTGTCCGAGCAGAGCCGCGATTTTCCTGTCATCCACCCGATTCGTCCGCGACGCGACCACCAGCACCGGCGTCCCGTCGGCCGCCTTGAACAGCATCGATTTGGCGATCTGCGCCACGTCGCAGCCGATCGCCGCGGCTGCCTCGGCTGACGTGTGGGTGCTTTGCTCGAATTCCAGGACACGGAATGCATCTCCCAGGGTCATCTGGATGCGTAACGCGCCGTCGCTGCTGGGTGGCTGCACAGGGTTCTTCCGATTGGCTGGCAATGCCCAAACCCAGCGCGGCGTCGTATGCTGCACAACGTCCCTGGAGCAGCGGGTCGACACCTTCAAGTGGTAATGCGAATATTCGATCGCTGTGCGAATTGCACTATTTGTCCGAATAAGCTCGGGGAATCGACCTTATTGAGCGGGGCCGAAGATATCTCTGCCAGATCAGTGGATTTCACTCTATCACCGAACAGGACGAGGGCTAGCTGCGGGTCGCAACGTCGCGAGGTCCAGATCATCCCATCAATGTTGGGCTCTGCTTCGTGTGTTGCGATCGCCCAAAGAGCAGTTCGCCTATAACACGTCGCCATCGTGTCAATAAGGTTTAGGCGTTGCAAACCTAAACGGAGAAGGTCAGCCTGGAACAGGCCCGCAAGACGCAGGTCTCTCTTCGGATATATTTCGGAATATTTCCGATCGTTGATCTTGTCTATTGCGACCACATATTGAGCACTGATACTCGGATCGACCTCATGGAAAATCGTTTCGTGGGCCGCTGCCTCGAACTCTGTGGCAGCGTAAGCCGTCGGTATGCACTTTCCATCTGACTTCCTGAGAGGGGCAAATCGGGTCGGATCTCCCAAACAAGGATTGAAGTCCTTCCACTCGAGGTCTTTGCGGTAAATCCGATGGAGGGGCGTGCCCGCTTTTAGAATGTGAGAGTTGATATCCCCGCTCGGAAACGGGTTAGGAGGATCGGGAACTCGGACCTCCGGCGGGTCGATTGGGGGCGCAGGCACCGTTATCCCTCGGACGGTGCGACTTCGTGTCTCGCCGCGGCAATAACCTCTTTAGTGTCGTCCAGGCGGTTGGCGGGGATATCGCCATCCAGCCAGCTGTTTGGCGCCGTGAACCACAGGGCCACCTGCCATTCGGTCCGGTGTTTCAATAGTATGGCCAGAATTGGGCCAACATTCGGGTGCGGCTCTCCATCCGGTTTGAACTGGAACGCCGGAAACCGCTCCTGGCCGTTGTTGTCCACAGAGAAAATGCGCTGGCGCGTTTTCCAATCAGCAACTGTCGCGTAACCAGGACTGCTGGCATGGGTGGGCCATCTGTTTTGTCGAACGATACGGTCCCGATCGATGCAAGGCACCGCTTGGAAGAAAGCGGCGTGCGCCTGCCGGTTCATCTCGTCCAGGGCTTTGTCGATATCCGCAGTCGTCGGATTCGGCGGAATGTTAGCCACGGGCATTGGCGCTTCCAATGCATCTAGTAGCTTTTTGTCCATCTGCGGCTCCTGCGCGTGTCTGGTAATACCGATCAGAGGATTTATTTTGTGGAGGGCCTAATGGTTGGGCCTGCCCCCGGTTTCCGACGAAAAAATTCACTTTAGCGATCCTCTCTTAC
>JBEKLE010000485.1:0-5062 GCA_050010355.1 Rhodopila sp. | reverse complement strand
GAAATGATGCATTTCAGATCATAATGTTACTGAATCGCCGCATCGACGTGTCGACTCCGCATCTTCGACGGACCGTTCACGTTCCACCGGGCTGGCCGGGGCTGGAAACCCGCAACGAGTAGCTTATTTATAACCAAGGATATCGATGCCTCAGACGCGGAAAGGGTTCCCTTGACCACGTTTTTCGGTTTTGTGGCGTCGCTATTGTCTTTCTTCTTAGCTTCTTCGTGCGTAACTGCTCAACCCGGCTGAACGACAGACTCCCCGTCCAGGACAGCGCGAATTGCCTGATACGCATCGAGTCCGCGCCGTGCCGCCGTGCCGACAACGGATCGAACGGCGGCGAACAGATCGGCGCCCCACTTTGAGCGGAACCCGCCGGTGACCTTGCGGTAGGTGGCTGTCGGCCGGACCTCCCGCTCGCTGCCGTTATTGTCCGGCGGCACATCGGGATGCACGAGGAACGTGAACAAACTGTTTCGCACCTTGCCGTAACGTTTTCGCAGCCGTTTGCCGTGCGGGTTGTCGGGCGCCAGCCCCATGATCACGTTCAACTCGTGATCCAGTCTCCGCCGATAGGTGAGCCGCGTCCTCTGGGCCAGGCTTTGGCGCCGCCGCGCCAGCACGACGGCCCGCAGCAGCAGCTTCTTCATGCGCGGGGCGAAAACCGCGTCCCCCGCGTCGATGGCGTATTGGCAATCGCGTAACTGATGCGCCAAACAAACTTGCCAGAGATCGGCATGGCCCTGCTGCGCACCGTAGAGGTCGGACACCCAAATCACCGGCCGATGGCCCGCCATCACCTCGGCGACCACCGAGGCGGCCCGGCTGTTGCGCACCACGTGGATCACGACTTGATCGTTCTGAAAGACCCAATCCCAATGGGTTCGCCCGTCGATGCGCACAGAGGTCTCATCGGAGCAGACGATCCGCGACCGGCGCAGCCTGGCAAGAATGGCCGCGACCTCATTGTCGAAACACGGCTTGGCCCGCTGCAACATCGCATCCAGCGCACCCTCGCTGATATGCAGCGCATACAGGTGCAGGAACACCTGCGTCAGGCGGCGGTAGCTGATCGCATGGGTGAAGCGCAGATAGATCGCCAGCGCCACGATGTTGGCGCTGAACGGCGAGGTGTCCTCCAGGCCCACCGGCACCGGCGCCAGGGTGACGCCCCCGCAGCACGGGCACTGTCCCGCATAGCGCTCCACCCGGGTCACCACGGGACGCACCACCGGCAAGTCGATCTTGTCGTAACGGCCGTGCAGCACCTGATCGGCGTCCGTCAGCGCAGCGTGACAATGCGCGCAGGCGGGGGCTTTCGCGGTCACCGTTTGATCGGGATGGCAAACCAGCGGGCGGCCACCGCCTTTGCGGCCCAGACTGCCTTGGCGCGGTCCGATGCGCTTGGCCTTGTCCGGCTGGTCCGGCTTCTGACCCTTCGACGGCGGAAGGCTGGAATTGTCAGGGGTTTTGCCGGGTTCGGCGAGCCGCGCCTCAAGCTCGGCAATGCGCCGCTCGGCCCCACCAAGGCGCTGCCACAACGCCCGGATCAGGTCATCTTTCTGGGCGTGGCTCAGGTGGTCGAGGTTGGGAAGCTCGGGCACCCCATGGTTAGAATCGACTCGGCCGTGACCGCGTCAAGCACTTTTTTCAGGCCGGTCGGTGCACGCGCGGATTATCCCGCGACATGGCGCCTGACCGGGGATGAGCAGTTACCTTCTTAGCTTCTTCGTGCTGTTGAGGGGAGGGGGTCTGTTGGGCGACTACAATCTTCGTATAGCCGACCACAGCAGTGGCGCCGATTACTCCCAGCAGCGCAAACAAAGTTCCACGTAGCTGCCCCAATCGTTCATCTCCCTGCTCGCTCGCATTCAAGCTCTGCGATGGCGTTCGAGAGCTCGAACAGGGCCACCACGGCCAGGCAAATGCCGAAGGCCAGCCAAATAAGGTGGTCATGCGTCATGTCGACCTCCGAAGTGCAGGGCGGGATGGTTGTCGCTAAACTGTATCAGATTTCCAGCGCCCGATAAACCGGATTATCACGTGCTAATCTGGGCGGGCAGGAGACGCCAACGCGCGCCGCTATCCAAAGGCCATGAACCTGACAGCTCAGTTGATCATGAGGCTGTTTTGGTCGGGACGGGTTGCTTGGTGAAAGTCGGCTTACCGAAAGCAATTTTTTTCGTTGACGGTGCTGGTGACGTGGGATGTGCCGCTACCCATGCCACAACATTCGGCTCCACTTCTTCCATAAGTCGCCCGACGATCTCTCTGGCCCATGGCAAATCCGGAATGGCACGTGGGACTTCAGGTGTGTCGGGGTAGCGATACTCGTGACACTCGTTTGCCGACCCCAAAAAGTAGATGAGATTGTGGATATCGTGATTATAATCAGTCGTGCCGATGAGCTTCCGCTCGCGGCATTCGCCGTAAAGTCTAGAGATGACGTGAGTGCGTTTCGGGTTGATGCCCGATGACAGTAGGCAGCTCTTAAGCGCAAGTTCTACCGCATGGGCGTATAAAAAGTAGGTGGGGTCTCGTATCAATAATCCCTCCCCACTTTCAATGCTAAGGAGCAACCTGTCGGCCGCCGACTGATAGCCTTTGGCGGCGTCGAAATACGCTTTTGGATGGCTGCGCTTGTTTGCCATAGGTTGTGTCCGGCTAGAGGGCGACATTCCTTTTGAACAGGCATGGCGGTGAGCCTAACTTTCGAGACGCGCAAGCTCCTGTCTCCACGGGGGTGTTGCCGCGTCCCAAAACTTACCCTTTGCTGGACGGCACAGCCTCGTCCGCTGCATCGCTGCATCAGAATTCTGCATCGGAAAATTGCTGCCGGATCAATGTCCGGCGCGCGATGCATCGGTGTTGATATCTGCAATCAGTCGGGATTCGTGCCCGGCTTTTCCGCTGCCGCCTTGCAGCTTCGCTGATTTCGCGCCACTCTGCCCACTTTCTGAGGGACACTTTGTGACATGGATCAGCGCTAACCAGTCGGTTGGAGATCAGGCTTTAAGCCATCGTTTCTAACCTACGTCGCCTCGTCGCACGACGACGATGACGCGTGTGTGCGCTTTTCAAAAAGTCCTGTTCTTCGGAAATCTCATGTCCCACCCGCTTCTGACCGCGCCAATCGGCGTGAGTCTCTTTCGCTTGGCCGGTCCGACGACCGCGCTGATGTTGATGCAAATTTTCGTAGCCGTCGCGGACGTTTATTTCGTTGGCCGTCTGGGCACCGATGCGTTGGCGGGCATTGCGTTAGTCATCCCGTTCTCTACTCTGATGGCAAACATCGCCAACGGGGCAATGGGTGGCAGCGTGGCCGCGAGCATAGCTCGGGCTTTAGGGGCGGGTCGCGTCGAGGACGCTCGCGCCATAGTCGTGCACGCGCTTGTTCTTGCCGCTGCCTTTGCCGTGTTCTTCGCCATATTGGATTGGCTTGCGGCCCCAGCGCTATTCGGTCTGCTTGGTGGCAGCGGAACTGCGCTTGAACAGGCCCTCAGTTTTAGCCAAGTGTGGTTTACAGGAGCCATCTCAATATGGACTAGCGCCTTCCTTGCCGCGCTCCTACGTGGCGGCGGCAATGCCGCTACACCTAGCCTATACGGATTTCTGGCCTCCATTGCCTATATTCCTCTGTCTGGCGTGTTAACCCTCGGCATCGCTCACTGGCCCGGGCGCCGAATTCATCCATGTCCCGGCACGCGGGTGAGACCGTCAAAATACCTGCCGTCTTGCTAAATCGAGTCTTGCAGACTCTGTGTCTGGCAGCCTGAAATGCGGAAAGTCGAGCTTAGCGTGCAGTTTTGAACAAATCGTGTGGTGACCCCTCGATCGCCGGCTGGAAGAAGCCGTTGACCATGCCGCCGGCCAAAGTGATCCGCTTGCGTCCTCGCAAAGACAGGTAGGGGATGTAAGCCCAAACCCCAGGTAGAGCAGCGACTTACGAGGCGTGCGCCGTCTGAGCACGTAGAGCCGCTTGGGAACCGCTCGGTCGGATGGGTTGATGGACACGGACAGGACGTCACCCGCCCGCCGGCCAAAGCCGGCGTAGGCGGGAAAACCAGCATGGATGATATCGTCAGCACCCGGACGGGAAGGTCAAAGACGATCAGCGTCGCCGAAATAGAACGCCGCCGCCAGGCGCTCGCGAGGAACGACCGCCCGTCTTGCTTCAGGACGGGCAGAGGAAAATTCTCGTTGAACCGCGGGCGCCGCCCGCAGCATGGCCGTAATCATGCGAGGCGGGGCGGGCGAGGGTGCGGGGGCAGCTGGCGATCCGGCAGAGGGGCGGTTCAATCGCCTTACCGCAGTCATGTATAAACGGCTTTAACCGCATGGTAGCTCAGCTGCCTGCATTACCCATCCGGGGACCTTGATGAATGAACGGAACGCTTGGAATCAGGTTCGGTGTCGACCAGAGCAGAGCCTTCGACGAAGCACGCCGGTCCTGGATCGCAACGATGCCTCGTGAAGGCGTGCAGGACCCGCGACAGGGCGCCTGTAGATCAGGCGCACGGGCGCAAAAGCGCTGCCGGCTTGTAGCTGCCACTCCCGTCAGTAACGACATGCTCGTAGGTCTGGATGGCACCGAAGGTATTGAGGAGCTGGCCAACCAGAACGGCCAGTCCGGTCGGGGCGGCCACGAACAGGTGGATGGTTCCGATATTGCCGTACTCGCGTCGCGCGTTGCGCAGGCTTTGCTGGACCGTCCTCGCGATATCAACGGCCTCCCCCGGTGAGGCGATCTGATGCGGATAGGCACCGGGCGGCTGCACCTGGACCAAGGCGCGCAAGGGAGGCAGATCCCGCTGACATGCCGCAAACAATGGCTCGGCGTTGTCGGCCACCGATACCAGGGCAGCAATATCCCGCGCGGAGGGGTCTTTGCTCCATGTCCGGGTGGTAAATCCGGCAGGCTCCTGTGCGGTGGACAGTTGAGTTTATCCCGATTTGTAATTTGACCCCCTTCTGTCACACTGACCCGCAGACAGGAGGCATGACCGATGGTTGGTCTACGGTTCGCTGACATGCGGTTGCGCCCCACGGAGTTCCTGGA
>JBEKLE010000484.1:0-5076 GCA_050010355.1 Rhodopila sp. | reverse complement strand
TTCCGGACGAATTCCTCGAAGATGCTGAATTTCGACGATGCCGGATGGCCGTCATTCAGACCGCCAGGCTTGACGAACGCGACCGCTGGCAGAATGCCTGCCTGCAGATCCGTGTAAAGATCAGCGGTATCCTTCAGCACCTGTTCCCGTACTGGCTCGTTCGTCATGATGGAGGTCTGATACTGGAACGGATTGCAGATGTTGCAATACACGTTACTCGCCGCCTCGTGGTCCTGCACGTAATCGTTGTAACCCTCGCCGAACCAGCTGAACGACACCTGTCCCGCCAGCAGCACGTCGCCGATGCTTTTGGTGGGAACGGGCGTGATCGTGTAGGTATCGACGGTGTCCACCGTGCCGTTGCCAAAGTAGCCTGGATTGTAGTTGTTCAGCAGGTAATAGTGGCCCGCGGCGCAATTCGGCGCAATCGGCGTCGGCAAGGCATGCAGATAGTTCACGACAGCCGGCACCCCGGGCTGCGTCGTATCGGCGCAGGCACTATACGAACCACCCGAGTAACCGTCCTGGGTGTAGTAGTTGTTCGTGTTAGGCTGCGGGTCCGGATTTTCGATCTCGTTTGCAGGCGGTGTCACGGCATTTCCCTTGCCGTCGGTATACCAGATGCCGTCAGCGAAGCCGGCGAAGATACTGTCGAGGCCGGTGCCCCCCATTGTCGGCTGATGGTAGTTGTCGCTGAGCATATACTCGTCAGCCAGTTGCTTGAAATACGGCATATCCCCCTGGAGGACGTTATAGAACCCCATCGAGGTGGATCCCTCGCCGGTGCTCAGGTTGTTGAAACCGGCCGGCTGTGACTTGCCGTTGCTGCCCGTGCCAACCGTTACCTCGACCCACGGAAACAAATCATTCTGGCAACCACTCGGGTTCGTCGCCGTCGCCTTGGAGGCATCGCAGTCGGTCTGCTGCCGGGCCTGGTAGTAGCGGTGCACCGGACTGGCGGCATACGCATCATAGGGCACACCGGGGGTCAACTGAAACGGGCCCTCCGGCAACGAATTCACGTTCTTGACGCGGGTATCGATTGAGGCCGGCGGCAAGCCGGTGGCACCGGTCGTCAACAGATACAGATCGCGCGGCAAAAGTCCGTAATCGGCATTCTCGGCCGCCTGGATCGTTGCAAACGGCGGCGGACTTGTATCGCTCGCCGACTGCGGCGCACCGCCGGTCATCGCCGGAGGCAAATTTTGGTAGGCCGTCGTCTTCGTCGGATTGACGCTGAATTTGCTGCCCGTGCTGGCCTGATACTGCGCTGCCAGGGCATAGTTCGGGCCGGGCGTGCCATCTTCATTGATAATGCCTTCCGACAGCACGTTCAGAACGCTGTCTCCGGATGGCGAACGATACGTCGCAAACAGATGGTCGAAACTGCGGTTTTCGCCGTAGATGACGATGACATGCTTGATCGGTGTTTTCGTGTTCAGGTCATTCGTCCCGAGTGGCGGCGCCGCCCATCCCGAAGGTGCAGCAACCTGAACCGCCATTGCAATGACAGATGAGGATAGGAAAAATCGCTGACGAAACATTTTTGTCTGCATTGTGCGTCCCCTTGTGTGGCCATCAGGGTTCGGCCAATGCAATGATGGTCCGGATATACGTCTCCCAGCTTACACCTGCTTTACAGTATTAAGACATCACAGCAATGTGCGGCGAGAATTTCGCCGCCTATCATCCCTCTGCTGCAATAAGCCCATGGCGAGCGTGGTAGGGCAAGGATTCGTCGGGTCCGAAGCGCCCGCGGCAGGGAACCCGATCGGCACGAACACATGGTGCGAAACGCGATCGGCCGTCACCGAGTGCGCAGAAGTCGAGGTCGGCACGTTACCGTCGAACACGTTCGTGCCAGCGTCAACCGTTCCCAGCACCGGGGTTATCTTGCCGGTGTTGTCGGTATCATTACGTGCGGCCAGATAATAATGCTGCGTGGCAGGATCGAACCAGACCTCATCGGAGCCTCCTACCTGCGGAAAATTTTGCAGCACGGAACCGGTCTTGAGGTCGATCACCAGCGACTGCGTCAGAACATTGGGGCTCGTTCCAAACGGAGCACTGCATCCGATCATCGCTTCGAGATTAGGCCCCAGCGCCAGACCCGCCGGAGAGCAGTTGCTGACCGGATAGACCGCCGTCACCGACATGCTGGATGGGTCGATGACAGCAATTCCCCCCTGCGTGGCGTCGGTTGGGAATATCTGCGGAACTGAAACATAGAACAGTCCGGACTTAGGTGACCATTGCGACTGCTCTATCCCCGTGGTCGTCGCATCAGGCGTACCCTTCGTGCCGTCGAACGTGATCTTCCCAACGACCGTGCGCGTGTCCGTATTGATGAACGTAACAAACGGCGGTGTGTCCGCGTTATTCGCCACTGCCAGGATATGGTCCGCCGAGTCCCACGACATTTCGTCGCAGCGGAACGAACCGCCGGTGCTGATCTTCGCCACCACCTGGAACGATGCGATGTCGATGACCTTGACCGTGCTGTCGCCGTCCCCGGCCCAGACTTCCTTATCCCCGACGATCGTCACCCCGTCCGGCCCAGACAGGCCATTATTGGCGACACCATTGACCAAGGTGACCCCGACGAAACCGCCGACCCGGCCGATGAACGTGTCATCCTGAGCATTGAAGAAGTCCACCGATGCGTTCGTTCGATCCGACAGAACGTACAGTCCAAGCTTCGGATCCACGAAGCTGATATCGAACGCACCCAACCCCTTTGCGCTGTTCACGTCGATCGTATCGACCAGAACCATGTGCTCGTCCGCGCGGGCGGAACCAGCATAGCCGGCCCATGCCAGCATCGGCAGCACGCACGCCGCGGCATGCTTCATTCTCATCATCTTGGACTCCCCATCGTTGCCGTGTTAGGCGCGTCGAACACGCAGCACCGTATTAAATCCCTCGCAGATCCGCGGACTCGGCAAGTAAACTTACCGATATATAATGTATGCGTAATTATGAACCAAGGAGCCTGATTACGGCACCACTAGACTGAAGGGTCGGCAAACTCGCCCACGTAGTATCAAAATCAATTCAAAACGTCAGAATGTTGGCTGAAAACCGATGGTCACGTCACAGTATTTGCCGATTGCTATCAATTATTGGATACCACAGCAGCGCCGCTTGTCATGCGACTGCCGCCGCGTCGCAACAGGATATTCACGCGCGGCGACCCGCCCTGAAAGTCGCCGGAAGCAACCACAACCATCGCATACCGTGCAGCGCCGTTCCCCATGGCATCAACACTGATCCGCAACAACTGATCTGCCGTCTGCTGCCCCTCCGTCGTGACGTCAGCCACGCCGGCCGAATCCGTCAGCGCTCTCGCCACCATGGGATCGTGCGTCGACATATCCGGGTCCCCATCGGTCAGTACCGTCAAATGCGGCGCAAGACGCGCGAACAACTCAGGCGTCATGCCCAGCACATCGGCCAGTTCATCCACGCTCTGGAACGGCGTTCCCGGCGGCCCGTAGCCACGTCCGGCCGCCCTGTAATCGGCCAGCTTGGCCCCGTCCGGCCGGGCGTTCGCCCCCGACGTTCGCCAGTCCAGAATGGCGGCGGTGAGGCGGTTCGCCAGCGCCGGCGCCCCGCCCACCTGAACGATCAACGCACGCAGCAAGACCGACGACGCGGTATTCAGATTGACCCGGTCGTTTTCATCCTCCACCCGAACCAACACGGGAGTCTGACCGATCCGCACCTCCCGCACGATGCCATCGACCCGAAACCGAGGATCCCGCCGTACCAGAATCTGGAAGGTAACGTTCGCGACCGCTCCTTCCGCCGCCGCCTCAAGCACCGCCTGTTGCTTCAGGTTGTCAGCCAGTTGCGTGTCGGAACGGCCCGCCGCGACAATGCGCGTGCCCAGCAGCGCCAGAAATCCCACCGTCCAGAGCACGATCAGCAGAGCAAAGCCCCTCTGGCGGTCGTGTCCGTCCAAGAGCACAGCTCGACCGACCCGCCAGACCTCTCGGACAGAAACTCCGTTCATGGCCGCGACAACAGCGGGGCCACGACAATATCCGGCCAGCGCGGCGCGCCCGCTCCCGCCAGTATTACCCGCAACCGGATCAGCAAGGGAAGATCCGGTTCGTGCCAACTGGACGTCCAAAACCCGGTCCGCTGCCAGTACTCGATTTGCAGACGGGCAACACCATTCATCAGTTCCGTCTCCTCCGGCAGCGGCGACGGGCCGATTTGTGTCCAGTGGTGATACGGACGCCACCGCAGCACCAGCCGCCGCCCCGAAACCGCCAGGCCCGCCTCGACACGAACCGGCGTCAATCCCGAACCCGGAACACGCAGGTCGGTCACACCCGACAGCCGGTCGGGCAAGCCATCGATCGGTGCCCTTGTACCCTCATCCCCCGGAGCCAGGTTCTCGACAATCGACCGAAGGCTGCGGTCAACCGCCTCAAGATCGGTCTTGCCATCGGACAGCCGGCCGCCCTGCGTCCAGGCCATAAGCCCGAACCGCACGGTCTGGCTCAGGCCCAGCAGCAGAAAGCCGAAAACCGCCAGCGCCACCAGGATCTCCAGCAAGGTAAACCCGGCCGGCGCCTCCCGCTTCATCCGCCCACCTGTTCGGTATCCAGGCGCACCTCGCGTTCGGCGCCCCCGTCATTCCAGCCGACCCAGACGGTGACCCCGTACAGCACCACCGCTATCGAGGATGCCGACCGCGGTCCTGTCAGGCCAGCCGGCCGGACCGACGCCGTGGCGACAGGCGCAACCCGAAGGCGCCAGGAGAACCCGCCACCGTCATCGCCGCGCCAGTCCCCCGGCGTCAGCCTGCTCCCGTGAACTGCCGCCGCCAGACGTGACTTCGCCCGGACAATGGCCTGATCGTATATCGTCGCCGTCTGCGTTGCATGCAGACCACTTCCTACCGCCGCCATCAGCGCCGCGGCCGCCATGCCGGCGATGACCAGCGCGATGATGACCTCCAGCAGGGTAAAGCCCTCAAGCTGCCTCATCCGGAAGCCAGGTTGTTCAGGCTGAGCATGGCGTTCATCAGCGACGCGACGATGCCACCCACCGCGATACCCATCA
>JBEKLE010000483.1:0-5090 GCA_050010355.1 Rhodopila sp. | reverse complement strand
GAGACCATCCCCTTCATCCCCGCTATCCCCTTCATCCGCCTTAAAAAATACCTACCAAGCCCCCCCGGTCCAACTAAATCAGGGCTCCTCCACTCCATAAAAAAACCGACTTCGGTGCCGACGGATCACAGACGATGCGTCGACACCGCCGAAGGGCCAGTTTCATCCAAGTTGGATCGGCCGGAGGCCGGTCGCGAACTAATATAAATAGTCCACACAAAATCTTGGACGGAGGCCTCCGCCCACCATGACGAAAGGCCGATCCCAGCGTGTCAATCTCTTCATAGTCTGGTCAACGACAACCGAACCGGCCACCCCTGCGCCCCAGACCGTCGCAAAACAACAACGATTCCAAGCGCCCCCGAATCACACCACCCCAATCACAGAGTTGTGGCGCGCCCGCAACAGTGTTTCGGAAATGCCATGCTGCACCGCCAAAGCGGGTTGCGGCAATGTGAAGTTCCGTCCATTAAAACCCACAGGTCTGGCTGCCCCCTGCCGCCGTGCGGGTTCAGACGGGCGAGACCTGAGGGGATCGCCGGCAAACCGGTGTAAAAAGGAGGATTTTTATGCGTAAGCTTCTCATGGCCAGTGCCGCCATACTGGGAGCGTCCGGCGGCCTGGCTCTCGCTCAGACAGCCGCCCCTAGCCAAGGCCAGTTGGCCGCCCCATACGGCGCCGGTCCGGCCCAGAACAACAACAACAACGCCTGGGGCATCGCGAACACCCCCACCGGCTCCGCCGCTGCCGGCGCGCTCAGCACGATCTACGCGCCAAACGTCGATGCGGTCCCGGCGCCGGGCACCGTCGTCATCCGCCTGAACGGCCGCGTGGAAGTTGACATGGCGGCCACGTTCACCAGCGTTGACAAGAGCATCAACGCCGAAGGCGTTGCCACCAACAGCTACAAGCTGAACCCGTTGGGGATCGCCACCTACTTCCGCCTGTATCCGGGCTTCGACGGACTCGCCGCCAATGGTCTCCGCTACGGCGCCTCCGTCGAATTGCGGGAAAACTTCGTCGCCGGCAACGCATCGAGCATTGAGCAGCCCGCCGGAACCGGCACGGCGGCCGGTCCAAGCGCAAACAGCTCGAGTCAGACGATGTTTGTCCGGCGCGCCTTCACCTACCTCGCGACGGATCAGGCCGGTATCGTTCGCTTCGGCCAGGGCGACGGCGTACTTGGCCTGTTCGATCCCTGCATCTTCCAGTCGGGGTGCTTCGACGCGGGTATCGGTAACGTCAACGGCGGCCTCGAACAGACCTATGGTCCGTCGAACGTGGCTATTCCGTTCGTCTGGCTGTCCCAGGCTGGGTATGAATACGGCAACAGCAAGATCGTCTACCTGTCGCCGCAATACTTCGGGTTTGACTTCGCCGTGCAGTATGCGCCAAGCGAGGGCAACGCGTTCCAGGCGGAAGGCTCCGGCGCCGGGTGTGGCCAGGCTGCACCGGGTTGCATCAACTTGACTTCGGGCAACGATCCGACCCGCTGGTTCAACCAGGTTGGCGTGGGCTTGCGCTACCAGCAGACGTTCGGCGCCGTCGACTTCAAGGCCTATGGGTTTTATGAAACCGCGGGCAAGGAAAACCTGACGACCTCGCCCTATGCAACACCCACCCAGGCTCGGCTGGGAACCCTGGTCGGTGGGGTGGCAGGCGGCGCCCAGACCGAACGGTATGACAACCTCAGCTTCTACAAGGGCGGCGTCGCCGTCACGGCCTTCAACTTCACCGCGGCGGCCGACTACATCGGCGGCGCGGTGAACCAGGCGTTAAATGAGCGTCCGACCGGCGGTGCGACGATGAACGCGGTGCTTGCCGGTCTGACGTACGCCAACGGGCCGATCGCACTCGGCGCGCAATTCGGCGTCATCGACGATCAGGGTGACGCTCGGTTGGTAGGCGTTTCACAGCGCCATCAGTATGAAGCCACATTCGGCGGCAACTACAAGCTTGCACCCGGCGTCCAGCTGGTCGGCGAATACATGTATGAATATCTCCACCAGGGTGGTTTCGACTTCTCGACCGGTACGCTCGGAGCGGGCGGCACAGCCGCCCATGCCGGCCTGACTCGCGACGGTAAGGCGCAGACCTTCGTGTTTGCCACGGTTCTGGTCTGGTAATCAGCCTCCCACGATGCGACGGAGCAAGCGGCGGGGTCCAACCCCGCCGTTTCGTTTTACAATCGCGTCGCCGCGGCGGCGCCGGCGGCCAAAATTGCGGATTGCCGCTGGATGCACCCCGGGCTAAGAACGCGTAAACCCTGTTATTTATCGAATCGAGAGACCCAAACCCCCATGCGACCGACCTCGTTCACCGTCTGCACGTCTACGGCGGCGCTCGTACTGCTGGTATTGACGGGCTGCTCGTCTGAGGGTCTGAAACCCAACCCGACCCCGCCGAATTTCGCCGGCCTGGGCAGCGGTTCACCCGGTGACCCGTCCGTCAGTCGCCTCGGCGGTGAAGACAGCGGCACGATCTTCGGGATCGGCAAAGGTCCCAAGGACAAGGATCAGGGTTCCGGTGTGGGCGGCGGCAGCACCGGGATCGGCGTAAACGCCTTCCTGTGGCGCGGCGCACTTGACACCATCGCCTTCATGCCGCTCGCCTCGGCCGACCCGTTCGGCGGCGTGATCATCACCGACTGGTACACCCCGCCCGGCACCAGCGGGGAGCGTTTCAAGGCAACCATCTATATCCTCAGCCGCGACCTTCGCAGCGACGGCCTCCGGGTCAACATCTACCGTCAGGTGCTTGAAAACGGCCAGTGGATGGACGCGACAGTCGCCGACTCGACCGTCGGCGATATCGAGAACAAGGTTCTCGCGCGCGCCCGCCACATGCGCGAGCAATTGCAGGCCAGCAGCTAAGCGGGACGCGCTCGGACCGAACGCGGCTCGCCAGAAACGAACCGCCCGTGCGGTCGTGGCGGATTGCGGGAGCCTTGAATGAAAAATCAGCACCTCCACGATCAGGACTTTTTCGCCTGGGCCAACGAACAGGCAGCCCTGCTCCGCGCCGGTCGGCTCTCCGAAGCGGACATCGAACATATCGCCGAAGAAATCGAGAGCATGGGCAAAACCGAGAAGCGCGAACTGGTCAGCCGCTTGACCATCCTGCTGCTGCACCTTCTCAAATGGCAATTCCAGCCGAACCTTCGCGGGATATCCTGGCGCATCTCGATTGAAAACGCACGTGACGAGATCGTCGATCACCTCGGCGACAACCCAAGCCTCAAATCGCAACTGGACGCATCCATCATCGCCGCGTATCGCCGCGCACGCCGGCAAGCCACCGCCGAGACCGGACTGGCAGATCCGGTTTTCCCACCGTCCTGCCCCTGGTCGTTCGACCTCGCAATGGACGCGGATTTCTGGCCTCAGGCCTGATAAAGTCAATCTTTCGGCCGGCCGGTCATGATCAGCCGGGAAGCATGCGTCCCAAAGGCCGGCCCCCGAACAGGTGGACGTGGAAGTGCGCGACTTCCTGCGCGGAATGCTCGCCCACGTTGGAGAGCAGACGGTAGCCGGATGCCTCCACGCCGAGGTCCTTCGCGATCTTGCCGACCGCGCGGATGAACCCCGTAATCTCCGCCTCGCTGGCCGTTGAGCTGAAATCGGCAAACGAGCAGTACGGCCCCTTGGGAATCACCAGCACATGCGTCGGCGCCTGCGGAGCGATGTCATGGAAGGCGAACGCGAACGCGTCTTCGTAAACTTTCCGGGCAGGTATTTCGCCGCGCAGGATGCGGGCGAAGATGTTCTGCGTGTCATAGGGTGGCAGGCCGCTGACCGCCATTGCAACGTCTCCCTGGAGCAGTGTCCCCAGAGTTCTACGACGCCCGCGCGGACCATGCCAGCCGCCGGCCAGGCGCGCACCTTTGCCCCGAAGCCGTTACCCGCCAGCACCGTCTGATAACGACCCGCCATGACACCGACACTCCGGCGACCCAGTCCCGTCACGCCGACGAAATTGGCATCCGATCCTTTTCCATGACCGGTACCAAACCGCGTTGAAGTCGACTTGCCCGCCACGCACCCTCGTCATGCCGACGGCGGTCGGCATCCACGCCTCACTTTGCCTGTTCAACTCCCGTTTGGCGGACCTGTGTCCGCAATGACGTGCAAAGCGTATCATCTGTCACCGCGACCAGCCGCGCCGCTACGGTATCTTCGATGTGCCCATCTTGTCCCGCACCGCGACGGGACCCGCCCGAGCCGCTTTTTCGGCAATGCCGCTGATGCCCTCGCGACGCACCAGCTCCGACCAGACATCGGCTGGGCTGACGCCGGACGACACCCACAACACCACGAGGTGGTACAGCACGTCGGCACTCTCGGCGATCAGCGCCTCGCGGTTGCCGGTAACGGCCTCGATGAGGCACTCGACCGCTTCTTCGCCGAATTTCTGCGCGACCTTGGCCGCCCCGCGGGACAGCAGTCTGGCCGAGTGGCTGATATTGGGATCAGCGTTGCGGCGGCTCTCGATCACGCCGAACAGCCGGTCGAGAACCACCGCGTCCGACGCCACCGGCGGCGCGGCAATCTTCGCAACGCGCACCTTTTTCGACTTGCCGGACGGCTTGCGCTGCATTTTCCGCGGCCGGGCGGCCGTCTTCTTCTTGTCGGATTTCGCCATGCTCAGACAGTCTCGCGCGGCAGGCGGACCGGCAGGCCGGCGTCAGCCAGAGCGTGCTTGACCTGGGCAATGGTGAAGCTGCCAAAGTGGAAGACGCTCGCGGCCAGCAGGCCGGTGGCCCCCGCCCTCGCACCCTCGACGAAATGCCCCAGCGTGCCGACCCCGCCGGAGGCAACCACCGGCACGCGCACCGCACCACACGCGGCCCGCAGCAGATCGAGGTCGAAGCCCCGTCCGGTGCCGTCGCGGTCCATGCTGGTCAGCAGAATCTCCCCCGCCCCCATCGAAACCACCTGCCGGCACCACGCGATCGCGTCGGTACCAGTGTTGTGCCGCCCGCCATGGGTGAACACCTCCCACTTGCCCGGCGCTGACAGCTTGGCATCCACCGCGACCACAACGCACTGGCTGCCGAACTTCGTCGCAGCCTCACGCACCAGCTCCGGTCG
>JBEKLE010000482.1:0-7617 GCA_050010355.1 Rhodopila sp. | reverse complement strand
GATCGAAGGCGCTGCGACCCAGGACGCGTGGACCCTGCATGTGGCCGAACAGTCTATGCTGAAGGTGGCTGATCCGGATATCGAACGGCTGGAGGCCGCGCGGCCCAAAGCGGCGCCGGTCGAGGCGCCGGTCGCAGCGCCAGCGCCGCATATGGACCAGAGGATTGAGGAAAACGTCTCAGAAAATAATACAAATTCCCAGGACGTGGCTTTTGAGACGTGGATGAGCGAACAACCCTGGAACCAGGGGCCCGGAAGGCCGGACGAAACGGGCCTGCGAAAACATCTTCGGAAAGCGCTGGCCGAATCGCGTTTGCCGGGGTGGGAATTGTCTGCGAACGGTTGCGAAAGTCCCGGGAGGACGGGCTAGTCTGGTAGGTCGGCTGAATGGCCGTATGGGGCGCAGAGCGGAAGTTCAAACTGACCCACTATCGGCAGCGGTTTGGGGTTGACAAACCTTAGCCCTCTGCCCATTCGCGCCAACAGCGCCAACGAACGGACTATCGACCGAGCGCCGGTGATCGTCGGCGGGGGCGTGGCCGGGCTGATGACGGCGCTGCACCTCGCACCGATGCCGGTGGTGATGCTCGTCAAGGCGAAGCTGCAGACCGAGGCATCGAGCGTCTGGGCACAGGGCGGCGTCGCGGCCGCGGTCGGCCCCGACGACGACCCGGCCCTGCACCTGGCGGACACGCTGCGGGCCGGCGACGGGCTGTGCGTCGAGGACGTCGCCCGCCGTGTTACCGCGGCGGGTCCGGCGGCGATCGAGACCCTGCTCCGGTACGGCGTTCGCTTCGACCGCGGACCGGCGGGGGCGCTGCAACTGGGCCTGGAAGCCGCCCACGCGCGGCGCCGCATCGTCCACGCCGCCGGCGACGGCACCGGCCGGGAGATCATGCGGGCGCTGGCCGCCGCGGTGCGGGAAACGCCATCGATCACCGTGCTGGAAGGCGTCGAGGCGCGCCGGCTGCTGCTGACCGGCGGCGCGGTCAGCGGGGTGCTCGCCGCATCGGCCACCGGGACGGTGCTGCTGCCGACCGGCCGTGTGGTTCTGGCCACCGGCGGTGTGGGTGGCCTGTTCCTGCACACCACCAATCCGCGCGGATCGTTCGGCCAGGGCCTGGCGCTGGCGGCCCGAGCCGGCGCCGCCCTGGCGGACATGGAGTTCGTCCAGTTCCATCCTACGGCGCTGGATGTCGGCGGCCATCCGCTCACGCTGGTCAGCGAGGCGGTGCGCGGCGAGGGCGCGACGCTGATCGACGAGACCGGTGCCCGCTTCATGGCCGGGGTGCCCGGCGCCGAACTCGCGCCCCGCGACGTTGTCGCCCGTTCCGTGTGGCGCCATCTGGGCGACGGCCACCGCGTGTTCCTCGACGCCCGCGCCGCGCTGGGGAGCGCGTTCGCCGAACACTTTCCGGCCATCGCGGCTGCCTGTGCCGCGGCCGGCGTCGATCCGGCGAGGCAGCCCATTCCGGTCCGCCCGGCGGCGCATTACCACATGGGCGGGATCGCCGTGGACTTGCAGGGCCGCAGCACGCTGCCCGGCCTGTGGGCCTGCGGCGAGGTGGCCGGCACCGGCTTGCACGGGGCCAACCGGCTGGCCAGCAACTCGCTGCTGGAGGCGGTGGTCTGCGCCGAATGGGTGGCCGGCAGTGTCGCGGCGGCGCCGCGCGGGTGCAGTGTCGCGGGGGCGCCGCGCGGGTGTGACCGTCCGCAGAGGCACGCCGCGGTGCCGGTCGCTTCCGATCCCGCACTGATCCGCCCGATTCTGTCAGCCGCCGCTGGCGTGCTGCGCGAGCACGACGGACTGGCCGATGGCATCGCCTCGCTGTTGCCGCTGGCCTGTTCGGTGGGCCCCGCCGCGGACCCGGCCCTTGTCGCCATGCTGATCGCCGTCGCCGCGAACCCGACGAGGCCCTGCGGCGGCGCTCTGCGCTCACGCTGCAGGCCGCATTCCAGGTCGCACAACACGTCACGGGGCGGGTTCCCTGTGCGATCAGCGCCTGACGGCCGAGCGGCATCTGGCTAAAGGGACCTGCGCCGTCCGCTGCGCCTGCGGGCACCCCGACCCTCGCCCTGCCCGGCGGCTTCAGCGTGCCAGTCACCGGACGCGCCTCGGCGCGGTCATTGCCCGGCACAGTGCGCGTTGGGCTCGCCCTGCGTAAAATCCCGGCGCGGGTTTTTGCATCGGCGGACGCGCGGTGGTTAAGACCCGGCCATGACCCTGTCCCGCCGTTCGCTGATCCACCTGGTTGGCAAGGCCGGCGGCGTGGCGGCGGCATATCACACCATGGCCGCGATGGGCCTGCTGGCGGTGCCATCGGCCTTGCTGGGCCGCCGGCGCTCCCGCCGGGACGCGGGCGGCGCGTGGTCATCATCGGCGCCGGGATCGCCGGCGCGGTGCTCGCTTATGAACTGCGCAAGGCTGGTTACCGGCCGCTGGTGCTGGAGGCGCGGGGGCGTCCGGGCGGTCGCAACTGGTCGCTGCGCGGCGGCGACTCGGTGACCGAGACGACCGGCAGCACGCAACACGTCGCGTGGGATCGTGAGGAGCACCTCTATTTCAATCCCGGACCGGCGCGGTTGCCGCGTAGCCATGAGGGCATCCTGTCGTACTGCCGGGTCCTTGGCGTGCCGCTCGAAGTCATGTGCAACGACAACCGTGCGGCCCTGATGCAGGACGACCATGCTTTCGAGGGCGCCCCGCAGCTCAACGGCCGGGTGGTGAACGACGTGCGCGGGTTTGTCGCCGAGCTGGCGGCCAAGGCGGTGGACAAGGATCTGCTGACGCAGTCCGTCACCGTGGAGGACAAGGACCGGCTGCGCGCGATGCTGCGCGGCTTCGGCGCGCTGGACAAGGAGATGGCGTATCAGGGTTCGGCGCGGGCCGGGTGGATCGAGCCGCCGGACGCGACTCAGCCCGGCACGGCCTGTCATCCGTTGGATATCCGGCAGATCGTGGCGTCGGATTTCTGGCAGGGTCCGATGCAGTTCGGTGAACTCCCGACCATGGCGGCGACGATGTTGCAGCCGGTGGGCGGGATGGGTCGGATCGGTGAGGCGTTCGGGCGTGCGCTGGGGCCGGTGATCACGTACGACGCGGTGGTGACCCGGCTTCGGCGGACGGAAGCGGGCGTGCGGATCACATGGAAGCACGTCGGGAGGGGTGCCGAACACCAGATCGACACGCCATGTGCTGTGGTGACGGTGCCGTTTTCAGCGTTCGGTGCCGTCGACACGGATTTTTCCCCGCGGACCCGCGCGGCGATGGAGGCTGTCGAGTACGTGCCCGCGGGCAAAGTCGCGTTCCAGGCCGAGCGACGCTTCTGGGAGCTGGACCAACAGATTTATGGCGGTATTTCCTGGACCAGCCGCGATGCCACTCAACCAAGGGCATCCTGGTGGGCGCCTATATCTGGTCCGAACATCTTGGTAACGAATTCGCGGCCAAGAAGCTGGCGCAACGGCTGAGCGACACGCTGGACGATGTGGCGCATTTGCATCCTCAGGCGCCGCGGTTTCTGGGCCGCGGCGTGTCGGTGGCCTGGAAGAATATTCCCTATACGCGTGGCGGCTGGGCGGAGTGGGGCCGCGAGGCGCGCGCGACGCAGTTCCCGGTGCTGCTTGAGGGGGACGGCCCGTATCTGTTCGCCGGCGAGCATATGTCTTTCGTCACCGGCTGGCAGGAGGGGGCTGTCCTGTCGGCGCATAAGGTGCTGGGGGATATCGCGAAGCGGATGGGTGGGTAGGGGCGGTGGCTACATCGCGATCGAGAAGCCGCCGTCCACCGGGATTGCTGCTCCAGTAACGAAATCCGATGCTGAACTGGCGAGGAACGCGGCCACGCCGGCCATGTCGTCCGCTGTCCCCCACCTGCCATGCGGCGTGCGTTTCTCCACGCTATCGTGCAGGCCCTGCACCTGTTGCCGGGCTCGTTTCGTCAGTTCGGTGTCGATCCAACCGGGCAGCACCGCGTTGACCTGGATGTTGTCCTTCGCCCATGCCGTCGCCATCGCTCGTGACATCTGCACGATGCCGCCCTTGCTGGAGGTAGGCCACCGCGTAAGGCGCGCCGAACAGTGACATCATGGACCCGACGTTGATCATTTTGCCGCCGCCGGCCTTCAGCATCTCCGGATAGGCTGCCTGGGAGCACAGGAAGGCACTTGTCAGGTTGGTATCGAGGACGTGGTGCCACTCGTCCTCCGAGAGGTCCTGCGGCATTTTGCGTATCGAGGTGCCGGCGTTGTTGACCAGGATATCGACATGGCCGTGCGCCTGGACCGCGCCGGCGATGAGTGCCTCGCGGTCGGCTTTCTTCGTCACGTCGGCGACGATGAAGCTGGCGTCGGCGCCCATCTCGTGGAGCGTCCTGAGTGCGGCCGTGGCTTTGTGCTCGTCACGGCCGGCGATGACGATGGTTGCGCCGCACGAGGCGATGCCGCGCGCCATGCCGAGGCCGATGCCGCCGTTGCCGCCGGTGATGACGGCGACCTTTTTTTTCAGTTGGAACAAGTTCATCGGGTCTGGGGCCTTTTTTCATGCTGGACGTGTGGCGAAGCATGATCGGTCGCACCTGGGGGTGCAAGGCTGCAAGGTCTTGGGGGTGCAAGGCGTCGCGGCTGTGCAGAGCGCGACTATGCTTGTCTCGCGTGGGCGCGGCACGGGGCGTTCAGCCGGCATCCATGCCTTTGATTGATCAAGCAAGGCGTGGATGCCGACCTCCGTCGGCATGACGCGAGAGGGGCCGCCGGCGTCACGGCCCGGATAAGATGCCGGGCCGTTGCGATTGAGAGGACAAACGCCGGAATTACGGGATGACTCGGGTCTCCGCCAGATGATCAAACCGTTTCTGATAAGTGCCGAGACCCATCGTCTGCGAGCGCAACTCGATGATCAGGTCGTGCATCTCGGCCTCGGGCACCAGCGCTTCCACGTCGTCCCAGCCTGGCCAGCCGGGTCGTTCGGCGAATCCCAGGATCTGGCCGCGCCGCCCGGTCAGCAGCCGCTGCGCCCGTGCGGTGTAGTCGTTGGGCACGCTGATCGTTACGTGATCAACGGGTTCCAGCAGGACCGGATCGGCCTTCGCCAGTCCCTCCTTCATGGCGATCTGGGTGGCGGTCTTGAATGCCATGTCGGAGCTGTCCACCGAGTGGAAACCGCCGTCTACCAGTGTTACCGAAACATCCACCACCGGATAGCCGAACGGGCCTTTGTTTGTGGCCTCCTCCGCCGCCTCGCCGACGGCTGGAATGAAATTCCTCGGGACCGCGCCACCAACGATCTTGTCGATGAACAGGAAACCTTCGCCGCGGGCGCGCGGGGCAATGTCGATCTTTACGTCGGCGAACTGGCCGTGGCCGCCGGTCTGCCGCTTCAGGCGGCCATGCTCGTGCACCGGCTTGCGGATGGTTTCCTTGTAGGCGATGGCGGGCTTATGGGTCGCCAGCTTCAGGCTGTAGTCGCGGGCCAGGTGATCGACCGTGGTTTGCAGATGCATCTCGCCCTGGCCGTGCAAAACGGTTTCGCCGTCTTGCGTAACGAACAGCGACGCGTCTTCCTCCGCCAGCTTGTGCAGTGCGCCGGACAGTTTCACATCATCCTTCCGGTCGGTGGTGGCGATGGCCATCGCGTAAACCGGTGGGGTCGGCCGCGGGAAGGGCAGTGGTTCGGGTTGCCCGCCGGGTGACAGGGTGGCGCCGGTCGGCACGCCATCCAGGCGGCCGAAAGCGACGATGTCGCCTTGTTTTGCTTCCGGAATCTTTGTCAGGTCGCCGTTCACGAAATGATAGATGCCGCCGAGGCGCGTGCCGCCGAGCTGCGCACCATCGGATATCGTTCCGCTCCAGATCCGGGCGTACGACAGCTTGCCGGTATGGCCGGCATAGACGGTTTTGAACACCTGCGCGCGCGCGGCTCCGCCCGGCACGAGCCCGCGGCGTTCCGCGGTTTCCGCCGGGTCGGGCGTGTCGTGACGCAGCGCCTTCCATAGCCGGCGCACACCGGCGGCATGTTCGGCAGCGCCGACAAGGACCTCGATCACCGTCCCGGCCAAAAGATCCTTGCGCATGTCGCGATAGAGTTCCTCGGGTGTCGGCTTCATGTCTTCCAGGAGCTTCTCCAGCAGCGCGTCGTCGTGGTCGGCCAGGGTTTCGGCAAGGCGGCCGAGCGCGGCCTGTTCCTCGGACAGCATCGCGGCGGGGATCTGGATGAGTTCCGAGGCCTGGCCCTTGCGATACTGGTAAGCCCGCTCGCTCATGAGATCGACGTAACCCGTAACGGTCTGGCCATCGAAGATCGGCATCTGTCGCAACACCAGCGGGCTGGCGGTATACGCCTGCAGGCTGGCCAGCGTATCGGCGAGGCTGCCGTCCAGTGTGTCGATCTTGTTGACGAAGACGATGTGGGGAACCCCCTCGTCCTTCAGCGTCTTCAGCAGGGGCGCGACCGTGGCCGCCTTGGCTGGTGACGGCTCGCAGACCACGATGGCGATGTCGACCATGGCGAGCGCGCAGCAGGTCTGGTGGGCGAATTCGATCGATCCGGGGCAGTCCAGGACGGACCACTGATCGCCCAGATAGTTGCAATGTCCGATTCGGATCTCGGTGGTCATCGGGCGGTTGCGAGGATCGGCCGGTCGCTTGACGGGGGCGCCTGCCGCATCGAGCAGGGCCTCGAAAAGTGTGGATTTTCCGCTGCTGTAGGGGCCCACCAGAGCCACCGAGCGAGGACTTCTGCCGTTTGTTGTTCCTGACATTGCCGCACCTCCTTCGATTTTCGAAGGCGCTTCCGAGAGACGGGCCCGTGCTAAGCGGGCACTCGGTGCGCCCTGGTGTCTGGATGGTAGCGCAAAATCACGCGAAGGCCGCTTCGGCGCCGCGACCAGAAAGGGGCGGCCGGCCATCGGCGTTCGGCGCCGTACGTCTCCGGGCGCTGTGCGCTGTGGAGGGCGGCCAAAACCGTTTCGGGCTTCGGCGTCTTGTCGGATCGGGTTGGATTTTGCGAACCCAACCCGGCGCGGCGAAACTGTGCAGCCGGGCGCTGTCGGCGATGCGGGCGGCGGTCGGCCGGCGCCACGGCCGGGACAGGCCGAACCTTGGCCTGAATCAAATTGATGCTCTAGCATCCTGCCGCTGAATGAGGGGAACACCATGAGCGGGCTGGACGGCAAGGTCATCATTGTAACGGGTGCCAGTCGCGGGATCGGGGCGGCGGCGGCCGTCGCATTGTCGCAGGCCGGGGCGACCGTCGTCCTGACGGCTCGGGATTCGAATCGTCTGGCCGACGTCGCCCTGTCGATCGCCCGGGCCGGGGGGACCGTTTCTTCGCGCGGCTGTGACGTGTCCGATTATCGGCAGTGTGCATCAGTGGTCGACGAAATGACCGACCGTTACGGTCGTGTCGACGCGTTGATCAACAATGCCGGGGCGATCGAGCCGATCGCCTCGATCGCGGAGAGCGACCCGGCGTCCTGGGCGCGCAACATCGATATCAACGCGCAACATCGATATCAATCTGACCGGCGCCTACCATGCGATCCGAGCCGTGCTGCCCGGGATGCTCGCGGCGGGTGGCGGGACGATCGTGAATGTGTCGTCCGGCGCGGCGATCCGGCCG
>JBEKLE010000481.1:0-5122 GCA_050010355.1 Rhodopila sp. | reverse complement strand
AGCGGTGTTCTGCGGAAGCGTTCTCGGGGTGTCGAGCTACATCACCCACTCGCCGCAAACCATCGTGGTTCATTTCGATCAGCCAATTCCGGTGCGGTGAATGACGCATGCCGAGCTGGCGATCGCCGAGACCGCCGCGCAGCGGCTTGAGGCCCGCAAGCGGCGGCGGGGGTATGGCTAGGATGCCGAAGCTCGGCACAACGATCTGGGACGCGGCCCTGGCCCGCCGGCTCTACGATGAGGGCGCAAGCTACACATCCATCGGCAAGCAGGTCGGCGCCGCGCCGTCACTGATCGGTCAATTCGCCGCGCGGCACTGGCCGCCGCGCGACAAGACGATGGCCGATCAGCCCGGCGGCCGAAAGCGCGATGCGAGCCGACGACGACCAAGGCCCGCCGGCCGATCAACGTTGCCGCCGTTGCCGTCGCTGGGCTGAAGGATCAGGCGGCTACCGTGGACCCGGACGGCCTGATCCGTCAGCTGCGAGCCAAACGGCTCAATGAGGATTCAAAGTTGCGGAAAAACAACGCTATCGAACTGGATGGAAGATAGCAATCGGGTGCGCTCGCCATCTCCGATGTGAAAATGCAGGCGTTCTCGGCCGGAGTGAAATCATATCCGGCCGCCGTCATGCATAGCCGAACGTAAATGGCACGTGACCCGGTATTCCCGTTTGGATCGGTCGGAAAAAGACGCCAACCTTCCATAGCGCATTGAGCTGTTTGGCGCTTCTGATTCTCCTCCGACTCACATCCGCTGACGATAAGCACCAAGGCAACGAGCAAGAGTGCGCGCAGCACCAACTCTCTAACCACCACCCCCAAATCGCGCGCTCTCGGCAAGCTGGCGTATCTGGTCGCTGTTCAGCCAGCACTTCTGGCGCAGCTGGATTTCCACGGACACCCGCATATCGGGAGCTATCACCACCTCCATCGCACGTTTGACCAAGCGGCCCAGCGTTACCCCGTCAGTCCGAGGACCGGGCGGATCGATGAAGAGCGTCGCACCCTCGGTATCCGTTGTGAGATCGGCAAGCTCGCCGTCGGTGCAGTAGGTCTTTTTGGACGACATCGGATGGTCTCCTTGAGGGGCCACATCTGCTTAAGCTATACATCGTCATGGTTCGTCAACGTTTCTGTCTGAGGCAAGGCGCAAGCGGGTCGCTTGATCCTGAGCGACGATGACACCGCACCGCGTCATGCAGCAGCGGTCGGCTGGATGGCGCAAGCCTGCCAACTGTCGATGCGTTGGGCGACCCGGCCCGTTCGGCAATCCCTTTCACGAAACCGCTTTTGGCCGGGCGCATGCGGTTGCGCTGCACAAGCAGTGGCTCGCGGGCGACGGGATCGGCGCGGACATCCTCGCCCGAGCCGGTCTGACGGCCGAGACATTGGCCGCCCGGCGCCTCGTGGTGCTACGTCGATTGCCCGAGCTGCGCGGCCTCGATCTCGCCTGCTGGTGCCCATTCTTCGTGACGCCCAAAGCAAATACACATACTTCCTCCTGGCCGCCGCAGGTGCCTGCATAGCGTTTGCCGTCAATCAGACGCAGTCCGTGGCTTTGGCGTGGTTTCATCTGCCGCTGGGTGCGGCCATATTGTGTTGGGGAATCAGCTTCACGTTTGGATGCCTGCACCTTCAGTACAACGGCTCCGTCCTTTGGAACAATTTCGATCTGATCAAAGTGCAAAGAGGTGAACACGAACTTTTAGGTAATCATCCCGAGGCAATGGCAATCGGCGATCACGCGATCAGGCGGAGAATCAAAGCCCAATCTGTGTGGGCAGCACGCTACGACCGATGGCAGTTCTGGCTACTGGTCGCGGGGGCTGCGCTTTATGTTGGGTGGCACATATTTGCCATGTATCTACGAAGATAATGACTTTCTTGGCCTATGAGGCGGAGCGGAACAGAAAAGTAGCATATAAGGCCGAAGGCCCATCGGTGCGAAAGCGCACGGTAGCGGCCCGCCGGCGGCAGCGGCGGCGGACAGCTTGCCGCCCGTTCGGAGATCGTGAGGAGGATTGCGGTGGCGTCGGCTTCGGAGACAACGAACACGGCGATGACGATGGCGCCGTTGGGTGCCGGGCGGCAAGAGTTTCGAGGTTTTTTCGCAGCCTGTTAACCGTTTGGCAATCAGACCGGGTCCACGCTTGAGGGCTCCGCCGCCTGGCGGCCAGCGCCCGAGGTGTTCCTGTGTTCCGTTTCGTTGTTGCGCTCGTTCTCGTTATTGTCTTTGCAGCGCCGTCTCATGCGCAATCCACCGCCTATTCAGATGGGTTAGCGGATCGGACGGCCTACGAAACTTGGATTAGCAGCCTTGAAACCGGAGAGAAGACGGGCGCTGCATATTGGGCGGGGCAGCGTAGTCTGCCACATCCAGGGCCATGCGGTCATACCGATGCGCCATCCGATGCCGGTTGCCGTGAAGCCCAGCGTCGACTTGCCCCGGCTGATGTCAGACGGCGGAGTGAGCCGGATTACCGTCAGGGATGGAATGCGTTTCAATCTACCACGGCACCGGATACGACCACGGCAGCGGATACGACGGAGGATGATTCGGCGTGGTATGGTGTTGCCGGGAATAAGTGTGTGAGCGCCGGCGCTGGCTTCGCTGATCCCCAGCTATGGGCCGAGGAGATGCGGCAAGAAGGCGCTATCGTATTGGACAAGAGTAAGCCCAACGATAGTGACAAAGGCTCGGCTGAGTTTCTCGTTTCATTCCGGGGAGAGACAAAAGGGATTTTGTTTTATCAAGGGAAAAAGTTTTGTGCCGATATGGCATCACTTATCCAGACCATGGGGATGATGCCGTGGCAATTTCGCCAACAGATCGCGCCGGAGATAAAGAGGCGCTTTTCTGCACCCTAGTGTGGTAGCGACCCGGCTCACCCAAAAAAATTCTGAACGGACGAGGGCGACACACATGGTTTGGAAGCTGACGGCGATCTGGCGAGACCACATCTACGGCAGAGGCGTCCACAAAGGCACCGCTCACCAGGCTTTCCCACTCTGGAATGCCGACCGTGGCGGCTATGATACCTTTCCGTCGAACAGCAACGAACTGAAGGACGCCGCGTTGGCTACATCGCTCGAAGAGCTATACGACCACCTGGACCGCGGTCGTGGCGTTCGGTGCATTGTTCCCGAGACCGGCTATGAATCGATCCTCTGTGGAAACTTCAAGGCGACCTTCGAACAGCCATGACAGTCGGCGCTCGTCGGTCCACGGTCCGTGCCGCAGTGTCGCTTCCGCCAGCTCAGACTTCAGGCCATCCCTCCGGCAGCCCCAATAGCTCGCCCATCCTCCGCCCATCCTTGATTCGGTAACCACCGTCCTGGCGTTCGTAGTGGTCGATCCCGAGTTCGAACGATGGCAGCGGTACAGTCGCCCATGGGTTGCGAATCAGCCTCCCGTGACGGCATGCGAAATTCCATGGATCGATCCGTTCCGTGGAGAGCACTGCGCTCAACCGCTTCCGGCGCCCGCCGGACGGACCCCACCAGACGCCGTCAGTATTCCGACCTTCCTCGTTCGTGATTGTGCCGTGCTCCATGTGACGCACGACGATGCAGGGCGAGCCAAACAATGCGTCCACGGCATTCGATTCGCGCGCCCATATTCCAAGCGCGTTGACCGCGACGACGTATGGGTGGTCTAGCGTGCCATAGCGAGACGCCTTCTTTTCCAGCGCGCTCTTTACGTCTCCATCGTCAGTTACCTGTCGCACCGGAAAGAACCTGGCGCCGATGGCACGGCCGGCGCGGTCGCGGTTGTGGCGCCGAAACGCGCGCAGGGAGATCGATACCCCGCATTCCTCGTAGTCAAACGGGGCCGCATCCATGCAGGTGTCATCATCCGGTAGCTTGGCGATCCACGTTAGCAGCATGCGCATCATCTTTTTGATCGATATTGGCGCCGTCGGCACGCCATGGACGCTAAGGTCGAGGAAGTGAACGGGTGACGGAGTCCGGTCGATAACGGTAAGCGCCTGGTTCAACCGCGCTTGCGCGGCGACCTCCTGCTGTGAGCGACCTGTCGCGAGCACGCATTCCAAGTAGAGCTGATGGCCTTCCTTGGCCGCAACCAGGAAGTCCGGCGATTTTGTCTTATCCACGAGTTTCGGTTCGATCGCGATGACCTTGTGCCCGCGGGTGATAACCAACTCGTGGATGAACAGCTCGAAGAAGGCGCTCCGATGCTGATCGTCGATGACGGAACGCAGGCGGGTAACCAACGAATCGCGATCGTGCGCCGGGTAGTGGGTCAGCCAGTCGTTGATTAGCTGGCGCACACGGGCGGCCTCGGGACGGCCTGAGCGGTTGAGGTAGGCGAAGGCAGTCTCATCCTGGTGTGGCGGGTCAGCGTCGCCGCGGGTGATGTCGTCGAAGATGGTCATGGGACGCCGCCTACCGAACCGGCTCCGCGTCGGGGAAGGACGATTTCGCGGGTGTCGTTGTAAAATCTCGTCAAAGTTGTAAACCGCATGACCACCATCACGGCGGGCGGCTGGCAAATGGGCGCACCAGAGAGCTTACGACACCGCTACGGCGCGCCGGCCGTCCGGCCCGCGCCATATTTGTTCCTCCGTGATCGCAAGGCAGAGCGGCGTGATGGCCTGCTGGTCGCCGGCCGGTTGCTCTGCCCATGGCCCCAGCCCCTCACCGAGGCGCGGCGTGAGGAGCTGGCCAGGATCGAGGCCAGGTTGGTCGGGGAGCGCGAGCGCGGTGTTCTCGGTCCACTCGGCTCATGGGTGACTGAGGACCGCATCGTCCCATTCACGGTTCAAAGCATCGAGTGGCTGAAGCGCATGGCGGCCGACGGGCTGCGGATTCCGATCAGGATTGTCCCGCCAGTCGGGTAGCCACAACCGCACCGCGGGCGGCCTCGCGTCGGCTTTAGCGCGTGTAGATCGGACCCGTGAATTTCACCTGCTGCGTCTGCAATCCGATATTTGACGGGTTTTGGGTCGCAGCTTCGAGCGCGGTCACCGGTTCCAAAATCGGCGGCTCGGCCTGGAGAAACCCAGTTTCCATCAGATACTTATGCTCGTCGGCCGACAATTCCAGGACCGTGCCCGGGCCATGCGAAATTCCTGCGAGGCAGACGGTCCTACCACGC
>JBEKLE010000480.1:0-5131 GCA_050010355.1 Rhodopila sp. | reverse complement strand
GAACCGCGCAACAATTATCTCGAGCGCGCGATGACCTGGAACGAGGGCGGCGTGCTGAACGGGGCTCGGCATATCACGATCGCCGGGACGATCTTCTACATCGTGGCCGACAAAGGCATTGTCGTGCTCGACATGAACGTGCCGTTGCAGCCAAAGGTGCTGGCGGTCGTGGATCTGCAGGGTGCGCGGGCAACCGCCATCCAGTTCCGCTATCTGTTCGTGGCCACCCAGGAAGGTCTGCGCGTGGTGGACGTGACGCACCCGCAACAGCCCACCGTCGTGGCCGGCGCCGCCATTCCGTTGCGGGATGCCCGCCGCGTCTATGTTGCACGCACGTTCGCCTATGTCGCGGACGGGGCCGATGGCCTGGCCATCATCGATGTCGAGCAGCCGCGGCATCCGCACCTGTATCAGATGTTCAACGCCGGCGGGCGCATTGGCGACGCATCCGATGTCGTGGTGGGCACCACGAACGCGTCGCTGTTCGCCTATGTGGCTGATGGCGCCAACGGGCTGAAGGTTGTGCAACTCACCTCGCCGGCCTCGCAACCCGGTTTCTATGGTTTCAGTCCGGATCCAAAACCGCAACTGATTGCCTGGCGCCAGACCGCAAGCCCGGCCTATGCGCTGTCGAAGGGTCTCGACCGCGACCGCGCCGTCGATGAAACCGGCAACCAGATCGCCGTTTTCGGGCGCATCGGCTCGCGGCCTTTCAATCTTGCGGAGATGCAAAAACTATATCTTGATACCAACGGAAATTTGCAGACCGTGAGCAAGACTGCCAATCCAGCCGGCTATGTGCCGCCGCCGCCGGCGAAACCTTCTCCTGGCGTTGGGAAGCTGTTTCGCCAGCCCGGAAACTAAGCAGGTTCTTCGATTGCTCCGGAAGACGAACACGGTAGATGCCGACGACGGACGGTCATGGCGGTCGTCTGTGCAAGATCAGAAAGTCACTCATCGATGAATCTCGAAAGGTCACCTTTCTTCATGCCGCACTGCGCCAAAAAATGCGCACCGCGATATCGGTGCTCCTGGAAACCGATACGGTCCAGCGAGTCGTATCGTCCGGCGGCAATCTGCAGGGTGCCCTTCTTGCCATCTCGGCTGTAGCCACGTTTGGCGAGCCGGCAGCAGCGTCCCTCCATGTAGCTTGACGAGACATCGTACAGCACGAGCGTGCCGTTCTTGAGATGACGTTTGGCCAGAATCATCTCGATGGCGAGCTGACGCACCAGCAGCCAGTCGAGGGCCGCATAGAGTTCGTCGTCTTCGACCTCACCGAGGGAGCGGGGTCCCGCAGTCGCCGCAAAACACTCGTGTGATTTCGTTGCCGCTGTCGGCTTTCGTGACAAAGCGTTTCGGCTTGCCCTTGGTGACGTCGAAACTTGCGGCGGGCACTCGGATCGCCGCAACGGACGCGGCACCACTTTGGCGTTGGCAGTCGCGGCAATGGCAGCGCAATGCAAACACGATTTCGCCGTCGCTCTCGTAACGGATTGCGCCGCAGAGGCAACCGCCAGTTCTTGGTGTGGCGCCGGTTTTTAGTGTCGCGCCAGTTCTTGACGTGGTCATGTGAACGAGTTCCCTGGTTCCCCGGATTGTCGGCGGATTCGCTGGATGTGGGCAAGCGCCTGTTTTGGATCAGTGAGGCACAGCGGCGGTGCAAGGCTTGATATCACGCCTGATCCGGGGCCTTATCCAGACCGACAGTGGGCGCGCAAGCAATCCGCGGGATGACTGGCGGGAGGTTGGAACAACGATGGCGGACGATACGGCGGAAATTGCAAGCAACGGCTCGAGCCAAGCCACCGAACTCGACGCGCTGGTGATCGGCGCGGGCTTCGCTGGCCTCTACCAACTGCTCTGTCTGCGCGACCGTCTTGGCCTGTCGGTGAAGGCGTTGGAAGCAGGCGGTGGTGTGGGTGGCACGTGGTATTGGAACCGCTACCCCGGCGCGCGGTGCGATTCCGAAAGTCACGCTTACTGGTACACGTTTTCACCCGATCTGATGCGCGAATGGGAATGGTCCGAACGGTATCCCGGTCAACCGGAAATCATGCGTTACCTCAACCATGTTGCGGACCGCTTCGATCTGAAGCGGGACATCCTGTTCAACACTCGTGTCGCGGCGGCGCATTATGACGAGTCCGCCAACCGCTGGAGGGTCCGGACCGCAACCGGCGAAACCTTTGTCACTAAGTTCCTGATCACCGCGGTCGGCTGCCTGTCCACGGCGAATGTCCCGACGTTCGCGGGGCTGGAGAGTTTTGCCGGTAACTGGTACCATACCGGACAGTGGCCGCACGAAGGCGTCGATTTCACCGGCAAGCGGGTTGGGATGATTGGCACCGGCTCCACCGGCATTCAGGCGGCGCCGGTGATCGCCGCGGCGGCGAAGCATCTGACGGTGTTTCAGCGCACGGCGAACTACTCGGTGCCGGCTCGCAACGCACCGCTGACACCGGAGTTCCAGCGCTACATCAAGGAAAATCCTGCCGAGATCAGGGCGGTAACACGAGAGACTTTAAACGGGATGGCGTTCCGGATCGAAGAACGCCTGGCTGTCGAGACCCCGCCGGAGGAGCGCGAGGCGATTTACGAAGCCGCATGGGAGCGCGGCGGATTGCAGTTCCGCGCTGCGTTCAAGGACATGCTGATCGACAAGGCGGCGAACGACACGGCAGCGGACTTCGTCAAGCGCAAGATCCGCTCGATCGTGAAGGATCCGAAGACGGCGGCGATCCTGTCGGACATCGATCATCCGTACGCTGCGAAACGACCGCCAATCGACACCAATTACTTCGAAACATTCAACCGCCCGAACGTTACCTTGGTGGATGTGAAGGCGACGCCGATCGAGCGGATCAGCCCGGCAGGCGTATGCACGACCGAAGCGGAGTATCCGCTGGATATTATCGTGTTCGCGACTGGCTTCGATGCCATGACCGGCCCGATGCTGCGGATGGATATTCGCGGGCGCGGCGGCGTTGCGCTGAAGGACGTATGGGAAGCGGGTCCGCGCAATTACCTCGGGCTGCAGATCGCGGGCTTTCCCAATCTGTTCACGATCACTGGTCCAGGCAGCCCGTCCGTGCTGTGCAACATGCCGGTGGCGATCGAGCAGCACGCAGACTGGATCGCCGACTGCATCGCGCACATGCGCGCTAACGGCCTGGAGCGGATTGAAGCCCGGCCCGACGCGGTCGACAAATGGGTGGCGGAGGTCAACGACGCCGCCGGCAAAACGCTGCTGCCACTGGCGAAGCACTCCTGGTATCTGGGCGCAAACATTCCGGGCAAGCCCAGGGTGTTCATGCCATACGCTGGCGGAATGGTACGGTATCGGGAGATTTGTCAGGACGTCGTGGCGCATGGCTATGAAGGATTCAACCTCGCGTAAGGCGGTCTGGGCCGTTCGTAATAGCCGAGGTACCGCGGATGATATGCGCCGATCAGGGTACCCGGCGGCGCGGCAAAGCGCTGGCCATCGGACGATGAAAGACACCCATCGCCCGAGATTGCGCTTTCGTGCGGCGACCTTGATGGCGCTCAAGCGGGCGTTGCGAAACCGTTTTGTCTTGGTCCCTCACAGCCTCTCCCGCCGGGCACCCGAGGATAAGCTGATCCCGCTGAAACTCTGGCAGCGCAGCCGCGGCCGCTTCATCCGTGACCTCAATCTGCCGGCCGGCGCGGAGACTTCGGGGCATCGCCACGCGCGGGAAGAGCGGCTTGGCGGCGTGGCAGGATTGGCGCTGTCAGGCCACTTCGGCGCGCAGGTTGGTGACCACGCGATTTCGACCGCTGCGTTTGGCGCGATAGAGCGCTTCATCCGCCCGGCCGACCACCTGTTCGATCGAGCGATCCGTGGTCTGCTGGATGGCAAGCCCTATGCTGATGGCCATTTTTATCACCCGATCTCCGAGTAAGATCGTTCCGTCGGCGACGCGTTGACGCAGCCGCTCGGCCACCGCTTCGGCCGGCTGCCTAGGACTATCGAGCAAGACGACGGCGAATTCCTCGCCGCCCAACCGCCCGACGAGGTCGTGCTGGCGGATTCCGGCGCGCAAGAGCGTAACGAGGTGCTGCAAGGCTCGGTCCCCGCCGGCGTGCCCGAAGCGATCGTTGATCGCCTTGAAGTGGTCGACGTCGATCATCAGCACAACAAGCTTGGTGCCGACGTCTCGCTTCGCGTCCATCCAGCGTTGCGCCGACGCAAGCAGTTCGGCGCGGTTGAGCGCCCCGGTGAGCCCATCGGTTGTGGCGAGCCGGCGCAGTTTCACCTCCAGTTCGCGCCGTTCGGCGACTTCGTGCTCGAGCAGTCGGCGAGCGTCCTCGACACTCTGGGCGCTTGCCGTCGCCGCCTCCGCGAACGCGACCAGATCGGCGCCCTGCTCCTCGAGCGCTTCGGCCGCGTAGCGCAGCTCGGCGCCGACCCATTCAGCGGTTTCGATAGCGTCGCGTTGCAGATCATGGGACAAGTCAGTGTAGGTCAGGATGCGGCCACCGCTTGGGCAGGCGATGCATTCGAACAGCACGCGCCGCCCGTTGGCGACATCCATTGTGCGCGATTTGACCGAACCAGCGCGAACCTCCGCTTCGCGCTCATCGAGAAAGGCGGTCATTTCTTCGGCGGGAACGCTGTTCCAAACCAGGGTAGCGGCGTTGTCAATGATTTCACGGAAGGTCGGGCTGGTTCCCTTGAGTGCAGGATCTACCGTCCATAACTCATTTCCCCACCGGTTCAGAAAGCAGGCTCGTAAGTCGGGGTTCAGCAACAGGCCGAAATCCGGCAGGTCCAGAGCATCCCCCAGAGCGCTCAAGATGATTTCGGCCGATTCGGAACCCAGGAATCGCGGCATGCATCCGATCTTTGCGGTCACCGGCCGCCGGCCAGTGTCGGGTGGCCTGCAGCGTGGTGCGGAAACTATCTGAAATCGGTTAGCAAATACTAAACAACGGCCTGTTCGTCGCGCCAGTTGGGGCCGGGTCTGGCCCGCTCAAGCAGATCCGGTCGCCGGCAAGAGTTGCGCCACGGTGCGCAGCAACTCCTCCTTCTCGAACGGGTTCGCAGCACCCCGTCGGCGCCGAAATCGTTCGCGTGGAACGCGTTCGCCACACCCGTCAAGTTCGG
>JBEKLE010000479.1:0-5140 GCA_050010355.1 Rhodopila sp. | reverse complement strand
GAGAAGGCACTCGGCGACCTGCGGAACGGGATCGCCTATTGCGAGAGCGTGCGCGACTTCGTCTCACGCGACCTCCTGTTGTCTATCCTGGAGAGCGAGGAGGAACACGTCGACTTCCTCGACCGCCAGTTCGACCTGATCAAGCAGATCGGGATTGAGCGGTATATTCTGCTGAACGCCGCACCGGCGCCCGAGCAGGATACGGGTGACTGACGACGGTCTACCGAGGAGAAAATACGGCACGGGCGGCTCACCGGTGACTTGAACACGGGCAGTTCAATTCTCGAAGCATCCGGTTGCCGTGATGCGCCTTGTTTTGTCGATGCACCCACTCGCTAAAGCATGGCGGCAAAACGGAGGCAAAGAAGCCGTTTCGGCCAACGGAATGAAATCGCGGGCATAACCTCGCCAGGACTTATCCGCTAAAAGAGATCAACAGGATCGGACATGGGCAAAGAAGGATCGGACACGGGCAAAGAACGGTTTCTGTTGATCAGGATGACGGCAATTATATTCTGACCAAACCGCATGAATCCAGAAGGCTGCCAGATCGCCAACCGAAGCATCCCACTGCACCCCGGTGGGGTGCCGCACGGGCCATGCCTAGCCGGTAACAGCGTGAACTCGATGTCTGAACAATGACCGACCCCGCCCCGGGGTGACCCCGGAGCGGGATCCCGTCTGCCTCTACCGCAGCCGTTTATCCGACAAACGGAACGTCGTCGCAGCGCCGACGCCGAACAGCAACTTCGACATCAGCGTCGTCGCAACCGGCAGCAGCGTCAGGAAGCCGGGTTCCAATACCGGCAGCACGACCAGGAAGTTGAACGCCCAGACGAGGCCGAGCGTCAGCACCACCAGGGTGGTGCGCGACCAGTTACCGATACGCCTCAGCAGCGGTGCGCTGAATGCGGCGGCTACGGCGATGCCCAGTGCAACGGCCAGAATCATGTGGATCGCGATCCCAAGGTAAACGGCGATCGGCTGATCGGCCATGCTCGGCAGAAACGCCGTCGTCACCCCGCGCGCGACGGCCGCGCCGGATGCACCGGTCAGTGCGGTGTAACCAGCGACCCAGGCGACCTCGGCCGCTCCGCCCGCGATACCAGCCAGAACCCCAACACGAACCACCTTGTTTGCAGTCATTTCAAACTCCCCTTGTTAATGGCTGCTTTGGATACTCCTGGAGTTCGAACCAGACATTGATTTGCCTCAATGCTCAGAACGTGAAAATCGTCGAAATTTGAAAATGAATACCCTGTGGAAGGGCATTCATTTTCAAACTCTCAGAAGCCCTGGCGGGCAATATCCATTGCGAAGTAGGTTAGAATCAGATCGGCGCCGGCGCGTTTGATCGCACCCAGGCTTTCCCGCACCGCGCGGTGTTCGTCAATCGCACCCGCCAGGCCGGCGAACTTGATCATCGCGTATTCGCCGCTGACCTGATACGCCGCCAGCGGCAGCAGGCTGCGCTGCCTGATCCGGGTCAGCACATCCAGGTACGGCATCGCCGGCTTTACCATCAGCATATCGGCGCCCTCCGCCTCGTCGGCATCGGATTCTCGCAGCGCTTCCCGCCCGTTCATGGGGTTCATCTGATAGGCCTTCCGATCACCCTCCAGATCACACCCGGCAGCGGCACGGAACGGGCCGTAGAACGCCGACGCAAACTTCGACGAGTACGCCATGATAGGGATGTTCCCGAAGCCGTTGCCGTCCAGCGCCGAACGGATCGCCGTCACCTGCCCGTCCATCATCGACGACGGGGCGATCATGTCCGCGCCTGCCTCCGCGGCGATAACCGACTGCCTGCCCAGGTTCTCGATCGTGTGGTCGTTATGGACATCCCCGTCGTGGATCACGCCGCAATGGCCGTGCGTGGTGTATTCGCAGAAGCACGTGTCAGAGATCACCATAAGCCCCGGTGCCGCGTCCTTCGCCCGCTTGATCATCCGCGCCAGCAGCCCGTCCCGGTTCCACGCCTCGCTGCCGATGTCGTCCTTGTGGTGGCTGACCCCGAAGGTCATCACCGCCTTGATCCCGGCCGCCGCGATCTCCTTCATCGCCCAGTCCAGCTTGCGCTCCGGGATCCGGAAAATGCCGGGCATGGACTCCACCGGCGCGAAGTCGTCGAGTTCCTCCTCGACGAAGATCGGGTAGATCAGGTCGTTCACCGAGACCGTATGTTCCTGCAGCAGATCCCGCATCACCTGGCTGGAGCGCAGACGGCGCAGGCGCATTGCCGGGAAGTTATTGACCATTCCGATTGTCCCCCAAGCGTGATCGCGCTGGGCGGAACGTCCGAAGCGCGTCAGTCACGACATCCAACATATCGAGTATCCAATCGCTGAGAAGCCTGAGAGCATTAGCCCTCGTTGCTCACTCTCCAGGCAACAAAGGCTGCTGGTATTGCGCGCCCAGTCCCGACGCGAGGAATCGGATACTTTCAGCCAGCCGCGGCGGATCGCGCTCTGATGCGCGATACTAGGCGAGAGGAGAGGGTTCAGGCCGTGTTCCATCCAGGAACCTGCTATACCGGAAAGGCGCCGGATCGACCACCGGCGTATCGCCGGCAACCAGCTCCGCCATCAACCTGCCGGCCGCGGGGGCGATCCCGAAGCCATGACCGGTGAAGCCGGTGGCGATGAAGAATCCCGGCATCGCATCGACCCCGGAGATGACGGGAACGCCGTCCGGCGTGACGTCGATCATTCCGCCCCAGGTCTCGGCGATGCGCATGTCGCGGAACACCGGGAAGGCCGCCGTAACATGCGTGCGGGCCTGGTCCAGGATCGGCTGGTGCGGCGGCGGGTCGAGCACGCGGACCGCCTCGAAGGGCGAGGGCTGATCCAGCTTCCACCGCCGCGGCTGGACAAGCTCCTGCACGAACCGCCCGCCGAGGCGAAGCTTCAGATCCGGCCGCTGCATCCGCATTGCCGGGAAGAAATCGCGCATGAGCCGGAACGTGTCGGGGACGATATCGACGACATTGCCGCTCCAGCTAGCGACCGTATAGCCGCCATCAAGGCGCTTGCGCAGGCCGAAGCCGAACCCGCCGGCCGAGGCTACCGGGCCGCCTGCCAACGGTTCGGTTCGCATCACCGATGACAGCACCTTCAACTGTGGCAGCCGCAGGCCCAGCGGGCGGCAGAACAGGCGCGACCAGACGCCACCCGCCAGGACGACCGACTCACATGCAATGGTACCCCGCTCGGTCACCACCCCGGCGATCCTGCCGCCTTCCGTCTCGATACCGCGGACCGCGCAATGTGTCAGGATCGCAGCGCCCAACCGCCGCGCCGCCTCGGCGATTGCCGGCGCCGCGTGGGCCGGTTCCGCCCGGCCATCGCTGGGTGTGGACAACGCACCCAGCCATGAGCCCGCCAAACCCGGCAGCGTCCTGCTCATCTGATCGCGCGTCAGCAGCCTGGTGTCGAGCTGAAACGGTTTGCCGACCTGCTCCAGCCACACCTCCCGCTTCGCCAGTTCCTGCTGAGTTCGACAGAGATAGACAATGCCGCTGCGGCGGAAGCCGGTCTCGGCGCCGACCAGGGTGTTCATCTCCGGCCAGAGGCGCAACGCCTCGATCGCCAGTGGGACTTCCCGCGGATCGCGCCCCATCTTGCGGCACCAGCCCCAGTTGCGGCTGGACTGCTCGCCGGCGATCTCGCCCTTTTCGCACAGCACGACCGGGATGCCTTTCCGGGCGAGGAAAAACGCAGTGCAGACACCTATGATGCCGCCACCGATGACAACGGCGCGCGTTGTCGCGGGTACGATGATGTCGCTCTGGACGAGGTCGATTGCTGGAGCCATGCGGGATTCCGAGTAGGCGTTTACAGTGGCGTGTGCACGAATGCGATCCTCACCCTGGCGTGATCATATCGGTAACGTCCTGGCATGGTGACACCGGTTCGCCTGGCCAAATCTAACGGCCGATGACACCAATCGTCCCGGCCCATATCCGTCAGGCTGCTATGGCGTCGCTGCCCGGGCTGCGGGACATGGCGGTGCCGGCGGTGTGGATTGCCGGAATCGTGCTGGTTTCCCTTCTCGCGGCAGGACTGACGGGTCAAGCCTGGCTGGCGGTGTTGGTTGGCATCACCGGCATGGTCCTGGCAGCGCGACACTCAGTCAAGACGCTGGCGGTCACGCGGCACGCCTTGAACCGAGCGGAACGGGAACGCGCGGCGATGGAGCAGGCGCTGGGGCAGGCGCAAAAAATGGCGGCCCTGGGCCGCCTTATCGTCGGCGTCGCACACGATTTCAATAACAACCTGACCGTGATCAGCAGCAACGTGGAGATGGTTGCCCAGCGCCTGGAACCGACGCAGGAACGGCTCATGCGGCACACCGAGGCGGCCCTGCAAGGCGTGCAGCGGGCGGCTGCGCTGACCGGACGGCTGCTGTCGTTCGCTCACCAGCCGGCACCGGAGCCGGAGCCGGTGGATGTCGACCGGGTCCTGGGCAGGCTGTCCGAGCTGCTGCGGCGGACGTCGGACGATCGGATCGGCCTGGATGTCGTGCCGTCCGAAGCGCCCTGGCTCACCTGGGCCGACGTCAGCCAGATGGAGAATGCACTCCTGTCCCTGACGGTGAATGCGCGTGATCAGGTCCGCGACGGCGCCAGGTTGACCATCGCGGTTTCGAACGTCCGTCTGGATGAGGTGTCCCGGCCTGCGGCGTGTCCTGCCCTGCCGCCGGGGGATTACATCCAGATCGCGGTCAGCGACCCGGCGGTCGAGCCGAAGGACTGGCTGCCGGCAGACTCCGGGAGCAGCGCCGATCTCCTGATGGTCCGCGCATTTGCAGGTGACGCCGGCGGGTGTCTGCTGCGGTCGAGCCCGGCGGGCGGTGGCGTTTCGCTGCGGCTTCTGCTGCCCCGCTACGCACCGCCACCGCTCGCAACCTCGGTGCCTCGCCGCGAGCCGGGCGGACGGCCGACGATCCTGATGGTCGAGGACGATGCCGCAGTGCGCGGCGCCTGCGTCGAGATCCTCCGAGAGCTGGATTATGAGGTGCTGGAGGCGCCGGATGCGATGGAGGCGTTCCGGTTGATCGCCGACCACGGCGGGATCGACCTGCTGTTCACCGATCTCGGTCTCCCGGGCGGCGTGAGCGGCCGCGCTTTGGCGGATGC
>JBEKLE010000478.1:0-5151 GCA_050010355.1 Rhodopila sp. | reverse complement strand
CCGATCAGGAAAAACCTGTTTCGCGAGCAACAACGTGGGCGAGCGGATGATCGTGAGGGCGTCGCCCTCCTGCAGCGCGCTCACGCTTCGCCCTCAACCGGAAGTGCGAACGCCTGCTGTACCGACGTGAAATCCTCGTCATAGCCGTTCGGCGTGGTTCGGCTGTACAGCGAGCACCAGCTCTTGGGAGAATCAGGCCGCGGGCGAAGGTGCTCGCGAACCGGCCAGACACCGCGGGTGCGCTCGCCGCAGACGGGAACTTCCGGGGCGCTCATGGCGTGGCTCTCGGCTTGCGTGTGAGAGGCGCGAGTCGCTTGAGCAGTTTAACCCGGGCGGCTTTCTCGGCTTCCAGAACGAGACCGAGGGCCTTCCGGTCGAGCCGATCGTCGATCGCTTGACGGACGATTTCCGCCAGCACGTCAGGCGGGATCGCCTCGCACTGGACGGTCTCGCCGACGAACGATCGCCGGTCGGTTTCCTTTGCCGGAGCTGTCGCGAGGTTTAGGGCTTTGATCTGCTTCGGTGTCACGGCAAGGCGCGAAAAGCGAATTTCGGCATCCAGCCCGAGGTCGACGGCGATCCGCCGGACATCCTCTTCCATGGAGGAGAACAGGTGGACACCGGATGGATCGTGGTCGCCGATGTGCAGCACCTCGACCCGGGCATATCGGCCCAGCTTCTGGGCTAGGTCGTATTTGGCGGTGAGGCTGTCGAACCCGCCGCTGCTCTGGACGGTGATGCCAAACGGATCGGCGATCCGCTCGATCTGGGGCAGCATGCCAGCCGCTTCCACGGCGAAGATCAGCCGGGCCGGTTGGCCTTGCTGCCGGTCAAAGCGCATCTGCTCGGCCGACCCGACGAAGTGTTCGACCAGCTCCTCGGCGTCATCCCAGGCGAGCGGTGCAGCAATCGTGACGCCATCATCCCGGATAGCATCGAACGCGATCAGCCCGGAGCGCCGACCGCGGTTTAGGTGCTCGCCGAGGCGGGCGTAGGCATTCTCCGTTTTGGCGTAATCGTGCGCCCCGACGAGGCGATAGAAAATCTGCCTGACGGTGAGCGGAAGATACTGTTGATACTCGATCAGGACCGCTTTGACCGCATCGAGCAGATCGCGGGTAGCGCGTTGCGGCGACCACGGAGCGAGACCGCGAACTCGGGTCGTCGCGGCGGCGGCGGCGCTCATGACGGCCGCCGGGTCGAGCTCCCGCTTCGTCGTTTCGGAACATAAACTTCTTCAACCGAACCATCGCCACGCGGAACTAAAATCGTCGCGCCGGTTGCGGTCGGCGAGCGCGCAAGCGCGGCCTCGGCCTCCGCGATCGCAGCCGTCCGCAAGGCCGCGTAATCAGATTCGGAAACCGGCGGCCTCATGACGCGGTCCTCGCGATGCGAGGCACCAGACGGACCACATCACCTGGCCAGCGATCGGCGCCGACGGCGGCGCATATTCCTGGATCGAGACATTGCCAGGCGAAGATCAGATCGAACGCGGCCGGCCCAGCATCGAGATCGTCCAGGAGCTCGGCAACCGCATGCCCGACCGCCCGCGGTCCGCAAGCATGGATCCGCTCAAAGAGCCGTTGCAGCGGCGGCTCTTGCGACAAGCGCAGTGATGCCGGCCCGGGGCGTGGTGTATGAAATGTGACTCGCATTGTGCAGCGCCTTTTCGGGCTGCCCCGCGCTTTGCGGCTTGGAAACTCAGAAAGTTTCGCGATATAAATCAACCACCCAGTTGTTTATACCGCCTTTCGCCTTCCGAGGAGCCCAGTCGCAAGCGCTGGGCTTTTCGTTATGCGGCGAACAGTTGCACGATAGCCGGGAGATTTACTCGCCGGATCTCATACTCGCGGCCGGATTTTTCCGCCGGCAGTCGGCCATCGAGCACCAGATTATAACAGCGTCGATATGTCGGGGGCGGCCGGTTTAGCAGCGGTGCGAGTTCGGTCGGGAGCCGCGTGAGCGGGAACTTCTCGTCGTTTGAAGGGGTCTTCAGACGGAGGCGCTTAGGGTGGCGCATTGGCTTTCCTTCTCGGAATAGCCGCCCCGCCGCTCCACGCTTTTCTTGGTGAGAGAAAGACGATACCCTTCGTCTGCTGAGGTTTTGGGTATCGTTTTGCGTGAAGGCGCGAAGCGGACTGAACCGACTGAGGCCGGCGGGGGTGGTGCCCCGTCGGCCTTTGTCTTGTCAGGGGTTGTGGCAGACGTGCCGGGAGTGTTCGAGACCGTCTCTGCCTGTCCGGTCGTCTCAGTATTATCGAGTTGGTTGTTTTCTCGCTTGTCGTAACAGAGCGACGAAAGCTTGCAGAACGCACCTCCCGACAGCGTCGCGTGGCGGGAAATCAACGGTATCGGCTTTCCGTCGAGGGCCCATGGCAGGAATGACCAAAACGGATCTTGCCCCGGCGAAGGGGTGTCTTCCGGTGGCGTTACCAGCGGCAAGAACCACGCCACCACGGCGCCAGTGGCGGACGGCCCGATCAGCTTAATTTTGGCTTCCAGAGGGTTATCAAGCTCGATGTCAGCAACGATCGACCCAGCGTTCGGGCTTCCCTCTATCAGAAGCGCGTCCAAGGTCTCGCCAAAGGTCGACGCCACCAGCAAATCACGGAATTTGCGAGCCTCGGGCAAAATCCCCCCAAGGTATTCTTGCTCCTGAGATCCGACACTCGAGATAAACCTGACATCCTCGACCCGGAGCGCTCGCACCCGCTCCACCCAAAGTGGGCCATCAACCGGGGCGCCATCGGCAAGGGCCACGGCGAGAACAAGATTCGTGACGTGTTTCGGCTGCACGTAGGCGGAAAACCTGCCGCCGCCGCGTCGCGAGATTGGCCACAGGTCCCGCTTTGCTTCCTTCAGCCGGCGCGCATGACGATCAACGACGTCGACCGACAGCCCAGCCGCTGTTGCTATCACCTCTACTGCTTCCGGTCCTGTCGCCACATCCGACTCGCTTCTGCGTCTCTCTCCAGGCTGAACCGGCATACGATCGGCTGCAAGAGAAAAGTTCACCGCACCAAACAAAACTTATCCGATACCCAGACAGCCGCCGCTTGCTGACGAGGCTCATTTTTGGCTTCCGGTGATCGGCAACAGTACATGCTCGACCGACGCAACAGCGTTGCGAAGGCGCACCTCGAGCTCGTTCTCTGGGTCGTGCGGACCCTCGACCTTGTCACCCAGGAACCTGGTCCGGTAGCCGACGAGCTGCCGCCGGAACTCGGCGCCCTGCGTGGTTGGGTCATTCTCGTGCGGCTCATAAGTGGCAATGATCTGCGCAAAGCCACTGAGTTCAGTCAACACCGCAGCAACCTCCTGGGCCGCATCTACCTTGGGCATGGTGACATAGTAGCCGGCGCGCCGGTAGCTGGAGGCGAACCCCTTCCAGCTAGCCCAAGCCCGCGCTAGCGCCTCCTGGCGCATGCGGTTCGATGCCTCTCCAAGACGTTCTGGTGTGGAAATTTCATCCTCCGACACGCTAATGACTGATGACCTGGCGGCCCGGATTAGGTCGGCGACCTCGTGGGCCGCGTCAAGGCAGGCCTCGGCACGCTCGACCGCACGGGCGCCTTGGAGCTGCTTGCGCCAGCCCACCAAGCCGACGATGGCGGCTCCGGCCAGCACGGAAGTCGGGAGGAGCGTCCCAGCTGCTTGAATAAATGCTGATGCAAGCTCGTATGCCATTAGATGACCCGTAACAACGAGACCGGCACGCTTGCCGCTCTCGAAGCGTTCTGTCCTTGAAGCCGTCCGGCAGCGAGATAATTCACACCCCGTCCGCGATCACCCGGGCCGCCCTTTCATTCTGACAATGGGCCGCCAAACGTCCGTTTGCACAGGTGGCCGGGCCATCGTTGCGGGTGTGCCCGCCGCCACACCAGACGTGACAAAATCTGCACGCCGGGCGGATGCGCTCCGGGTCCCATCCGGATCGTCAGGGTAGGAGGCTCTGGGCCGGCAGTGATGCGGCCTCGACCGCACCCTTCAGCCTAGCCATGCGGCCGACCTTGGATTGGTCCCGCTCCCGCATAGCGGCCCGGAACTCATCGCCTTGCTTTCGCCACCAGGCCACCGTCACGGCTTCGATCGGCGCGAACTTGCTGCGCCTGACCAGGGTCAGGTCGACGCCCACATCCGACAAGCCGTTGACCTCCAGCACAGCGGGATCAGTGACACGCGCGGTGAAGTTGGCTCCCCGCTCATAGGCGCCCGGCGGCACGCCCAGCAGATCTCGGAACCGCTCTAGCGGGAACGTCTCGACGCATCGGTCCATGTTGGTCCGCAACTGCACGAGCTCATACAGCGCGATGGCGTACTTGCTGGTCATAGCACAGACGACCTCAGCCTTGATCCGGCCCCAGCGGTTCGACCGCGCCAGGATGGGTTGCAGCTTTTTTGGTATGCCAAACCGCACAACTGCCTGCGCCGTGTCGGCAACCGGTATGGTGAAGAAGTCGAATAGATGTGTGGCTAGATAGGCAGGGTCCCCGGTTTGTGGTTCAGGGACCGGCACTGTGACGACCACGCGAAGGATGCGCTTGAGGCTGTCCAATAGGCGATCATTGCTCTCATGCGCAGATATCCGAAGTCTTGCCAGTGGGACCGACCACTCGGCATCCTTCTCGCCCATGCGGCCGCTGTCGTGCGCGAACTGGTACAAGAGGTTTAGGATGGCCCGATCGGACGCCTCCAGCTCATGCGCGCCGGTAATTTCGATCAGCTCACCGGCCTTCGGAAAGCCATCCAGGTTCGTCCGCTGCAACACGGTCAGATGGGTCATAAAAACCAACCTGGAGACGCTGCTACGATTCTGTCAACCCTGTAGCGGTGGCCGCCCGTTTTGTAGCAGCACACCGCCTGGGCTGAGCTCCGGGGCAAAGATTGACGGCTGTTTGGCGTGGCCCGAGGCCGGTAAAACCTTCGGGCAAACCTTGAGGCACGCCTGGGCAAACCTTCAACGCGCGCGGCCCCATGCAGCTCTCAGCCGTACGCCCGTTTTGTAGCAGCAACCCGCCCGTTTTGTAGCAGCAACCCGCCCGTTTTGTAGCAGCAACCCGCCCGTTTTGTAGCAGCACGGGTCGAATCACATCGTTGAATCAATGGCTTACGAGACCCTGAATCTATGAATCTAAGAGAAATTGAACTTTC
>JBEKLE010000477.1:0-5152 GCA_050010355.1 Rhodopila sp. | reverse complement strand
GCTGGCAAAATGAGCGGTGGCCGGAAATCCGGTGGCTGCACGAGACCGGCCCATTTCTGGCTCACGAGAAAATTGCCGTAGTGGATAGCAACCTTGGGCAAGGTGGCGAGTGCTCGCAAATAGGCATGCTGGCGGCGTGGCGCACTCGGATCGACGCGACCGGAAATGTGAGCGGTGTAATAGTTCACCCGCTCGATCACACAGGTTTTGGGGAGAGCCGCGCGACTCATCGCTTCGATATTGAGCCACTTGTGGGCCGTCCCCTTGAGTGCCCGGTAGTAGAGGTTGAAGCCGTCGATATAGACAATGGTGCGTGCCACGAGGAGGTCCCGATAAGCAGAAGGCCGCCCGGACTTTCGTCCGAAACGGCCTTTGGGCCTACGGCACGCCGCAGGTGGGTTACAGCTAAGAAATACGCAGATCCGTGGGTGAATTCAAGGCCGACCGCAGGACCGTCCAGGCGAATTGCATCTGGAATTCCCTTGATTTGCATCTCATCTACACTTGCCGGACCTGGAGCGGACTGATTCCATCGGACGGCTGACCCCGGTCGGGCACCAACGCCTAATGACGGCGTGCTTGGGGCGCCGGACAGACGACTTTCCTAGGTTGGGCAGATCCTTGGCACTACAGCAGATCTCTGCATCACGCCCGCTAAGGTTGCTGGCGGAAAGCGTAATCGGGCGATCACCCCCCTTTTACCCTCTGGGGGGTCTTAGTAAGTTCCGGAAAGGGAATGTGTGATCCACGTCGGGATCGCCTTAAAAGGCGCTTCAGCGCCGCAATATGCATCAAGGCAACGAAAGGCGTCGCTTGGCGCTTCAACCGTTTTCTTTTCCCCCGCCCTTGAGTGCTCACCCCGCCCTATCGCTCCCGGCTCAACGGCTAGATTTTGATCAAGAGAGTGGAGTGTCGTTTTGGGGCATTGTCGGTCCCGAGGAGGTTCGGGCGATCACCCCCCTTTCGTCAGCCCAATGTTTGACGGAGGTTCAACAACATTTGGAGCGTTTGCAGCAAACGCTTCAAGGAACCTACTTCCGTTCGCCCTGCTGGCGGCGGAACTCCTCGATCAGCGAAGGCATCTTGGTCCACACGAAATCGGCCAACCCTTCGCCTTGGCTAGCAACAAAGGCAATCGCGGTCGACCGTTTACCACGTTTGCGTTCGGCTACCACCCGCCCAGAATCATCGCGGAGATCTTCGGTCTCAACTGACGTCGCCGCCTTCTCCCCCAGGAGTAATGTCAGACGAACGTGAAAGCCGAGCTGCGCGTTACCTCCGATTAGACGCTCGGCGGCTTCAAGCATTAGGGCCCTCCTGGCGGGCTCTCGAGTCGCCTTCAAGAGGTTGTTAGCGTCCCGGAAGGTGCATTTACGCCAGTCACCGAGGGCTTCCAGCACGCGATCAGGGATCTCGGCATAGGAGGTTAGATTGCTGACGTGAGATCTCGAAACGTTCAGCGCGTCGGCGAGCGCTTGCTTGGTGGGGAACACGCCGCGCTCGACATATCGCGCGAGGGCGCGGGAATGTTCCAGGGTTGAGACGCCTTCCCGATGCGCGTTCTCACCATAGGCCGCCCCAGCCATTTGGGCCTCAGAAAGATGTTGCACGACACCCCGTAAACGTGTCCTAAGGCTCCTGCACGCGAAAAGACGCCGGTGGCCGAAACACACCTCAAAACGCTCAACGTTGGTCGGATGCCGTCGCAATAAGGCCGGCGATTGCTGGCCATTGCGACGCATGTCCTCCACGAAATCCGCGAAGCTCTTGTCCTGAAGAAAGCGTGGGTCGCGATCCCAATACGGCGAAGGGTCTGCGAGCGCGGGATCGATTTCCTCGATTACGAGGCCTACGGCCTTGTTGTGTTCAATCGCAGCCTCAAGCGCCTTGAGTTGCGCCATCGCGTTGCGATGCTGCGTCTCGATCGCTTTGGCGATCGGCACCGCGGGAGCGCGAGGCCGCGCATTCTCGGCGGGAGCTTGCCCCTCCTCAGGAAGAGTCGGTAGGTCGGCCGTGATGGCACTGAGATCAAAGGCCCTCTTCACTTTACCCTCCCTTTAGGCGGCGCTGGAGGATGCCAGACCGCGGACAGCTTCGTGTCGATCCCACGCCTTTAACACGACACCCTCGATCTCTGAGTTTACCGCGTTCAAGAAAGCCAGGCCGCGCATGTAACTTTGGCGCGTTCCTACCTGATCGTCGATTTCATAGTAGGTGCGTTTCCTTAGGCCCGCGCCATCGAGTGCCGTGGTCACGGCCATCGGGTTCTGCAGAAGCATGTCGCCAAAATTGGCGCCCATGAGGTGAATGATCTGCTTCTGGTTCTGGTCTGTGACGACATGCTTGGCCACAAGGATCTTGAAGAAGTCGACCTCCTTGCCGTCGGCGTCAATCTCTTCAACCTGTTCGAGGACTTGGGAGCACATCCGGAAGAACTGACCGGTGCTGGCAAAGTCGATCATCGACGGTGGAACCGGTACGATGATGCCGGTGGCGGCGAAGATCGCATTGATGGACATAAAGCCGAGGGAGGGAGGGCAATCCAAAATGACGACATCGTAGTTCATCGCCGACTTCTGGATGGCTTCCCGCAGAACAAGCCAGAATGCGAAGTTCTTTTCCCGTTGTGCCCTGACGGGCATTTCAAATTCCGCCTGGCTCAGGCTGAGGTTCGCTGGGACTAGGTCGAGACGAGGCCAGTAGGTCTGGCGAATGCAGAGGTCGAGATTTTCCGCTTCGCCGCGGAAGACTGGATAGAGCGTCCCCTCGGCTTCAACGTCCGTGTCCGGTTGTAGGCCGAACAAGCTCGTCAACGACGCCTGGCTGTCGAGATCAACCGCCAGAACGCGGTAGCCTCGCAGCGCCATGTACTGGGCGAAATGTACGGCCGTCGTCGTCTTTGCGGCGCCGCCCTTAAAGTTGGCGATGGCAACGACCTGCAGCTTTTCCGCCTGATTGCGTTGCCGCCGGTATCGCTCATCGCCGGTCTTGTCATAGAGTCCGCCGAGGATCCAATGAATTTCCTTAAGCGTAAATGTGCGGCGATAGTTGTTACCCGCGACGGTCCCGCATGTGAACTCCGCGCCGTCCTTGGTGATTTGCCTCAGATAGCTCTCGGACACGCCAAGGAGCATGGCCGCCTCGACGGTCGGAAACTGCCGAAGACGCTTCCGGTCTTCAGGCGAGTTTTCGAGCGCAACGATCTTTTGCTGGGTAATCTGGCAGACGTCGGCGCCGTGGCTGAGGCGTTCCTTCAGGCGCGAAAGTTTCATACCCAGGCTCCTAGCGGCAACTTATCAGCGAAGAGTCCGGCCATCATCGCCAGACTTCGTCGGCAGCCATCAACATCGATGTTCTGGTGATAACACGCCGAACATCGATGGTCAAAGGGTTATTAGACGTTCCTTAGCTATTGGTTTATAAACTGAGAAGGCAAATCGTAATGTGATTGCGCTTCGCCAAGCTAGGACGTTTGCTGCAAACGGTCGGACCACCCCTGCCCTGCCCCCCGGACACTATTCCTGGCTCGCCGCAGCGAAATCTTGCCGCCAAACATGACGACTGCCGCTGTCTTTGGTGTGCTCCGATCATCTGAGGACTGGCCATGCTTTGGCGAAGCCACCGTTTTCCAGCCGGACCCGATACTTATGGAGCATAGAGACTGTACTGCGCCTGAGATGGCCTTTGCGTCGACGAGTGGCTGAGGCCAGAAGCGTTGCAGACCCAGCGAGCAAATTGTGCTAGTTCGCCGAGACACCTCAGGCCGCCGAGGCATGTGCGTTCCCTGGCCAGGCTTGCGAGACAACGCTAAAGGCTAGATCTGTAGTCGCCATTATGGTGCCGACTAAATCTTCCGTATCCGGAACCGCCGGCCGATTCGCAGCGACGGTCCGGCGCGTGACTTCGCAAATAGCTGATCACGTGGTTCCGCGCCTCAGGTCATTGTGTAACTCGATCTTCTCCCACACAGGCAGAACAGAGACAGAACAGAGTGCAACGGAGCCGGGGCCGGCACTTTGCGTGCGTGGTAGCAGTGTTTGCGCCCAGCGGGTCGTCGAGGCACCACACACCCATACGCAAACCAGAGAGGCCGCTATGATTACTCCGCGACAAGCGTTTGCTGTAAACGGCGGAATGAGCTGTCACTTCTCAAGAGCGCTCGTCGATCCAAGCGGCCGCTGCGATCGGCAGGGTACGATCCCAGAACGGGTTTCAGTATCATAATGGATCGTTGCTACACCTTTCCTTGGCTGGTCGGACGTCGCTTTTGGCCGTGGTCCGGGGGACGAGTGGGAAAAACGCCGAGTTGCGCGGTATAGAAGAAACAACGCTGTTTGCAGCAAACGCAGCGATCATCGTCATCGCTCCCGAAAACCGGCTACTGTCAACAGAACGGCGCCAGCCGGTGTTGACGGGCAGGGGCCTCGCGGGTTTTGGCAGTGGTGACGCGACGCACAAGTGCCCCGTCGCATGCACTGACAGGCCTTTGCTTGCTGTGGCCCCGCGGAGACGGAGGCGCCCGAGTCGCGTGCCCCGCGAACCGAATCGGACAGGTCAGCAGCGCCCAGCAACTATCTCTTCGGAGTTCTGAGAAACGGTCAAAAGGGGGGCAATCGCCCGAAAATGATTTTCTCCATGACCGTAAGTCCTTAAGCCGCTCTGCGACGGTAGTTGGGAGTGAGCTTCCTGAAATTCCCGTTCCGCTGTCTTTCGGGCCACCCCTGTTGAGAACGGGCCGTCGGTAGGGGTAGCCCACTTTAGGCGACGCCCAAAGATTACTGCTTCAGGTCGGCGCTCTCGGTGAGATCGTATAATTCCATTCCGGATGGAATATGTCACCTTTGATATTGAGGGTCGCCATCTCGGCGTCACTAACCTTGATACCCTTCGAGTAGTCGCGCGTATCAAGCTGGCATTTCACCGTCAGGCCGGTCTTGGTCGTGGTGGAGGCAATCAGGTCAACAACAGTCTCCCTGCTGATCAAGGGTTTGCCCCGCCAGGTCCGGGTGATGTGGCAGAACAGCTTGTGCTGTCGAGTCGCCCAGGGGAATTTCACCCCCAGGCGCTCCTAGAACCGTACGTGAAACTCTCGCTTCATACGGCTCCCGATGTTCGGTCGCTGACATGCAGAAATCCCCAATGGGCGAAGAGA
>JBEKLE010000476.1:0-5155 GCA_050010355.1 Rhodopila sp. | reverse complement strand
ATCGGCAATGACTGGTTCACCGCGTTCGCTACCCGCACATCGAAAAGCCGGTTGAATTTCCTCGACCTGCTGCGTGCGGGCCATACCGATTATGTGCTCAACGACGCGGCCTACGACTACATGCGAAAGCATGCACTGTCCGCGCCGCTGATCGCCCGCCTGGCAGCGCAACCGCAGACAGAATTCGCCGATCAGGCCACATGGCTGGCACATCTCGACCGGCTCGGATTCACCAAGCTGGACGTCACGCCTAACCCGGTTCAGGTCGCCACCGAGGGCGCCTTATGGGGCAGCGTGCAGTCGCACAAATTCCTCTGCGACGCGGTGGTGCTGAGCGATGACGCCGGCCAGTTCAACGTCGGGCATCACGCGCTGTGCTGGGTACACGCGGAACGACTGGTGCATAAGCTGGATGCGTTCACCGACAAGCATCGCGCCGCTCAGGCGCAGGTTCGCGGGCTGATCTGGGACTTTTACGCTGACCTCAAGGCCTACCGGATCAAGCCGAGCCCGCGCCGGGCTATCGCGTTGCGCAAGCGGTTCGACCGCATCTTCCTGCGCCGCACTGGCTTTGTCACGCTGGACCGGCTGCTCAAGCGGCTGCATGCCAACAAGGCTGAGTTGCTAATGGTGCTGGACCGGCCGGAGACGCCGCTGCACACCAACGGATCGGAGAACGATATCCGCTGCTACGTCACGCGGCGGAAGGTCAGCGCCGGGACACGAAGCGATGGCGGCCGCGATTGCCGCGATGCGTTTCTGGGTCTGGCCAAGACCTGCGACAAGCTCGGCATCGCGCTGTGGGACTATCTGGGCAGCAGGCTCAAGGTGGCGGGGCACATCGTGATCGAGCCGCTCGACCGTTACGTCAGAGGCCGGTTCCGGCCGGCCTGACCGGCGATGGTGCCCAGGGTTCCGCCCCTATTACTCAACGCGGCCGCAATCTCCTCCGCCTCCCATTGGTCGCCGGCATCGGCGACGATCGCCGGCACGACGATGTCGGCCGCGACCGCGCGGGAAATCCGCAGCGGCTTGCCGGGCGGTACGACGGTCAGCGCGTGGCTGGGTTTCGGTTCGCTTTCGGACATGGATTTAGTGTAACATAACGTCCTTTCAATAATCCGATTGGCATAGGCAGAGATAATGCGGGAGGATCTATGCCCGTTGCTGACCTCGGGAACGGCGCGATGAACGCCAAGTGGAGTTTTTCGGCCTTTCCGATGCGAGTTTGGGAAGCAGCATCGTGGGCTCCAGCGCTCGATTCGCTCGCGCAGGTCGCGGATCGCGTAGGCGGTCGAACCTTCTCGGACCGGGAGTGTCGGCATCCGCTCCTCCTGCTAGCCTATCGGGAGGATCTACACATACACCGCGTCGTCAGGCGGCTGCCCGTAAACCGGGGTGTCAGTTTTTCGGCTTGGCTTGCAAGTTTCCTGGATCTATGGGCTGCTGATGACGCGGGAATCAGCACGCCAGTCGATATGATTGAGCGCTAGCAGGTTGCAGGGCGGTAGGGGAATGACACCCGGCTCGATTGTCCGTTGCCGCAACCGCGATTGGGTGCTGTTGCCGAGCGACTCGGAGGAAGTCCATCTGCTCAGGCCATTGGCCGGAGCAATGGATGACGTTGTCGCCGTCAACCGGCGGCTTGCCGACCTCATCGGCGGGTCCCTGCCCGAAGAACGCATCCGACCGGCCCAATTCCCTGTGCCATCGGCCGACGACCTGGCTGATGCCGCAAGCGCCCACCTTCTGTGGCAGGCAGCCCGCCTGACCCTTCGTGATGGCGCGACGCCGTTCCGGTCGCTCGGCCGCATCTCCATCCGGCCGCGGATTTACCAGTTTGTCCCGCTCCTGATGGCGCTGCGCCTGGACCCCGTCCGCCTCCTGATCGCCGACGACGTGGGCGTCGGCAAGACCATCGAGGCGCTGCTCATCGCGCGCGAATTGCTCGATCGCGGCGAGATCAAGCGGCTCTGCATCCTGTGTCCACCGTATCTCTGCGACCAATGGCAGAGGGAGCTTCGCAAGGCCAACCTGGAAGCCGTGGTCATCCGGTCTGGCACCGTCAACCAGCTCGACCGTCGGAAGACCGGCACTGAAAGCGTCTACCGCTACTATCCGATCCAGATCGCCAGCATCGATTTCGTGAAGAGCGACCGAAATCGGCATCTCTTTCTGATGGACTGCCCGGAGTTCGTCATTGTGGATGAGGCGCATGGCGCCACTCAGGCGGTCGGCGCGACGGTCAGCCGACAGCAGCGCCATCGCCTGGTCCAGGACCTTGCGACGGATCAGGGCCGCCATCTTGTCCTGCTAACCGCCACGCCCCACAGCGGACTGGAGAGTGCCTTCCGCTCCCTGCTTGCGCTCCTTCGCCCCGAATTCGGCGAGTGGGATACCTCTGCGCTGACTGAGCCGCAGCGCGCGACGCTCGTTCGGCATTTTGTCCAGCGAACCCGCGCCGACATCGAGCGCGACTGGGAGGGGGAGCGCTTCTTCCCGAAGCGCGACCCCACCGACAAGGCGTATCGCCTGTCCCGCGAATATCAGGGGCTTTTCACGGCGACATACGCATTCTGCGCCGAAATGGTTCGCGCAGGCGAGGATCTCGGCAAACGTCAACAACGGGTCCGCTATTGGGCTGCCCTCGCCTTGCTGCGCTGTGTGATGTCAAGTCCAGCCGCCGCGGTGGCCGCACTCGATAACCGCCAGGACAAGCTTACCCCGGAGGAAGAGGACACGGACTTCCGTCCGTTCATCTACGAGTCTGCCGAAGACCAGACCGACGACGGACAGCCAACCCCGCCGATCGAAGCCGCTGAAACCATCCTCCCTGACTCTGACCGGCGGCGGCTACGCGACCTTCGTCGGATGGCCGAGGACCTGCACCGGCCGGGACGCGACACAAAGCTGTCCGGTTGCGTCGAAATGGTGTCGGACCTCCTGAAACAGGGCTTCAACCCAATCGTGTGGTGCCGTTACATCGCGACGGCGGATTATCTCGCCAAGGGCCTGCGCCAGGCTCTGCACCGCGGCTTCCCCACGGTTCAGGTCGTGTCCATCACCAGCCAGGACGGCGACGACGAAGTGCGGGCCGCCAAGCTCAACGACATCACCACTGAGACGCCCAGAGTCCTGGTCGCGACCGATTGCCTGAGCGAGGGCATCAACCTTCAGGACAAGTTCGACGCCTCCCTCCATTATGACCTTCCCTGGAACCCGAACCGGCTGGAGCAGCGGGAGGGACGGGTGGACCGCTACGGGCAAACGTCACCGGTCGTGAAGACGATCCGCTATTTCAGCCCGGACAGCGCGATTGATGGCATCGTGCTCGACGTTCTCCTCAACAAGGCCCGTGAGATTCACAAAGCGCTCGGGACCTACGTTCCAGTACCGGAGGAAAGTGAGACGGTCACCGAGGCGCTGCTGAATGCGCTCTTCATGCGTAATCGCCGCCCCGGCGCCGACAGCCGCCAGCTCGATCTCGGCTTTGATCTGCCGCAGCAGGTAAGTGACATGCACCGGCACTGGGATCGCGATGCCGAACGGGAGCGCGTGAACCGCTCCCGTTTCGCCCAGCGTGCCTTGCGGCCGGCCGAGGTCCGGGCCGAGCTTGAAGCGACCGATGCTGTGTTGGGCGACCCTGACGCCGTGCGCGGCTTCGTTCTCGACGCGGCACAGCGGCTCAATCTCGCGATCGTCCGTGCCAAGGATGACAAGGTTTTCCGGGTGCCGGTCAGCACCGCGACGACCTCGGTGCTGCCAGATGCGGTTCGCTTCGTCCTGCCGACATCCAAGACTGGCGAATGGCGCATCAGCTTCGCGTCGCCCACCCCCGTGGGCGCCGAATACCTCGGCCGCAATCACCCGTTCGTCGCCGGGCTCGCTCGTTTCCTCATGGAGGAGGCGCTGACCAAGAGCGGCGGTGCCCATGCCACACGCTGCGGTGTCATCCGCACGCGGGCCGTGACCCGCCTCACCACCATCATGCTGCTCCGCGTCCGCTACCTCCTCGAACAGCCGGACCATGCGCCGCTTCTGTCAGAGGAGGTTGTTGCCAAAGGGTTCGCCGCGCGGCCGCAAGGCGGCACCTGGCCGTGGCTGGACGACGACGAAGCGTTGCGCCTGTTGGGCGACGCCAAACCTGATGCGAACGTCCCCATGGCCGAAAAGCGGGAGATTGTTGCATCCGCTCTCGACGAATGGCCTGCCCTCGAAGCGGCGCTCGTCGGGCCGATCAAGCAGCGCGCGGCCATCCTGGAGCAGAGCTACCGGCGGGTGCGCCAGACGGTGGGCTTGCGCGTCCGATCGCTCGCGCTCAAGCCGCAGCTTCCGCCCGACCTGCTTGGCCTTCTCGTTCTGCAACCGGTTCTCTGAGCATGGCAACGCTGACAGCGATCCGGATCGAGGGCGGCCTGCTGGGACCTGATGTGCTCGACCAGCTCCTGGCGGGCGAATTGCCAGGGCAGCGGCCGGCCGATTTCGGCATCACAGGGCGCCGCGGCCTGACGGAAGAGATCGCCGCCATCTTCGCGGACGCGCGGGCGCTGTGGGGTGTCTTCCAGCATCGGTTGGAACGCTTGCCGGAGAATGATCTGGCAACCACCGTGACCCGCGACGCCTGGGCGATCCCGTTCTTCGGCCTGCTCGGGTTCGAGTTGCGCTACAACCAGCGTGCCTACGAGGTCGATGGGCAAAGCTTTGCCGTCTCCCACCGCGCCGGGGACGCGGACGACGCGCCGCCCGTCCATATCGTGGGTGCCGGGCAAAAGCTTGGTGTGGTCGCGGCTTCGGGGCGGCCTCGGCTGGCCCCGCATTCGCTGGTTCAGGAATACCTCAACCGCACCGAGCAGGTCTGGGGCATCGTGACCAATGGGGCGACTCTGCGGCTGTTGCGCGACAGCACCTTCGTGCGGCGGCAGGCTTACGTGGAGTTCGACCTCCGCTCGATTCTGGAAGACCAGCGCTTCCAGGATTTTGCCGCGCTGTATCGCCTGCTGCATCGGACCCGGCTGCCGCGTGGCGGAGACAATAGCGATTGCCTGCTTGAACAATACTACGCACGGTCCATCGAGCAGGGCGGCCGGGTGCGGGAGCATCTGCGCGACGGCGTGGAAGAGTGCATCCGCCGGCTCGCCAACGGGTTTCTGAGCCA
>JBEKLE010000475.1:0-9310 GCA_050010355.1 Rhodopila sp. | reverse complement strand
GCCGCGAAGTTCCCGGCGGGCGATGGTCAGGACGAGGATCATGCTGCGGGCGGCCGCCGGGACTGGAACCGCCCTCAACTCACCAGGACCTCGTCAACACGGCCGTCCGACAGGTGCACCTGCCGGTCGCAGCGTGAAGCCAGATCGCGGTCGTGGGTGATCAGCAGGAGCGAGGTGCCGGTTCGGCGGCGAAGCGCGAACAGCAGGTCGATGACGGTTTCACCCGTTACGTGGTCGAGGTTGCCGGTGGGCTCATCCGCCAGCAGCAGCGCCGGTTCCGGCGCGAAGGCACGGGCGAGCGCGGTGCGCTGCTGTTCGCCTCCCGATAGTTGGCCCGGAAGATGGGTGAGCCTGTGGCTCAGGCCGACCGCGTCCAGGGCGGCACGCGCCCGCGCAGCGGCGTTGCGCACGCCGGCGAGTTCCAGCGGGATCGCCACATTCTCCAACGCGGTCATGGTGGGGATCAGGTGAAAGGCCTGGAAGACGATGCCGACCCGTTCGCGGCGGAGTTTTGCCAGGGCATCCTCATTGAGCCGGGTGATCTCCTGTCCATCGAGCAAAACGCTGCCGGACGTGGCGCGCTCCAGGCCCGCGAGGACCATCAGGAGGCTGGTCTTGCCCGATCCTGAAGGGCCAACGAGACCCACCGCCTCCCCCTTGTCGATGTCCAGATCGACCCCACGCAAGATATTGACCGGTCCTGCAGCGGACGGCACGGTCAGGTACAGGTCCCTGATCCGCACGAGCGGCATGAGCGCGTTGTCTGGGAGCGGAGAGAGCGGAATGGCATCCATTAGCTCGTTATATTGTGGTGTGGGATGGTGGCGGAAGGGCTGGTGCGGCATTGCAATGGTGTTAGCCGTTGCCGCACCCGCATTTTCAGCGCCGCCGCGGCTGCTGGTGCTGGGGGATTCGCTGTCCGCCGGCTACGGATTGCCGCATGATCAAGGGTTCGAGGTGCAGTTGCAGCGGGCGTTGGCGGCACACGGGCACGATGTCACAATCATCGATGGCGCCGTCTCCGGCGACACCAGCGCCGGCGGCCGGGCGCGGCTGGACTGGACACTCGGGGACGGTGCGGACGCCGCGATCGTCGAACTGGGGGCGAATGACGGGCTGCGTGGCCTCGATCCCAAGGACATGGAGGTCAACCTGACCGCCATCCTGGACGGACTGGCCGCGAAACATATCCCGGTGTTGCTGACCGGGATGTATGCGCCGCCGAACCTGGGGCCGGAATACCAGAAGGCCTTCCGGGCGGTGTTCGACACCCTTGGGAAGCGGCCCGGCGTGCTGTACGATCCGTTCTTCCTGGAAGGCGTAGCCCTGCACCCGGACCTTATCCAGGCGGATCATCTTCACCCGAATCAGGAGGGCGTCAAACGCGAGGTTGCGCGAATCCTGCCTGTGGTGGAACAGTTGCTGGCGAAGATACATCCGGCATGAGTTTGACAGGATGAGACTGTTCGTCGCCCTCGATCTGCCATGGATGCTGCGGGAGAAGCTTTCGGCACTGGCCGGTGCCGGTATCCCCGGTGCGAGGTGGGTCCCGCCGGCGAACTACCACCTGACGCTGCGGTTCATCGGGGAGACACCCGGGCACCGCGCCGAGGACATCGACCTTGCCCTGACCGGGCTGCGGGCGCGCCGGTTTTCGCTGACCCTGGCGGGGCTGGGCACGTTCGCCAAAGGCGGGCGGAGCACGGCGCTTTGGGTGGGCGTGGAGCGAAACCCGCAACTCGACCACCTGCAGAACAAGATCGAGACGGCGTTGCAGCGCTGTGGCCTGGAACCCGAACGGCGGCGGTTTCAGCCGCATGTCACGCTGGCAAGGCTGGATAACGTGTCGGAAGGGAAGCTGGTGTCGTACGTGCAGGCGCACAACCTGTTCCGGGCGGAGCCGGTGGCGGTAGAGCATTTTACCCTGTTCAGCTCGCAGTTGGGGAAGGAGGCTTCGGTCTATACGGCTGAGGTGGAGTATTCGCTGGCTGTCGCGTAAGCCCGGCGGCTTTAACCTCGTCTTTACGATCTCGGGCGCATAGCGGGAGATACACAGCGACCGAGCCCCCTGCGATGCGCATCAAGATGTTCTTTCTCGTCTGCATGTCTTTGCCGGCGCTCATGGCAACAGGGCTGAGCGGCTGGCTGCTGAGCCGGGCCATCGCGCAATAGTATCTTGCCGGGCGGGTCGAGCGGGCGGTGGACGTCGCCCGGCTGCTGCTGACGGTTCCGCAGCGGCTTGCGATCGAGCGGGTGTCATCGGTCGACGCGCTGATGGACGAGAACGTCGCGAGCGATGCGACCCGCGGGAAGCTGGCGGCGGCGCGGCAGATGACCGACGCCGCGATGACCGAAGCCGAACAGTTGATCGGCTCGCTGTCTTATGGCGGGGCGGCAGAGCAGATGGCGATCATCAGGAACACCCGCGACGGCCTGGCGAGCTGGAGGCCCAAGCTGGAGCCGGTGATCGCGCGCCCGAAGGTCGAACGCGATCCGGCATTTTTTGCCGCCTTTGTCGGCTCGACAATGGGCGCGCAGGAGGCACTGTCGCATGCGCTGGACATTGGCGACGTCGCGGCGGCGCAGCAGGACGGAATGATGATGGACCTGGTCGAGATGGCGCGGCGGAGCTGGGAAATCCGCAGCCTGATGTCCGCTCGCACGGGACCTATGCTGGTGTCGATGCAGTCAGATGTCCCGCTTCCGCCGGCGCTGCTGGAGCGGCTGGCGGGGGTGGACGCAACCCTGGGGGAGACCTGGAAGACGCTTCAGTCGATCGTGCAGCGGCTGTCGATGGTCGAGGGTCTGCAGGATACGGTGGCGCGGGCGCACGACACGTATCTTTTGGCCGATGCCCTGCAGCACACGATCGTGGAGGCCGGCCGTCACGGGGGCCCATATCCCATGTCGGCGGCGGAGTTTGGTCCGAAAACGGTGCCTGGCGCCAATGCGGCGCTGGCGATCCGCGATACGGCGCTGGTCATTGCCAAGGAGCGCACGGGCCTTCATCGCCAGCAGGCGGCGTGGAGCGTCGTGGCAGTCAGCGTCGGCTTCGCGGCGATCATGGCAACTTTGGCTGGCGCGTTGACGGGGCTGTCGCGGCGGATCGTGTCGCCGATGGTGACGATGACGGACGTGATCGACCGGATCGCCCGGCGGGATTACCGGGTTGAGCTCGGCGGGCAAGGCCGCACGGATGAAATTGGGCGAATGGCGAAGGCCATCGAGGCGCTGCGTCAGGGGGCCGTGGAGGCCGACCGGGCGGCGATCGAGCGGGATCGGGAGCACGCCGCTGCGGCGGAAAAGGCGGCCAGGCTGGAGGCTTTGTTGCGTGGCTTCGAAGCTACAGTCGGCGGTCTGATCGGGCGTTTCACCGGGGCATCGTCGACGCTGGAGACCACCGCGAAGTCGATGACGCTGACGGCGGAGACGACCGGCCAGCAGGCCGGCGCCGTGGCCGGGGCCGCGGAGGAGGCCAATACCAGCGTGCATGCTCTGGCGGCGGCAACCGAAGAGCTGACAGCATCGATCTCCGAGATCAGCGGACAGGTGGCACGGTCCGCGAACATGGCCGGGCAGGCGGCAGACGATGCTCACCGCACGGACGCGACGGTGCGGGCCCTGGCCGAGGGTGCACAGCGATTCGGCGATGTCGTCGGGATGATCAGCAGCATCGCCGGGCAGACCAATCTTCTGGCGCTGAACGCGACGATCGAGGCGGCACGGGCCGGCGATGCAGGCAAGGGGTTCGCCGTGGTTGCTAGCGAAGTCAAAAGTCTGGCGGCTCAGACGAGCCGGGCGACGGAGGAGATCAGCGGGCAGATCGGCCGCATCCAGACGGCTACGACCGAGGCGGTCACGGCGATCCGCGCGATCAGTGCCAGGATTTCGGAGGTAAGCACGATCGCAACGAGCATTGCAGCCGCGGTCGGGGAGCAGGGTGCGGCGACGTCGGAAATCGCGCGGAATGTCAGCCAGACCTCCAGGGCGGTGCAGGCGGTGACGCGCACGATCGGCGACGTCAGCCAGGCGGTGAACGGCACCGGTTCCGTTGCACTTGAAGTATTGGGCGCCGCGGGGGATCTGTCGAGGCAGGCGGTCGAGTTGTCCGGGGAGATGAACGGCTTCGTCGCCGGCGTCCGACACGAAGCCGTGGCTCGTGGGAGGGCAGCGGGTCTCGCGGCATAGCGAAGCGGGTCAGCCGATGCGGTCGCTGGCCGCACGTGTGTCGCCGCCCGCGCAACCTCTCGATCCACGCCGCCGCCCCACCCGAACAACCAAGCGCGCCAGCACCAGCCAACGCCGGCTCGGCCTGCGGGCAAAGCTGCGCAACCCGCCGATCCGACCCGGCGATCCGGAGCCACTCCAGAACCTCCGTCCATATCTCAGAGGCGTCAGGGTCGCTCATAAACCACGACACCCTCCAGACTGGCGGACCGCGACAACGTGTTGGCGATCCGCGACTTCCGCAGGAACGTCGCCGCGCGAACCGGGATCACATCGGCCGGATGATGATACGACCGCCGTGCCTCAAACCCCGCCTTCAGCGTGACCTTCTCCGCCGGCGTGTCGTCATCGACGATAACTAGAAGATCGATGTCGCTATCCGGCCCAGCCTCCCCGCGCGCCACCGACCCGAACAGGATCACCCGTTGCGGCCTGAAATACGCCACCACGGACGCAAGCAGCTCAGACGGGACGAGCGACGCGTTCATGAGACGCAATATAGTAACTCCATCACACCCAGGTCACGCTTTCGCCGCTTGCATTTCCCCCGACTCCATCCAAACATCCTCCCATGTTCGGCTCCGACTCCGGTTTCGCCGCCCGCGTCAAGGCTGTCCTCGGCCCGACGAACACCGGCAAGACGCACCTCGCCATCGAGCGTCTGCTCGCCCACTCGTCCGGCATCATCGGCTTCCCCCTCCGCCTCCTCGCCCGCGAGAACTACGACCGCATGGTCGCTATCAAAGGCGCTCGATACGTCGCCCTCATCACCGGCGAGGAGAAAATCATCCCCCCCGACGCGAGATGGTTCTCCTGCACCGTCGAGGCCATGCCGCTCGACCGCCACACGGAATTCGTCGCCGTCGACGAAATCCAGCTCTGCGCCGACCCCGACCGCGGCCACGTCTTCACCGATCGTCTCCTCCACGCCCGCGGCATGGTCGAAACCATGTTCCTCGGCGCCGAGACAATCGCCCCCCTGATCCGCCGCCTCGTCCCCACGGCTCATATCGAAACCCGCCCCCGCCTGTCGCAACTCTCCTACGCCGGCCCCGCCAAACTCGTCCGCCTGCCGCCAAGAACCGCCGTCGTCGCCTTCAGTGCCGCCGAAATCTACGCCCTCGCGGAACTGATCCGTCGCCGCAAGGGCGGCTGCGCCGTCGTCATGGGCCGCCTCTCGCCCCGAACCCGCAACGCCCAGGTCGCCCTCTACCAGGAACGCGAGGTCGACTTCCTCGTCGCCACAGACGCCATCGGCATGGGCCTGAACATGAACGTCGACCATGTCGCCTTCGCCGGCCTGGGAAAATTCGACGGCCACCGCCCCCGCCGCCTGACCGCCTCCGAAGTCGCCCAGATCGCCGGACGCGCCGGCCGCGGCATGAAAGACGGCACCTTCGGCACCACCACCGAGTGCCCGCCCATCCCTGACGAAGTCGTCACCGCCGTCGAAGCCCACAACTTCGACTCCCTGGACATGCTCTGCTGGCGCAACAGCGACCTCGATTTCGCCTCCCTGAACAGCCTCATCGACAGCCTCAACGCCGCACCCCCGAGGCCCGGGCTGACCAGAGGCAACGAGGCGTCCGACCTCGAAACCCTCACCGCTCTGGCCCGCGACCCCGACATCCGAAAACTCGCCCACGGCCGCCGCCGCATGCGCCTGCTCTGGGACGCCTGCCAGATCCCCGATTTCCGCAAGCTCGCCGACGACACCCACGCCAAACTCTGCGCCCGCGTGTTCAACCACGTGGCCACCGACACCCACCTGCCAACCGACTGGCTCGCCGCACAGATCGCCGGCCTCGACCGAGCCGACGGCGATATCGACACGCTGATGCAGCGCCTGTCGAGCGTCCGCGTATGGTCCTACATCGCCGCTCGGTCCGACTGGGTAAAGGACACCGCCCACTGGCAAAACAAAGCCCGCGAAGTCGAGGACAAGCTCTCCGACGCCCTCCACGAATCCCTGACCACCCGCTTCGTCGACCGCCGCTCCGCCCACCTGATGCGCCGCCTGGAAGAAGCCGAGGGCAGCGAACTCCTCTCCGCCGTCACCCTCCGCGGCGAGGTCGTCGTCGAAGGCCACAGCGTCGGCCACATCGAGGGCTTCGGCTTCGTCCCCGATCCCCTCGCGGTGGGCGACGAGAAAAAGCTCGTCCTCCGCGCCGCCAGGCGAGCCTTGCGCGCCGAAATGCCACGCCGCGTCGGCGTCCTGGCCGCCGCCGCCGATGACGCCTTCGCCCTGACCGCCGATCATCTCGTAACCTGGGACGCTGTGCCGGTAGCCAGACTGGCCCGCGGTGCTCAGCCGCTACGTCCCCGGATCCACATCCTCGACAGCGAGTTCCTCGACGGCGCCGCCCGGGAACGGATCAGGCTCCGCCTGCAGACCTGGCTCGACCGCCAGATCCGCACCGACCTCGCCCCGCTGTTCGCCGCCGAGACCATGGCGCGCGACCACCCCGCCCTCCGCGGCCCCCTCCATCGTCTCACCGAAGCGCTCGGCTTGATCCCCGGCCTCGACGAGGAAACCCTGTCCGCCGACGTCCGGCCCCGGCTGCGGGCAGTGGGCGTGCGCTCCGGCCGGTTCGCGCTGTTCATGCCTGCCCTCCTGAAATCACGTCCGGCCGCCATGCGCATTCGCCTGTGGGCACTGCACCACGGCGTCCCGGCGCCCGCATTGCCTGGTTCCGCGCTGGTTTCCCTCCCCGCCCACCAGCCCGACTGGCCGCCCGGCTTCGCCGCCATGGCAGGCTGGATCGAAGCCGGCCCGATCCTGCTGAGGCTGGACATCGCCGAGAAAATCGCCGGCGAACTTGGCTACCGCTCTCGCCGCGGGCCCGCCGCGCTGCCCTCCGGCCTGGCCTCGCGCTTCGCCATCAAACCGGACATGCTGCCGGCCGTGCTCCGCCAGCTTGGCTTCCGGATCCTGCCCGCCGCCGGCCTGGCGGCCGATCAGCACGGCCCGCCGGCCCCGCCGATGCTGATGCCCTTACGCCGCCGGCGCCCGGCAAGCCACGAACCGCCAACAGTGAAGGCTGCCAGTGGCCCGTTCGCCGCGCTGGCAGCATTGAGGCAGGGAGGTGCACGATAGCGGATATCGAAGATCGGGATTGGCAGCGCCTGGACAAATGGCTCTGGTGTGCCCGTATCATGCGCGCCCGCACCCAGTGTGCCGGCCTGGTGGCCGAGGGGTCTATCCGGATCAACCGCCAGCCGACAGGCAAGCCGCATGCGAAACTGAGGGTCGGGGATGTGCTCACCATTCCGGTGCACGGCATAATTCGCGTCCTGCGCGTCGCCAGCCTCGCCCCCCGCCGCGGCCCCGCCGCCGAAGCTCGGCTTCTCTACGTCGATGCCAGCGATGCGTCATCAACACCTTGCATCACAGCGGATTCGTCGGCATATCGCGGGGCTTGAAATCGGCTACGCGTCGATTTTGCCGGCATCCAGGGGTTCCCGAATGACCTATGTGGTCACCGAAAGCTGCATTCGCTGCAAATTTATGGACTGTGTCGAAGTCTGCCCGGTGGATTGCTTCTACGTCGGCGAGAACATGCTTGTCATCCATCCTGATGAATGCATCGACTGCGGTGTCTGCGAACCGGAGTGTCCCGCCGAAGCCATCCTCCCCGACAGCGACGACCGGGCGACGCATTGGCTCGAGACAAATAGCAAATACGCCGCGCTATGGCCGAATATCACCCGCAAAGGCACACCGCCGGACGATGCGGACGATTGGAAAGACAAATCCGGCAAGGCCGACCTGTTCTCGGCAGAGCCCGGGACGCCGTGATGGGTCAATCGGATCCCGTGCTCTTAGGCGCTGACTTGGCGCGATTTTCGTGTTACACTTTATCTTCATCGAGTCGAAAATCCGGCCCCGGGATTTCGAGTTGATGTAGCAACGGACCGACGGCCCGTCAGCCGGTCATGACGGGACGAACCTGTTACCAAAAAGGACAACGTCAGGCGGCAACTGACCTGAACCGTTCAGCAAAGAGCGGACACTGTTGGTGGGTAATACGGCAGGCAAAATGACAGGTGAGCAGCAGGAAGTGGAAGACATTTCGAACCAGGTGGCTGAACAGACGGTGACCCAGAGCCAGGCGACGCCGCCCGAACCACGTCCTAACGTGCGGCCGCATAACGGCCCGAATCTGACCCCTCGTGCGATCGCGAAGGCCGAGATCTTCGTGGAAGGCGATTATGTCGTCTATCCGACCCATGGCGTCGGCAAGGTGGAACGGATCGCGGTGGAAGAGATCGCCGGCCACAGGCTGGAACTGATCCACATCACGTTTGAGGAAAACCGCATGACGCTGCGGGTGCCGGTCGCGAAGGCCCGCACCGCCGGGCTGCGGAAGCTGGCAACGCGCAAGCTGTTCGATGACGCGCTCACTGTCCTGCGCGGCAAGGCCCGCGTCAAGCGCACCATGTGGTCGCGCCGGGCGCAGGAATACGAGGCGAAGATCAACTCCGGTGATCCGCTGGCCATCGCCGAGGTCGTCCGTGACCTGCATCGCAATTCGGGGCAGCCGGACCAGAGTTTCTCCGAACGCCAGATCTACGAGGCGGCCATGGACCGCCTTGCGGCCGAACTCGGGGCGCTCGACAAAACCGACAAGCAGACCGCGATCACCAAGCTGACGGACTTCCTGAAGACCGTCTGATCTGCGGCGCCGCATCCGGCCTCGGAAACGGCTTAACCAACGGCCGCCAGACGCGGTCCCGCCGCTGCCGCCGTCGCCGGCACCACGCCGTACACCCCGCGCTCGTTCGGCATCGGGGCGAACCTTGGCGTGATCCCAAGCACGGTTTCGGCGCCGCCGAGATACAGCAGCCCGTCCGGCGGCATCAGCCCGGCGATAGCCTCCAGCACGCGTGTCTTCGTCGGCTGATCGAAATATATCAGCACGTTGCGGCAGAACACGATGTCGAACCGGCCGAGCGATTTGAGGTCCGAAAGCAGGTTGAATTCGCGAAACTGAGCCATCGCGCGGATCGGGTCGGCGATCCGCCAGTTGTTCTCGTCCTTCTTGAAGTAGCGCATCAGCATCTGCACCGGCAGGCCGCGCTG
>JBEKLE010000474.1:0-5167 GCA_050010355.1 Rhodopila sp. | reverse complement strand
GCTGAGCAGGATCACGCTTTCTGATGGGGCCGCGATCAGGTTTTTTGATGGCCTTCCCACTTCCGCTTCCCGCTTGCTGTAGAGGTTCTGGGAAGCGGAAGCGGGAAGCCGCCCGGCTGCGGGTGTGGTGTTGGTTGGGTGCGCGGTATCGAGGACCGCCTTCACCTTGCGCGGCGTCTGCCGCGGATGACGGTCAGCGTCCGGCGAGCCAGTAGCCGTCGGCAGATTTGACGATGAGACCGGCTGCGGTCATGGCGGCGAGGCGCTCGTAAAGTGTGGTGGTGCGGACGCGGCAGGAAGCGCGCAGTTCGGCGAACGACCGGGGCTGGTCGCCGTCGGCGAGGGCCGCGGTGATGCGCTGATCGACGGAAGTTGGTTCGACACGCCGCTCCGGTTGGCGATCGGTCTGCACCGGCTCGAGAGCCAGGGCGTTGTCGCGCTGGATCAGTTCAAGAGCTACGCCCTGCATGGCTGCGGCGGCCCGATGCTCGACGGTCAGGACGATACGATCGTTACTGTCGCGCCGGAGATAGAGGTTGGAATCGCCCCAGGCATGGAATTCCGAAGATCCGCGCAGGGCCTGCCCGGCGCGCATGGTGCCGGCGCCCTTCTTGGCGTGGTGGACAAGGACGACGGCGATGGCGTGGCGCCGCTGCAGTTCGCGCAGGAAGGCGAGCAGCGGTGCCACATCGCCGCTGGCATTCTCATCGATGCGATGCAGCCGCACGAACGGATCGAGGACCAGCAGCCGTGGTTTCAGCCGGGCGACGGTTTCCTCCAGTCGTGCCCGGTCGGCCTCGAGATCGAGGCGCAGACTGGGAGCGGTGATCACCTGGACGTCGAGTTCGGCGAGACCGACGCCGGCGGCGACGCAGATACCCTCAAGGCGACGGCGGACGATGTGCAGGGCATCTTCGGCGGGATAGAGCAGGACGCGGCCGGGGTGGCTGACCGCGAAGCGGCGCAGGCACGGGATGCCGGCGGCGACGGCGACCGCCAGATCGAGGGCGAGGAAGGATTTGCCGCATTTGGGCTCGCCGCCGATGATACCGACGGCTTGTTCCGACCACAGTCCGTCGACGAGCCAGCGCTGCTGTTCGGGGCCATCGGCAAGGCGCCAGGCCGGCTGGACCGGAAGGGGGCTCATCGCCGGCGGCGGATCGCCGCCTTGGTCTCGCTGGCCATCGGCACGGCACAGGTCTCGAAGAACAGCGTCTCGTCGATCTGGCGGGCCTCGCGCTGTGCGGCCAGCTCGAGCAATTCAGCCGCCATGATCATCAGCGCCCTTGGATTGCCCTGCGCGTGATCGCACAGGGCGGCGATCACCTCGGGGGTCATCAGGGCCGGCGCGCCGGCCTGCTGCAGAGCATGGCGCAGGCAGTCCTGCAGCTCCTGTGGCGTTGCCCGTTCGATCGCCAGGCGCACCCGCATGCGGCTGGCCAGCGGCAGAAGGTCATCGGTGCGCAGCCGTTCGGCCAGTCGTCCATCACCAGCCAGTACGGTGGTCAGCAGGACGTGTGAGTCGAGATCGGCGGAGGCCAGCAAGCGCAGTTCGGCGAGCACACCCGGCTGCATCTCCTGTGCCTCGTCGATCAACAGCACTGGCCGCGAGAGGGTGTTTTGGATGTGCGCCTGCCAGCGCTGGCGCAGGATCTTGGCGCCGCTGTAACGGTTATGCGGGCGCAGTTCGACGCCGAACAGTCCGCCCATCTCCCGATAGAAATCGGCGATGTTGGCCTGTGGCCGGCTGATCACGCCGACCGTCACGTCGCGCTGTGTCGCCAGTGACGCGGACAGGATGCGCAAGGCGGCGGACTTGCCGCAGCCCGGCACGCCGCTCACCAGGGCGAAGCCGCCAACGCCGGCGAGTTGCTGCACCCGCCAGCAGAACGATTCCAGGCGCGTGGTGACGTGCAGCGCCTCGGTCGGCACGTTGGGCAGGAACGGGTTCCATTTGAGGCCGTAGAGCGCCAGCATCTTGGTGTTCACGTGTCGTCTCCTTCGTCCTTGGGGAGGTAGGCGGGGGGCAATCCGCTGGCGGCCTGCCGGTCGATCATGCGCGCCAGCAGCGGTCCGATGCCGCGTACCGGGGGTGATGTCGGCGTGACGGGCTCGGCGGTGAGCGGCTGCAGGCTCCGGCGCAGGCCGGAAGCGTTGGCCGCCTTGTCCTGCGGGAACAGCCGGCAGAGCACGGTGCCGGTTTGCGGATCGACGAGGTAGACCTGGGTGAGGTCCCACCCGGCGAAGCGGACCTCCAGCACGGGAAGATGCCGATAGCGATTGGGTATTTCGAAGCGGCGACCTTCGATGACGGCGGTGCCGTCGCTCTTGCGCAAGGTGCGCCGTTCGGTGCGGCTGAATGCCAGCCGCAGCGCCGCGGCATCCGGGCAAGGTCGCGTCACGGAAGGGCCGGCAAGGAAGCGCGCGAGCGGGATATCGTCGATCTCGCCGTGGTGCTTGCGGTTATAGTCCTGCTCCACCCAGGCCTGTGTCGCCTCGTTGAGGCGGGCCAGGGTGAGATCGTCGACACCCTCGAGCATGGCCATCAGCCGGCCCTCGACCGATCCCCACAGGGTCTCCTGCTTGCCGTTTTGGTAAGGCGAGTACGGCAGCGTGGTTTGATGCAGGATGCCAAGCCTGCCCAGGCCTTCGGTGATCTCGGTGGCGGTCATGGCCGCGCCGTTGTCGCTCATCGCGGCACGCGGCAGACCGCGCTTTTGCATCGCCTGCGACAGCCCGTGCGCGATGTTCTCGGCTGATTCCGATAGATACCACTGCAGATGGCAGGCCAGCCGCGAACGGTCGTCGAGCACGCCGAACAGGATCGGCGTTTGCCATTCGCCTCGCGGCGTCAGCACTTTTCTGGAACCGTGATGACAATCCCAGTGCCAGAGCCCGTTGATATACTCGGCTTCGTAGCTGCGTACCTCGCGCGCCTCGAGCCGGGCCGCGGCCGCCAACGCGCCTTCGGTCTGGCGCGTCGTCATCGGCCGGCGTTTGGTCAGGCCATTCTTGGCCAGGAACCGCCGGACCGTCGCGTAGGACGGCACCGGGCGCAACTCCGACCGGGTCTCCGCCAAGGCGGCCAAATTGTCATGATGCAGCTGGGCACTCCAGTTTTTGTGGGCGGCATACTGCGCCAGTAAGGCCTGGCGCAGCGGCGTGGTCATCGAGACCTGCGCGCCGGCGTCCTGGCGCCGCTTGCGTCGCAGCGCACTCACCGGGTCATGCTGTTCGTTCCGGGCACAGTAGAACCATCGTTCAAGGGTGGAGACGCCGAAGCGAACCTGTGCGCCGGTGCTCGGGTGGCGCCATTCCCGTGCCGCCAGTTCCTCAAGAGCCGCACGCAGCCCGCCCTTCGCTGGCGGCGAGGCGAGCAACTGGCCAATCACCGAAAAGCGCAACTGCGCCCAGCGCTCATGCACCCGCGATCCGCCTCGCTCCGCCACGTCCGGCCCCCAAACAATGAACGAGCGGACGCTAAGCGCCCTTGCCGAGGGCGGCGACGCGCATCCTCTGCGGGTTGACGGCGCCCGTCAGAAAGCGCGCATCGCCGATGCGCCGCCGGTCAGCGGACCGAGGAACCGCAGCAAGGCGGTGAGCTTCCGTTCGAGATCGCCGGCAAAGCGGTCGAGCAGCGAGACAGGCAGGCCGGCAATTTCGAGTGGCGGCATGAAGGCGGCCGCGGCGATTGGTGCGAAGCGGCTGTCGGTAAAGCTCGAACGCCACCAACTGCGCCAGCGCGCGAGGGTTCGCCGATCGATCCCCGGCACCGTCGAGAGACGGGCCAGGCGTGCCGGCGTCGTCCCCAGCAGCATCGCCGAGATCAATGTCACCACCGTGGCGAGGTAGACCTTGCGGCCGAGAAAGCGCAGCGAGGGCGGCGTCGTCCGCTTGCGGCATCCATCCACCGCGCAGCAAAAGCTGAAGCGCTCGGCATACGCCTGGCCCAGCCCAGGCGGACCGCCGCGTGGCTTGCGGTCATACGATGCCGAATGCAGCGCGCCCCCGCAGAGCCAGCACCGCGCTGCCCGAGCAGAGGCCGCAAGGTCGCGGTCGAAGACGAACAACTGCTCGTGGAACTTGGCGTCGGCCAGCACGGCTTGGTACACTGGGTCGGTCCTTTGAACTGAGGTTGGCGAGATGGCCAAAATCGGACGGAATGATCCCTGTCCCTGCAACAGCGGCAAGAAATACAAGAAGTGCTGCCTGGCCAATGACGAGGCCGCCACCCGTGCCGCTCAACCGGCCGCGGTGCCGGCGCCCCGGCCATCTTTGGCCAGCTATGTCCAGGAACACGACGAACTCGACGAACTGACCGAGGCGTCCAACGCGGTCGTCGACATGGTTCAGGCCGGCAATCTCGATGCCGCCGAACAGGCCGCCCACGAACTGCTAACGCGCTTCCCCGATGTCCATGACGGCTACGACCGCCTCGGCATGGTCTGCGAAGCCCGCGGCGATTATCGCCAAGCCGCCGACTACTACCGCAAAGCCGTCAACGTCATCCGCAGCCACCCCGACGCCTACGATCCCGCGTTCGAGGCCGCCTTCCAACGGCTCATCGACCGGCTCGAACCAGCCGAAAGCTTGGGGGCTCTGCCCCCCAAAACCCCCGGGATATTTAACGCCCAATGATGTGGAGGTAGGTTTTCTGGGCGGCACAGGCGGGGACGCCAATGGCCGCGCCCGGTGATGCGGCCCGGTGCCACCCGGTGCCGGGTCGTCCGCTTGCGCCATGCGAGCCCCAGACACGACCGAAAAGCCGCCACGATAAGCGAGGACGCGAACACATCGCCCATCGCATAGCGCGATCAGAAATGGGCTGAACTACCGTCAGATAGTTTGCCCGCTCTCACACGTTCGGTCGCATCTCGCGTCCTGGGGGCCTAGGCTATGTTCAAAAACCCTCTCCCGCGCATCCACAACCGCTCGCCGGTCAATCTCGACCCATCCGCCGCCCGAACGGTTCCCGACCGTCCAGGACGCCCTCTGACGATCAAACACATTCCGATCGTCTGAAGAATGGTCCTACTGGAACTAAATACCTTTGCTCCTTATATTAGGGCATTCACTCGCTGTAGTTCGGGATGCATATGGTCCAGCAGGTTGCGACATACACTCGTCTTACCGGAACTGAACCTGAACTTCACTCCGAACTGCGGCA
>JBEKLE010000473.1:0-6439 GCA_050010355.1 Rhodopila sp. | reverse complement strand
AACCTGGAGCGGTCGCGCCTGGTCCCGAGCATATCGAACAACTGCTGGCGTTCGGGGTCAGTCTTGACCGCGAACCCCGGACGGAGGCGCATCTGCTTGTGCACTGCCACGCGGGCGTCTCGCGATCTTCCGCGTCCATGGCTTTGCTTATCGCGCAGGCCATGCCGGATCGTTCTGGTGAGGCGATCTTTGCGGACATTCTGCAGATCAGGCCGCAGATCTGGCCGAACCTGCGCATCGTCGAGATTGGTGATCGCGCGCTTGGCAGGAACGGCGACCTGATCGCCGCCGCGCAAGGCATCTACCGCCTGCGTATTGGCCAGGATCCCCGTTTGATCGGGCAGTTCAGGGCAGGCGGCCGCGGGCGGGAGATCGAGGCGGCCCTGGGCGAAAGCTAAGTATCCGTCCGATAGGTCTGGCGGGCCGGTGGTCCAGCGGTGCTGTCGCCGCTGGCAGCGTCGGCAACTAGCCAGGATGTCCCCGCATCGTGGCGGCGTAGCCTCCTTCCCTCCCTCGCCGGCCCTCCGCCGCGAGACCTCTCGGACGGACATTGAGGCTTCAGCGCCTCAGGCCGCCAATTGCTGCTCGAACCGGCGTTGTCGCCACTGGAGAAGCTTCCACGCGACTTTGGTCGCGCCCACCGACAGCCGGCCACGTGGCGGAAGGCCGACGGTTTTGAGAATCATCCCGGTTCCCCGCTCAATGTGGCGGTAGCGGTAGTAGCCCATTGCGCATTGATTCGGGCTCGTTGCCGCAGTGGTAGGCGTAGGCCAGTTCGTCGTCCTCGGACTCGCCGATCCGGCCGAGCGCGATACGCAGCCGTGTCATCAGGCCGAGGTTCTCGCGGGAGAGATAGCGGCGCATGTGGTCGTAGAACAGCTTGAAATGGCGGTATTCGTCGGCGGCGATCAGCTTGCAGACCTGTTTCAGCACCGGTTCTGCCGTCGCTTCGGCCAGCGCCGTGTAGTAGCTGGAGGTGCCGGTTTCGACCATGCAACGCGCGATCAGTTCGCCCGTGCGGGAGCCGCGGATGGAGGCGTCGGCGTCGGTCTTGACGGAATAGCCGGCGCGATAGCGATCGAATGCGGCGCCGAAGTTCCATGTTGGATCGGCCAGACCGGCCCATTTTGCAAGCGCGTCGCCGTGCTGGACCTCTTCCTCCGCCCAGTAGTCGGCGGCGCGGCGGAAATCGGGGTCGTCGGGGAACACCCGGCCGAGATAGACGGCATAGTCGCGACCGTTGCGCTCCACCATCGCCGCGGCCTTGACGAGCGGCACTAACGCGGGGTCAACGGCGTCGGGATCGAACCGGTCCCACGCCACGTCTTCGATCCGCCAGTGCTTCATCGCGGTGTCATGCTCGCTGTGAGGTTGCAGGACGAGAGGGCACCCTGCTGCACGCAGTCGCAATATATGGACGTTGAGCCGATGATCAAACCGGCCACACCGCATCGAGTTCGATCGGCGTCCTGATGCTTCAGTGGCGGTGCCGATTGGCAACAGGGGGTTTGGCAGCAACAAAAGGCTGCGCGGGAAAAAGGCCGGGTCGCAAAACCCAGCCTTTGCATTTGCCGTCCAACGATCGGGTCAACCCGCCGCTTCGACCATGGCTCGCGCGGACTGAACGGCGTCGAGCGCCGCGTCCTCGATTGCGGGGTCGCGGGTGTCGGCTGCTTCGTACGCGGCTTCGGCCTCGGCGAGGCGACGTTCGCCCTCGGCCTTGCTGACCTCCGCAAGGGGGATCGCCAGGTTCGCCAGCACGGTGCAGCGCTCCGGTGTGACCTCGGCAAAACCGCCGTCGACGAACAAGCGGTCGATGATCCGATCGCCCTCATATAGGTCTATCGTCCCGCCCCGCAGCATGACGATCATCGGGGCGTGGTCTTCCATGACGCCCATGTCGCCCTCGGAGGCGGGGATCACCACCATGTCGACCGGGCGGGCGAGCAGCAGCCTTTCGGGACTGACGATCTCGAGGTTGGTCGCCATGATCAGGCGTTCGCCTTCATCGTCTCGGCCTTCTGCACGGCTTCCTCGATCGTGCCGACCATGTAGAAGGCGGCTTCCGGCAGATGATCGTATTCACCGGAGCAAATCGCCTTGAAGCTGCGCACCGTGTCGGCGACAGCCACCAGCTTGCCGGCGAACCCGGTGAACACTTCCGCGACGTGGAACGGCTGCGACAGGAAGCGCTGGATCTTGCGCGCCCGGGCGACGACTAGCTTGTCCTCTTCGGACAGTTCGTCCATGCCCAGAATGGCGATGATGTCCTGCAGTGACTTGTAGGTCTGGAGGATGCGCTGCGTCTCACGCGCCACCAGATAATGTTCCTCGCCCACGATGCGCGGGTCCAGGGACCGCGACGTCGAGTCGAGCGGATCCACTGCCGGATAGATCCCGAGCTCGGCGATCTGGCGGTTCAGCACTGTGGTGGCGTCCAAGTGGGCGAAGGAGGTCGCCGGAGCCGGGTCGGTCAGGTCATCGGCGGGGACGTAGATCGCCTGCACAGACGTGATCGAGCCCTTGTTGGTCGAGGTGATCCGCTCCTGCAACGCGCCCATGTCGGTGGCCAGCGTCGGCTGATAGCCCACGGCCGAGGGGATGCGGCCGAGCAGTGCGGACACTTCCGCGCCGGCCTGGGTGAAGCGGAAGATGTTGTCGATGAAGAAAAGGACATCCTGGCCTTCCTCGTCGCGGAAGTACTCCGCCATCGTCAGACCGGACAGGCCGACGCGGGCGCGCGCACCCGGCGGCTCGTTCATCTGGCCATACATCAGCGCCACCTTGGAGCCTTCCAGCAGGTTGCCCTGGTCATCCATTCTGATGACGCCCGCGTCAATCATCTCGTGATAGAGGTCGTTGCCTTCACGCGTGCGCTCACCCACGCCGGCAAACACCGAAACGCCGCCGTGCGCCTTGGCAATGTTATTGATCAGCTCCTGAATCAGCACCGTCTTGCCGACGCCGGCGCCGCCGAACAGGCCGACCTTGCCGCCCTTCAGATAGGGGCACAGCAGATCGACCACCTTGATGCCGGTGACCAGGATCTCAGCCGACGTCGCCTGCTCCTCGAAGGAGGGGGCGGGGCGATGGATCGGCATGCGCTTTTTGGTGTGGATCGGACCCTTCTCGTCGATCGTGTCGCCAATGACGTTCAGGATGCGGCCCAGTGTCTCCGGTCCGACTGGCACCGTGATCGGCGAGCCGGTGTCGGTGACCTCCTGACCGCGCACCATGCCGTCGGTGCTGTCCATGGCGATGCAGCGGACCGTCCGCTCACCGAGTTCCTGCGCCACTTCCAGCACCAATGTGCGGTTTTCGATCTTGCTGACCAACGCGTTCAGGATGAACGGCAGCTCGCCGTCGAACTGCACGTCCACGACCGCGCCGAGAACCTGGGTAACGCGACCGACGATGTTGCTTGCCATGGAATAGGTTCCTTCAAAATGCGCCGGAGATCAGACGGCTTCGGCACCGGAGATGATCTCGATCAATTCCTTGGTGATGTTGGCCTGGCGGGCACGGTTGTAGTTCTGGCTCAGCCGCTTGATCATGTCGCCGGCGTTGCGCGTTGCGTTGTCCATCGAGGTCATGCGCGCGCCATGCTCGCCGGCCGCGCTTTCCAGCAAGGAGCGGTACATCTGGATCGCGATCGCCTGCGGCAGCAGCTTCGCCAGAATGGTTTCCTCGTCCGGCTCGAACTCGTACATCGCGCCGCTTGTGTCGATGGTTTCGCCTTCAGCCGGTGGCGGCGCCGGGATGATCTGCTGTTCGGTCACCACCTGGGAGATGACGGACTGGAAGCGGTTGTAGATGACCGTCGCCACATCGATCTCACCGGCCATCAGCATCCGCGTGACGCGGGCGCCGACGTCCTGCGCATCCGTAAAATCGATCCGGCGCTTGCCGGCATAGCTGATGTCGTCGACGATCCGGCTGCCGAGTTCACGGCGCAGGTAGTCGCGTCCCTTGCGGCCGACGGCGAGAATTTTCACCGTCTTGCCTTCGGCCTCCAGCCGTCGTGCCAGGTTACGTGTGGCTCGGCCTATATTGCTGTTGAAGGCGCCGGCCAGGCCGCGATCGGCGGTGACCGCGATAAGCAGGTGCACCTTGTCCTGTCCCGTCCCCACGAGCAGCGGCGGGGCCGTGGGCGAACCGGCGACCGACGCCCCCAGTGCTCGCAGCATCCGGTCCATCCGTTCGGCGTACGGGCGGGCCGCTTCGGCCTGCTGCTGGGCGCGCCGCAGTTTTGACGCCGCCACCATCTTCATGGCGGAGGTGATCTTCTGCGTCGACTTCACGCTGTTGATGCGGGTTCGGAGAGCCTTCAGGCTGGGCATTTTCCTGCGCCTTCTAGTGGAAGGACTTCGCGAAGCTGTCCAGGAAAGCGGTCAGGCCCTTCTCCGTCGCCGGCTTGAGTTCAAGGTCGGAGCGGATCGCGTCCAGCAGGGCGGGCTCCTTCGCCTTCAGTTCGTTTATGAACTGGGCCTCGAACGGGCCGACGCGACCCACGTCGATCTTGTCTAGGTAGCCGCGGACGCCGGCGAAAATCGCCACCACCTGCTCCTCGATCGGCAGCGGCTTGTACTGCGGCTGCTTCAGCAGTTCGGTGAGACGCGAGCCGCGGGCCAGAAGCTGCTGGGTCGAGGCGTCGAGGTCGGACGAGAACTGGGCGAAGGCCGCCATTTCACGGTACTGCGCCAGTTCAAGCTTGATGCGGCCGGCCACCTGCTTCATCGCCTTGACCTGTGCGGCGGAGCCCACACGGGACACCGACAGACCGACGTTCACCGCCGGGCGGATGCCGCGGAAGAACAGCTCGGTTTCCAGGAAGATCTGACCGTCGGTAATCGAGATCACGTTGGTCGGGATGTAGGCGGCCACGTCGCCGGCCTGCGTCTCGATCACCGGCAGCGCGGTCAGCGACCCCCCGCCGAGAGCGTCGTTCATCTTCGCGGCGCGTTCCAGCAGACGGGAATGCAGGTAGAACACGTCGCCCGGATAGGCCTCGCGGCCCGGCGGACGGCGCAGCAGCAGCGACATCTGACGATAGGCGACGGCCTGTTTGGAAAGGTCGTCGTAGAAGATTACGGCATGCTGGGCGTTGTCCCGAAAATACTCGCCCATGGTGCAGCCGGTATAGGGTGCGAGGAACTGCATCGGCGCCGGATCGGATGCGGTCGCGGCGACGATGATAGAGTACTGCAGCGCGCCATTCTCCTCCAGCACCTGCACCAGTTGTGCAACGGTGGAGCGCTTCTGGCCGATCGCGACGTAGATGCAGATGAGTGCGCGCTTCGGATCACCCGAGGCGTTGTTGCCCTTCTGATTGATGATGGTGTCGATGATCACAGCGGTCTTGCCGGTCTGGCGGTCGCCGATGATCAGTTCCCGCTGGCCGCGGCCGATTGGGATCAGGGCGTCGATTGCCTTCAGGCCGGTTTGCACCGGCTCGTGCACTGACTTGCGCGGGATGATGCCGGGGGCTTTCACCTCGACGCGGCTCATGTTGGCGCCGGTAATCGGGCCCTTGCCGTCGATCGGGTTGCCGAGACCATCGACCACGCGTCCAAGCAGGCCGGGTCCCACAGGGACCTCGACGATCGAGCCGGTGCGGGAAACGGTGTCACCCTCGCGGATTTCACGGTCATCGCCGAAGATCACGACGCCGACGTTGTCGGTTTCCAGGTTCAGCGCCATGCCGCGCAGGCCGGCCGAGGGGAACTCGACCATCTCACCGGACATCACGTTCTGCAGGCCGAACACGCGTGCGAACGCGGCGATCTGCTTCTTCAGGATCTCCGAGATCTCGGCTGGGCGGATCTCCATCTCACGCGGCTCCCTTCATGGCGTACTGCAGACGTTGCAGCCGGGATTTCAGACTGGTGTCGTACAGGCGGGCGCCGATCCGGACGACCAGGCCGCCGAGCAGGTCGGGCTCGACCCGCTCGTCTATGTTGACGTTGCCGTAGCCGGCCTCGATCAGGCGGGCGCGCAGTTGCTGGCGTTGCACATTGTTCAGGGGATGGGCGGAGGACACATGGGCGGTGATGATGCCGCGCCGGTCGGCCACCAGGGTGGCGAAGGCGCCGACGATGTCACGCAGGACGCGCAGGCGGCGGTTGACCGCGATGACGCCGACGAAATCGCGCACTTCTTTGCCGAAGCCTTCCTGGGTCAGCACCGCCTGGGCGGCGGCGGTGGCGGTCTTCACGTCGATGAGGGGCGATTCCAGCAGGCGGCGGAAGTCGCTGCTGCCGTCGATCATTCGGCCGAGATTTTCCATCTGTGTGACAACCGCGTCGAGCACATGGTGTTCATCGGCGAACGCGTAAAGCGCGGCGGCATAACGGTCGGCGACGCCGCCGCCGGACGAGATTGTCGTAGCTTCAGAAGCCACCTGCGTTTCCATCTGTTGGGCCGAGCCGGAAGGCGCGGG
>JBEKLE010000472.1:0-9078 GCA_050010355.1 Rhodopila sp. | reverse complement strand
AAGGCGATCGCTGCGACGTCCGAGGACGGCAAGTACATCTTCTCGCAACGCAACCTGTTCTATCGGGTTCGGCCGTTTGTCGAGCAGGAGACCGGTCAGGCGCTGGGCTGGTCGAATTTTACCTCGATACTGACAGACTATGAGGCTGAACACGGCAACATCGCGGGCCTCATCCGCGACGACCGCGGCTCGTTTCACGACCTCGAGGCCTCCATCGGACTCGGCACCACGGCGGTCTCCAACTATCAGCGGCCCGACTGGCAGTTTCATAAGCTACTGTTTTGCGAAAAGGAGGATCACGTGCGGATCCTCCAGCAGGCGGGATGGCCAGAGCGGCACGATTGCGCCGTGATGTCATCGAAGGGCTATGCCTCCCGGGCAGCCCGCGACGTGATCGATGCGATAGCCGACACCGCCGAGCATGAACCTGTAACGGTGTTCTGCATTCACGACGCCGACGCCGCTGGCACGATGATCGCCCAGAGCCTTCAGGAGGCCACGCGAGCGCGCGGACGACGGCGGGTCGATATCATCGATATAGGCTTGCAGCCGTGGGACGCGATCGAGATGGGCTTGCCCCTCGAGGACGTAAGCCACGGCAAGCCGCAACCCGTTGCCGCTTACGTCCTCGGCCGTGACGACGGGAACCGCTGGCGCATCTGGCTACAACACCATCGTGTCGAGTTGAACGCGATGACGCCAGGCGAGCTGGTCCGCTGGCTTGATGAGAACGTCGAGAAACACGGCGACCTCAAGGTCGTACCGCCTGCCGATATAGCCATCTCGGCGCTGCGCGATGGGATCAGGGATGCAATCTTGGATCGGGAGCGCGAGCGTATCTTGCGCGCGGCGGAGCCGAAAATCCGCAAGGCGGCAGCAGCCGCAATTGCGGCGGTACAAGTTCCGAGCAGTCACGACCTGATCGCCAATATCCGGCGCGCGGTGCAAGAGCAGCGAAACCGGCATTGGACGGACATTGTCACTGATGCGGTGCGTGCTGCCATCGCCGGGGGCAAGCCGTGAGCGCCCTCGATCCGCACCAGATCACTGAGGTTCGCGCCCGCACGCCGCTGCGCCCGCTGATCGAGCGACATGTCAGGCTCACCCGGGCCGGCCGACTGTGGAAAGGGTGCTGTCCGTTCCACGCCGAGAAGACGCCGAGCTTCACCGTCTATCGGGACGATCATTACCATTGCTACGGTTGCGGCGCGCATGGCGACGCGATCAGCTTCGTCATGCAGGCCGAGGGCCTCGAATTCGATGAAGCGGTCAAGCAGCTCGCGGCCGATGCGGGTATCGCCGAGCAGCCGGCCGGTGACCGGCGCGCTCAGAAGGAACGGCTGGCAAAGCTCGAGCGTGAGCGGGCCGAGCGAGAGGCCGCGCGAGAGGCCGACGAAGCCAAGGAACGCGAGCAGAATATTGTCCGGGTCCGCCAACAGGTGCAGCGCACGGTACCCGTCGCCGGCACGATCGCCGAACGCTATCTGGTCGAAACCCGTGGCATACCGTGCCCGCCGGGCGGCTGGCCTGATGCGATGCGGTTTGACCCGCGCGACGTCGCCCTGGTGGTGCTCGGCACCGACTCGGCGGGCGAGGTCCAATGCGCGCAATGGGTCCATCTCACGTCGGACGGAACCAAGGCGCCCGAAACCCCGGATCAGCCAACAAAGCAGACCCGCGGGCCGGTAAAGGGTGCGGCCGTGCGGCTTTCTGGGCGGCCGGGCGCTCCATTACAGACTGCCGAAGGTCCGGAAACAGGCCTGAGCGTCTGGGTCTCGACCGGCTGCGAAACCTGGATCGCCCTCGGTAGCCTCGGCAACCTGCCCACCCCGCCGATCGGCCGCGAGGTGGTCGCGTGCCTGGATGACGATCCGCGGCATAAGCCGAATAAACCGGCCGGCCAGCAAGCGCGCAAGACGATCGCCCGCTGGAAGCGCCGCGGCGTCAACGTTGTCGTGGTGAAGCCCTGGCCGATCCGGCGAGAGGACGGTTCAGACTTCAACGACCTGCTGCGCCAGTCTGGAACCGGCGCGGTGGAAGCGCGCATCCTCGGTGCCCTGGATCCGCGTCTATGCGTCTGGACGGCCCCGGTGGAGTCAGCCGAGCCGGACGAGTCGCACATGCCCGTGCCGTCGACGCGCCTGCTGGAAGACGAGCCCCAGCCCGTGCCGATCGCGCGGGTCCGGGTGCGCCGGCTGATCGAGGGTGCGGCGAAGCAAGCTCTGGCCGAGGATGGTGATGCGCCCGCCGCTCTGGCGATCGGGCTTGGCGCCGGCGGTGGCAAGTCCCAGATCGCATTTGAGACTGCGGTGGCCAGCATTCGAACGATGCGCGCCGCCGGCGACGAGCGAACCATCGTCTTCGAGACGCCACGCACCGACCTGCACGACGAGCTCGCCGAACGCATCCGTGACTACGAGCGGACAACCCGGCCGCCTGGCGATCCGGCCGTGACGGTCGGCGTCTGGCGAGGATCGGACGCGATCAATCCGGGCGGCGCGCCGGGTGACACGATGTGCCGCAATCGCGACCCCCGCCGGGCGGCCGAAACGCGCCGGCTGGATCCGCGCACGACGGTCTGCCCGAGCTGCCCGTTCAAGCCCGGCTGCGGCAAGCTGGCGCAGTACGACACCCGCGCGGACATCTGGCTCGTCGCGCATGTCATGCCCTTTCTTCCGAAATCCGCAGCGCTCGGCAAGGTCGCCTGGCGCATCACCGATGAAAACGCCGTCGGTACAGCCCTGATCGGCACCGGCGATCCGGAAGCCGAGGAAGATGACAAACCGCTGGTGCTGACCCTCGACACGTTGAGACGGCTGGACCGGGTCGGTGCCGATCAGGGCAAGACCGATGCTCTGCACGAGATGCGCGGCCGAGTGATCCAAGCCCTCGAATCCGGGCCGGACGGCCGGATGCGCCGCGAGCCGCTGATCGAGGCCGGGATCACCGCGAACATGCTGGAGGCCAAAATCAAGCTCGAATACGGCACCCTGCTGGAGCCGGAAATTCATGACGGCATGACGATGGACGAGCGACTGGAAGCCTTGCGCGCGGTCGACATCAACACGGACCTCGGCCGCCGGGCGATGCTGGACCGGACCATGCTGACCCTGCTGCGCAGCCGCAACCGGGCGGAAAGTGGCAACACCGACGTGGTCACTCTGCACGAAGCCGCCGGTGCGGTGCGGGCGGTGTCAATGAAAGGCCGCAGGACCGTCGCCGCTGGCTGGAAGGTCCCGAACACGATCATCGACGCGACGCTGCAGGAGGAGCTGCTGCGACCGCTCGCGCCGGGTGTGAAGATCGAGAAGCTGGCGCCGCTCGCGGCACCACATCGGCATATCGTGCAGTGCGCCGACCGCGCGTTTTCCGGGTCGATGCTGGACGCGGACGCTCCCGATATCACCGCGAAGGAGCGACGGCGCCGGACGAATAACCTGGCACGGCTGCATTTGACCCTCGCGATTGAGGTGCGTCGGCGACCAGTCGGGCGGATCCTCATCGCCGCCCAGAAGCGCACCAAAGAGCGGCTAATCGCCCTCGGCGAGCTCGGCCCGCGGGTAGTGTGGATCCACTATGGCGCCGTGACCGGCAGCGACGAATTCAAGGATGTCCGGCACGTGATAGCAATCGGCCGGCTGTTGCCGCCGCCGGTGACGATGGAGCGCCAGGCCGAGGCCCTGACCGGCGCGACGGTGGACCCGCTGCCTGAGTGGTATCCGCGACGCGATGCCACCTATCTCATGGCGGACGGCACGCGGGTCGCCACGGAAAGCGATTTCCACCCGAACCCGGTGGCCGAGGCGTTCCGCTGGCGGACCTGCGAAGGCGAGCTGATACAGACCATCGAGCGGGCCCGGGGCGTGAACCGCGAGACCGATGCCGAGCGGGTCGACGTGTTGCTGCTCACGGATGTTCCGCTGCCCCTGCCGATCGATCGGCTGATATCGGCTGAAGAGCTGCAACCGCGCATCGAAGACCGGATGCTTGCGGAGGGCGGCGTGGTTTATGCCAACGCCGAAGCCGCCGCGGCGGCCTATCCGAAGATCTGGAACGACGGCAATGCGGTACGCGTGCAGCGCCACCGCGAGCGCGAGCGACACGGCTGCGACTGGCAGCCGCCCGAGGGCCTGGAGCGGGCAAGCTACCGGCGCGACTTGAACGGTGCGCACAACGACGAAGCCCTGGTCGACCGGTCGGTGGTTCTGGACCCGGAGGCCCACATCAAGGCTGCGCTGGGCGAGCTGGCTCGTTTCGAGCTTCGAGCACCATTACGGCCTGCAAAGACAGACTCTTCTTTGGGTTCGGTAATGCAGCAATCGCGCTCTAACCTGGTCGAGACACCGATCTGGGCGTGTTTGCCCGCCGGCTTCGAGCAAGGCCGCTCCATCGCTCCGGAACACTCGCCCGATGGATAGCGACACCGGGCTTCACCAGAACAACCGCAACGAATTTCGGCAGTCGCGGGAGAGCCGCGCCCCGAAACGACTTCCAGCCGAAGGAGATCGAATAATGGAGACCGAAACCCAATCAAACGAGGACGGACAAGCCGGCATAGACTGGTGGAACGCGCTCCACCCGCACCACCCTCCTTTGCAGACAGTGGTGACCATCCCGCATGCCATGGCAACCCTCCTGGACAATCGCGTGGGTCCTTCCGGGCGTCGGAAAAAGCCGGGGTGAAATTGCGACCCCGTACCTTTTCTACTCCCAGATTTTTTTTCACGTTTCGGTTTCGGACTGGGAAATGCGAGGTTTTACCAGGATGAAAAATGCACAATGTTCCGTTCCGGTTTCATCCCGCCCGCGCTGAACCCATGATGCTCCGGTCCCAAACAGCCCGAGTCCAAATTGGGCCGCAAAAAATTCCGCAGAATTTTTGTTCCGTGTCGTTTTCGGTTTAGGGAGGTTGGCCGATGTCGCGCGCCATGGCCCGCCCGCCGATCAGCGCCGAGGCCCGCGGCCGGGTCCGCGCGCTGGCAGCCGAGCTCCAGATCCCGGCCGCCCGCATGGCTGCCGGACTGGCACGCTTGCCGGCGAAGACCTTGAACCCGTGGGAGTGGAAGGGTCGTGTCGGCGCCGAGAGGGCCGTCGCCAAGATGGCCGGAACTAACCAACTGGCCTTCTGGTACGCATAAGGGGACGAAGCATGAACATCATGCTGCCTTCTTGAATGGCTCGGGCGGGGGCCGGAACTAACCAACTGGCCTTCTGGTACGCATAAGGGGACGAAGCATGAACATCATGCTGCCTTCTTGAATGGCTCGGGCGGGGTGCGCAGCGCCCTCAATCCGTCATGGTTTTCCGACGCACCTTGCAGCGTGACCCAGATGTAGTCGCCTGTCAGATTGATATGTTCCCAGCCCAAGGGAGAGAGATGCGCCAAGAGATGCTGGGGGACATTTTCCGTCTGACGCAGGGTGGCGACCGCTCGTTCGAGGTATCGCGTGTTCCACAGGATGATCGCGGTGACGACAAGGTTCAGGCCGGACGCGCGGTGCTGCTGGTTCTCGTAAGTGCGGTCACGGATTTCGCCGAGCCGATGAATGAAGACGGCACGCGCCAGGCTGTTGCGGGATTCTCCCTTGTTCAATTCCTGCCCGGTCTCGCGCCGCAGTTCGGGGTCCTCGATCCAGTCGAGTGTGAAGAGCGTACGCTCCAGTCTTCCAAGCTCTCGCAGTGCCGCCGCCACGCCATTCTGGCGCGGATATGAGGCGAGTTGTCGCATGATGACCGAAGGTGCCACGGTGCCGGCGCGGATGGACGCGACGATGCGAAGGATTTCCGCCCAGTGGGCCCGGATCAGCTCCACGTTGATCCGTCCGGCGATCAGCGGTTCGAGGGTCGGGTAGTCGGTCGGTTTGCCGAAGCTGTAGATACGCCGGTGCTTCAGATCCGGGATGCGTGGCGCGAACTGGAAACCCAGGAGCGTGCATAGGGCAAATACATGATCAGAATCACCGCCGCCGTCGGTGTGATGGCGGCGAATTGTAATGTCGCCCTGGTGGTAGACCAGAGCGTCCAGCACATGCAGCGCCTCGCTCGCCGTTGCTGCGATCAGCTTGGTGAAGTACGGCCCATAGCGGCCTGAAAGGTGAGTGTAGACCTTGAACCCCGACCGCAGGCTGTAGTGGGCATTGAGGCGGCCGGCGTCACGGCCGAATCCGGCTGCCTGGAAGAACTGGCCATCGGACGATGAGACGCTGCTACTGCCGAACGTGGCCGCAAATGGCTCACGCTCCTGCTGGTTCACCAGACACTTCAGCGCCGACGCATAAGTCTCATCGCGGATGTGCCAGTCGGACGTCCAGGCGAGTTGGCCAAGGCTGGCAATGCTGCACGCCTCGGCCATGCGGGTCAGGCCGAGATTGAGTCCTTCGGCCAGCAGTCCAGCCATAAGGACGCGATTGTCGGCTGGGGTTTCGCCGGTACGCAGATGGGTGAAGCAGTCGGGAAACAGTGTCCAGCGAGCAACCTCGGCCAGCAAGTCGGTGACACGGATGCGCGGCAGCATGGCGTAGAGGCGCGCAGCCAGGGCCTCTGCTTCCGACGGCGTGGATTTTTCGATGGGCGAGATCTTCAACACGCCTTTCTCGATCGTTACGCCCGGCAGCAGACTATTTTTGGCGCGGCTATCGACGTCTGCCAGCCGTTTGTCCAGCAACGCCCGCCGGCTCTCGATGAACGTTTCAAAATCGGCTTCGACCGCGACTGGAATTGTGCCGGCGCTCTCCAACTCCTGGAAAGTCTGCTTGGAGATCAGCCGTTCTTCGACGGAGCGATATTGCCGGCTGCCGGCCACCCACACGTCACCAGCACGCAAACGGTCGCGCAATTCCGAGAGCACGCAGAGTTCGTAATGATGCCGATCGATGACGTCGCCCGGCATGACGTAAGCGGCCCATCGTTGCCGGACGAAGCCGGTCGGGGCGGATTTTGGCAGGACGGCCGTGTTCTTGCTGTTCACCTCCCGCAGCACCTCGATGGCGCGCAAGAGCGAGGCTGACGCGGGCACGCTCTCGAATTCGAACGCCGAGAGGAATGCCGGCGACCAGCGCCGGATACCGGCATAGTGCTCGCCAAGGCTCTGGAAGGCGTCAAATTCTTCCGGCCTGGCCAGTGCCTCCGCTTCCGCAACGGTTTTGCGGAAGCGCTCCCAGGGGATCACGGCCGTGATGGCTTCAAACGCACCCAACTCACCGGTCTGGGCAGTGATCAGGGCGGCTCCAACGCGCGCGTAAAGGCGAACCTTCTCGTTGATGGCACGAGCATCCGCCTGGAAGGCGCGAGCATGCCGTCCTTCGGCCTTGCGGAACATCCCGCCGACCAGGCGGTCGAAAAGATCGATGGCCTGGTCGGTCAGGCTGGCGGTGAAATCCAGGGTAATGGCCACCAGCGTCGCATGCCGGCGCTGCCGCTCAAAACGGGCGACATGCTGTACCGTGGTCTTGTCGGCTTCGCGAGCGATCTGGCTCAGCCGTGCCTGGTGGATCAGATGTCCGCGGCTGGGATCGATGCCGACGGCACGGATATATTCCAGGCGTTCAATGATGCCGAGCATGGCGGTTGGCCTGGCGGCTTCCGGCATCTGCCGCAACCAGGTCAGCCAGACCTGGCCGGTCTCGTCCCTGCGTCCGGTCAAAGCGTCGAGGCTCTTTCGCTGGTCGGCGGACAGACCGTTGGTCAGCCGGCGATATACCTCCCGGCGGGCTTGGTGACGGATCTCGGCGCAAAACCGCTCAAGTGCGAGTGGCGGCGGACAGATGATCCGACGCTGCCGGCATGCCTCCATGGCCAGCGCAGCCAAATGAGCAAGCCGGTCGTCCTCCATCGCTTGCGGCAAAAGAGCTTCTGTCAGTTCGGCCATCGCATGTCTGCCGAAGTAACGAAGTCCCAGTTGCTCCTGGCACTCGATGGCGTGGCGCTGTCGGTTCCGTTCATTTGCGAGATACTCATCGATCGACGCCGGGAACACGCTTATCTGCTCCGCAATAAATGCGAGCAGGGCCGCAGGCGGCCGTTCACCGACATGTAAAGCCCGGCCGGGATAGCGCAGATAGCAACGCATGAGGGCATGGCCCAAACGGTTGTGGTCGCCACGGCAGCGCGCGACGGCTGCCAGGTCGGTCTCCGACAACGTGTAATAACGGACCAGTTCACGCTGCTCGGTCGGCGGATCGAACAACTCCGCAATTTGGGTTTCGCTCAATCGCTGCCGTCTTGCCACTCATGCCTCCTCGACCTGGTCCCGGCAGACCACCCGATCCGGGCCAACGAGTCGATCAGAGTACTGCGCTTGATGCCGAACGTACGGCAGACCGCGGCTTTGGTGGCGCCGGCATCAAGCGCTGCCGTCACCGCGGCGAGTTTCTCCGCGTCGATGGCGGTGGGCCGACCGCCATGCCGTCCACGACGCCGTGCCGCGGCAAGTCCAGCCTGAACTCTTTCCTGGATCAGGGACCGTTCGAACTGCGCCAGCGAGCCAAAAATGTGGAACAGGAACTCGCCTTGCGGCGTGGTGGTATCCATCTGTTCGGTCAGCGAACGAAAAGCAATACCGCGGTTCTTGAGATCGGTCACAGTGGTGAGGAGATGCGGCAGCGATCTGCCAAGCCGGTCCAACTTCCAGACGACCAGGCAATCGCCGGGTTTGATGAAAGCCAGCGCTTTGGTCAGGCCTGCACGATCACCACGGCTGCCGGTGACCCGATCCTCAAACAGGTGACGCGCATCGACCCCGGCGGCGAGAAGCGCGTCACGCTGTAGATCCAGAACCTGGCGGTCACCGCTGGTGGAGACGCGCATGTAGCCGATCAGCATGTGCGGAAAACCTCACCCAGCAGGTTTCCGCACAATGCCTCATTCCGACACCCTTTGTCGTATACTTTTTGGGCCTGAAACAGCGCATTTTCGCCGGCGCTGCCGACCTCACGGAAATCATCTGATTTCCGTTATCGCCGTCGAAGCGCCTATCGATGGCAGGCACGCGAATTTGGCGGATTTCTGCGGCTGGCGCGCCCGGCTGTTCTGGTTACGTCCCGTTGTGCGTACCAGGAGGCCAGTTGGTTAGTTCCGGCC
>JBEKLE010000471.1:0-5227 GCA_050010355.1 Rhodopila sp. | reverse complement strand
CTCTGTCATTTCGCCTTCCCACTCGCTCGATTCGGTGGAGACCCAGTGATTCGACACTCGATTCCCGAGTCAAGTCGGAATGTGCAGCCAGCGAGCCGGAAGTGTGATTTTGTCAAATTAGCCTGTGTAGGGATAACGTCGAGGTGAAGCACGCAGCGGGCCAACCGGCCGGCTTGATTAACCTGTCCTTTACCCCCTTGGGTTATCAGGTCTTTGGCGTTTGAAGGACCACACGGATGCGACCAGAGAGCATTGCTGCATTCGAGGCAACATTCTTCGGTTCGCTCGCATTGGGCGTACTCCAGTCTGCGTTGCAATGGCAGCACCTCGCAGCCGTCGCGTCCATGCAGTTCGTGGTTGCCATCCAGTGTACAGTATTTGCCGTTTTGATTTTCATCCTGGGGGTCTCGCGCGGCCGGAGCACATGGGCAAAGCGGTTCCTCATGCTCAGCTTTGCCCTCGGAATCCCTGCCACCTACCACCTGCTAATGCAAAACGGGATTGCTATCCCAACCATCTTGGCCCTCATGCAGACATCTATCCAGGCGATTGGACTCGGCATGCTATTCACGCCGTCTGCCACAGCTTGGTTGGGCGGCAGTCGCAGATGACGGTCCGAACCGACATTCACCTGATAAACCGCGTCAAACGCGCTCGGAAGCGACGGGCTGACCGGAAGTGATGGAGTGTGCGTGGGACGCCGGTCTATTGCGCCTCCGTCACCGAAAGTGTCAGCAATATTTACGAATACTGTTTTGCGGTCAGCGATGAAATTGGCTAACTATCTGATTTAGAACGTCTTGGCTGATTGGCATGCAATGTGCACACATTAGTGGGCCGCCCGCCCGGCCTAGCAGGCCGCCTGTCAGAAGGGGAGAGAGGTCCGCCTATGGGGAACGAGGATATGGCGATACTTGGGCCGCTGATTCTGGTGGCGGTCAGCGGCGTTCTTCTGTACGTGCTGTCACCCGAATTACTCACCTGCCTGATAACCTGGGCACTGGTTTCGGTTCCGATCGGCGTGCTGGTCGGCCACTGTGTGTTGAGCGAAGAATAGGGCAGATGCGTCAGTATCCCATCAGCGTCGCATAGCGGTCGCGACAGAAGCTTGTGTCGCTGAAACTTGCCTGGGCGACACGGCTCCGCTTCATAAAGAAGTGGATTTCGTGCGCGTTTGTCATGCCGATCCCGCCGTGCATCTGAACAGAATCGTTGATATAAAGTAACAGTGTTTCGTTGGCCTTGGCTTTCGTGAGACAGGCCAGGGCAGCGGCATCATTACTTTTCCGATCCAGCGCGGAGACGGCGGCGAGTTTCGCGGAGCGGGTTATCTCCACCTCGCAGACCATCTGTGCGGCGCGGTGCTTCAGCGCCTGGAAGCTGCCGATCGAGACGCCGAATTGCTTGCGGTCTTTAAGGTACTGAACCGTGCGGTCGAACGCTTCGTTGGCGCTGCCCGGCATCTCGGCCGCCAGTCCGGCGCGGGCACGGTCCAGGACGGGGTGGAGCAGGTCCGCGCCGCGCATGGTGGATCCCCCGTCACCTCGCCCATCCTGTTCGAGCCTGACGCCGCGAGCCGCCGCCCTCAGGGACGCAGCGGGCCGCCGCCGTATCGTGTGGGCCAGGTAGGAGCAGTCCAGCCCGTGGCGGCCATGCGGTCGAGCCATTGCTTCTGTTCCGGATGGACCTATTCGGCGCGCTTGCCGCCGGCAACCTGTTCGCTCTCCGGCATGAAGGTGCGCATGGCCGGGGGACAGTTCTCCTCCAGCCAGGCGCGTGTCGCGGCGCGGAAGGTGGGCATCGGCAGTTCCTTGGGGCTTCCCGTTATGGCGGGGAGCGGAGCATTATCCCGCGCTGCGGGCAAGTGCCGGCCTGTGGCGCCGGCATCGGCGGCACGACCATGCGTCAGGCGGCAGCGGGTCAGTTAGAAGAGAGACTCTGGCCGTCGAACTAGTTTCCTATAGGTCGAATTTGGCCTGATGGTCAGCCTTCTCCCTTGCTGCCCGTTTGAAAGTCGCTCCTGCATCGATTAGCGGGATCGCGGGTTGCGCGCCGTTCAGAGCTTGTTCGATGGTAATGATTTGCAGACGTGGGAATTGACGCTCCTTGCCCTCTCCATCGCCGGTTCGGATCGTATAGAAACCGGCGGACGCCGCCTCCGTTTCCATCGGTCGCGTGGGTGGTGCCAATGTCAAGAATATGCCGATCGGTGCCTTCTCTCGCTGCAAAACGCCTTTCAGGTCACGCACCATAGGAACGCTAACCGCTCCTCCCTTGACGCTCACGATCGCCCGCTCCGGGGTTCTTGCGTCCGATCGGAAATAGATCACTCCGTCTATCCCCCCATCGGCTCCTTTCTTTTTGCCGCCGAAGGGAACGGCATTTACCAGCGACACGGCCCACCACTGGAATTGGTATTTGTCCTGTGCCGCCAGTGCCCGCGCTCCCTCTAGGTCTTTCGGCGTACCGTGGATGTCGAATGTAATGCCGGCGAAAGCGTCCCTAAGGCGCTTCTCGATCAGCGATATGGCAAGGTGCGTGATGTCGATGCCAGTCCAGTGCCGCCCAAGCTTTTGGGCCGCGTGAATCGTTGTTCCGCATCCGCAAAACGGATCGAGGACTGTATCACCGGGATTGCTGGTGGCCTGGATTAGCCGCTCAAGCAGCGCCAGGGGTTTTTGCGTGGGGTAGCCAAGCCGCTCGGCCGCAAGGTTATGCATCGGCGGAATATCGCTGATGATGTCCTGTAACGGCATTCCGGCTTGCTCATCCAAATACCGTTTGATCATTGGCATTCCACCGTCCTTTTGAGGCCAATGAAGGCGTCCGGCTCCGTCCATTACTTCGAGATGCGAAGGTGGATAGGCCCAATGGCGACCCTTCGCGGACACGTCTATGCCGCGCCACACTAAGCCGGTTTCGCCGTGACGAACGCCCGCGCCAGTCAGGTCGGAACGACGCCAACGCCGACCGTCCGGGTCAACGTGCGTGTAAAAGGCATCGATATAGGTCTGGTCGTATGGCTGAAAAATCGGATTCCAGATATGCTCATCGCTTTTCGCGTAATACAGAATGATGTCGTGAACAGGCCCAAAGCGCTTCGAGCTGCTATGGGCGCTCGTGCGCTTCCACACAATTTCGTTCTGGAACGAATGCGGCCCGAAGATCGCGTCGAGAAGGATTTTTAGGTAGTGGCTTGCGCTTGGATCACAGTGAAGGAAGAGACTCCCTGTAGCCTTCAGGACACGGTGCAGTTCCAGCAGGCGGACGGCCATCATAGTAATATAGGCCATAACGTCATTCTCTTTTAAGAATGAGCGCATCGCCCGTAGCATTTCGGCGGCATCAGTGTTGCGGCTCTGGATCACCTCGTCAAAGGCCCGCTCTGCGCTGTCGTTCCAGTGCCAAGTGTCCTCGAACACTTCGATTTGAGCCTGAGACCTGACGCCCGCCGGTGACCGGAATAAAAGATTGTAGTTTGCCTGCGAATTGAATGGTGGATCGAGATAGACCAGATCGATGCTTCCGGTCGCGATGCTCTCGCGAAGCACAGTAAGGTTGTCGCCATAATATAGGCAGTTGGTCATCTATAAGGCTTCCTTCGACGATTCCCAGTCTTCTAACGCGGTCACCATGTCCGCCAACTCCCAAAGTTTCGTGGTCACGCCAGCGGCCATAGCCGGAGTCCAGCGTAAGGTCTGATGAACACTGACGAAGTTGTAATGCATGAAGTAGATCGCCATCGCGTACGCATGGTTCTCCGCCTTCTTGCTGAACGCGTTGGTGAGTCTCGTGAGTTGGCGCGTTCCCATCCGAATGGACAGGTTAGCCCGTTCTGCGTAGCTGGTGCTGATGTCCTTCGGATCGGGGCGGCCCTTGATCCGTTCCTTCTTTGATCCAACACACCGATCGCGGTCCACGTCAAGATATCGCCCGCGTCGGACGGAGCGGCCTTAGCCATCGCATTCCGAGGATTTCAGCGCGCTTGTCGGAGGGAAGCTTGTTCATGGCGAGATTATAATGACACATGATGCTTAGCATGAGGATGCTTAGCATCGGGCATTAAAAAATGAACCGATAACAAATCTATCATCTTGACAGGTAAGCGGATATATCATAATGATAGGCCATGACGCAAACTGATCTGCGTTCTGCGGTTCTGGAGTTTCGGCCCAGGGCAGCAGACGTCATGAGAATGATCCGGAGCATTGCTGCAAACTCGCACAGAGTGGGCTTTGGCAGGCACGCTCGGGAGCGGATGGAGTTACGCGGCATAACCGATAGAGAGGCGTTGAAAGTGCTTCTTGTTGGTGAATTGAAAGGAGACATCGAGCCAGGTAACGCTCGGGGAGAATGGAAATGCAAGGTGGTAGCCCCGATCAAAGGAAGCCGAGAAATCGGCGTAGTAACAATAGTTCTAATAACCGGAAGGCTGTTCGTAAAAACAGTGGAGTGGGAAGACCTGTGAGCAAGAACGTCTTTTGCTGGTCAGGAGAGGAAATAAAGCAGCAACCCTATCCCTACAGGGAGTGTGGGTTGGATAACATATTCCTTCTCAATGGCTATGAAATCACGTTTCACGACGGAGAGGAGTTTGTCTCAGTCATGGACGTGGACGGTCTGCACCGGACAATCGGCCGACATATTGTCATGCACAGAAAGGGCCTCTCACCCCAAGAGGTGCGCTTTCTCCGAAAGACAATGGATCTAACTCAGGCCGAACTTGCCGCGAAACTGGGGAATGATCCACAGACGGTTGCGCGGTGGGAAAAGGGCAATAGCGATATGCCTGGAACGGCAGAGAAATTGCTCCGCGCGATCTTCTTGGCCGAAAATATCACTGACGACGAAGACCTCAAACTACTAAGACGGCTATTGGTGTCTGTCATGGATGAGTTGGACATGATGGATGAGGTGACCTCAACCCAGGCTCAGTTCAAACTAGAAGAGCGCTGGTCCGAAGCCGCGTGAGAGATAAGAGCGCTAAATATGGGCGCTCTTACTCGGCGCCCTTCCAGCGCGGCTCGGCCGTCGCTCTTGCCATCTCCCCCGCCGCTCCGGCGTCATCGTCGCAGCACGGGCCGCGCCGCCCCTACGCCCCATTGACGGAGGTGGACCCCATTCGTTGGACAGAAATGCGGGTGAGTTAAGAGAGACTCCCGCCGGTTCCAATTCCCCCTACCCGTGCAAGGGGGCAATGAAGTTATAGCGCCTTTTCTAATTCAAT
>JBEKLE010000470.1:0-6763 GCA_050010355.1 Rhodopila sp. | reverse complement strand
GCCCAAGAAGAAGGGGAGGCTCATGCGCGCCACGACAATCGGCCTGGTTCTCGCCACTGCCCTGGCCACCGCGGGCCACGCGCAGGAATCCCCCGTTGTCGTAGAGCTTTTCACCTCGGAGGGCTGCTCCTCCTGCCCGCCTGCCGACGCATTCCTGACCGACCTCGCCCGAGACCGCCGCGACGTGCTGCCGCTGGCCTTCCATGTCACGTATTGGGACTACCTCGGCTGGAAGGACCCCTATTCGCTCGACGCGGCCACTGCCCGGCAGCGCGAGTATGCGCGTCATCTCGGCGACGACGGCGTCTATACCCCCCAAATGGTGGTCGACGGCACAACCGGTTTCGTCGGCTCCAGCCGGTCGCAGGGACTGAGCGTGATCGCCGGCGCACCTCGCAAGACGGTTCCTGTTAGCATGGCCCGCGATGGCCAGACGCTTGTGATCAAGGTCGGCCCCGGCGCCGGGCGGGCCCAGGTGCTGCTGGTCGGTTTCGACCCCTCACACGAAACCCATATCGGTCGCGGCGAAAACGGCGGACACACGTTGCTGGAATCGAACATCGTCCGCTCGCTGACGCCGATCGGCACTTGGTCCGGATCGGCGGTCGCGCTGCGGCAGCCACCACCCGCCGGGGAAGGCTTCGCTGTCCTGCTGCAGGCCGAGGACGGCCGGATCATCGGCGCCGCTCGCCTCGCTTCCTGACCCCCCGTTCCATACCGCTCGCAGGATTGTCGTGCGGGCTGCGGGCGCAAAATAAACCCCCATACCGGACGCCGATGCCCCATGGCTGCTCGGTCAGGCCGTGGCGCGCCGAGAGTCTGAGCTCGGCCGGTCTCGCATATTCGAAACTGAACCGGTATCCTGACCCAGGATCAAATCAGTAAAATCACCGACCGCTACGGTGTCCGGGGGGAAATTATGTTCCATCAACTGCTGACGCCGATCGGCGACAGCCTCCTGCTGTCCTTTCTTGTCGCGGTCCTGCCGATCGCGATCGTGCTGGTCATCCTGGGCGTACTGCGACGGCCGGCCTGGCAGGCATCACTGGCCGGCCTGGTCGTGGCGTTCGCCGTTGCTGTGACCCTCTGGCAAATGCCCGTGAGACTGGCACTCAACAGCGCCGCCGCGGGCGCCGTGTTCGCCATCTGGCCAGTCATGTGGATCGTGGTCAACGCGTTGCTGCTTTATAACATCGCGGTTGCGTCAGGCCGCTTCGATGCATTCCGGGATTGGGTGCTGGACCATCTGCCGAACGACCGGCGGATCGTTCTGGTGGTCATCGGCTTTTGCTTCGGCTGCCTGCTGGAAGGCATCTCCGGCTTCGGCACACCGGTCGCGATCACCAGCGCGTTGCTCATCCTGGTCGGCTTTCCGCCGCTGGAAGCGCTGTCATTCACACTGATCTTCAACACCGCCCCGGTGGCCTTCGGCGCACTCGGCGCCCCCGTCACGGTACTAGGTCAGGTCACCGGAATACCGGCGGTTCAGCTCGGCGCCATGATCGGCCGGCAATTGCCGTTCTTTGCGATGCTGCTGCCATTTTACGTCATGGCGCTTTACGGCGGAATACGATCGGTCAAGGCGATATGGCCCGCGCTCCTGGTCTCCGGTGCCAGCTTCGCCACGGCGCAGTTCGTGTCGTCAAACTTCCTCGACTATGCGCTGACCGACGTCCTGTCCTCCCTGACCGCACTGATCGTCACACTGCTGTTTCTGCGGATCTGGCGTCCCGCCCCGGACCCCTCCTTCGCGATCAGCGCCAACGTCAAGGCCGCCGCCCGGCACGAATCGGTGCCGGCCTGGCAGGGGTGGCTGCCGTGGATCGTGGTGTCCGTTCTCGTCATCGCCTGGACCCATTTCAGGATATTCGCCCTCGGCCAGCAGGCGATCCCCTGGCCCGGCCTGCACAATCAGATCGCGATCACCCTCTATAACGACAAACCCTACGGTGCACTCTACGTATTCCAGCCGCTGGCGACCGGCACAGCAATCCTGCTGTCGGCGATCGTCACCGCCGTCGTGGTTGGCCTCGGCCCGGCCCAGTTCGCCGTCGCCGTGGGTGCAACATGGAAGCAGAGCCGGATCGCGATCCTGACAGTCGCCCTGATCGTGGCGCTGGCATACCTGATGAACTACTCCGGGATGAACTACACCCTGGGCAAAGGCGTCGCGTCGATGGGCCTGATCTTCCCGCTGGTGTCGCCGTTCCTCGGTTGGGTCGCGGTGTTCCTGTCCGGCAGCGATACATCCGGCAACGCACTCTTCGGGAACTTGCAGGTCGTCGCGGCGAACCAGCTCGGGCTGAACCCGGTGCTGATCGCGGCGACGAATTCCTCGGGCGGAGTCATGGGCAAGATGATCTCGCCGCAGAACATCGCCACCGGCGTATCGGTCACTGACCTCAAAGGCCAGGAGGGCGTTGTCTTCGCCCGCACCTTCAAGCACAGCATCGCACTCACCCTGCTGCTCGGGCTGCTGGTGGTGTTCCAGCAGTATGTCATCCCGTGGATCATCCCCTGACGCTTCACCCACCCCCGAGACCTCGCGTAACCCTCCTGCCGGCATTTTTCGATCAGACGAGCCAATCTGTTGGAACCGCAGCGATATCGGCATGTCGTCGGCCCGATCCGGCAGAAAGCACTGGTGGGGACGGTCGCCGTGGTGCAATCGCACTTAATCGTCGCGCGGATCGTGTCACGCCGGCGCAACTTCGCTGTTCGCCACCGGCAGCTATCTCGATCGGGTCGATCCGGCGAAGAACTTTATTGATTCCAGAAAGTCGTGGTGCTGGACAGCGACAAGATCGATACCTTGCTGACGATCCCGCTTTAGGCGCGGAGGGATTAGTCCTCCGCTTCCTCGTCACCGCTCTCTTGCACCGGGCCACTGTCGAGCCCCTTGGCGGCCGTATCGCGATCCACCAGTTCGATCACCGCCATATCGGCGGCATCGCCATAGCGCACACCCGCCTTCAGCACACGGGTGTAACCACCGGCACGCGTCTTGTACCGGTCCGCCAGAGTGCTGAACAACTTCGTCACAATCACATCGTCCCGCAGTTCAGCGTAAGCAAGCCGCTTGTTCGCAAGCCCACCTTTCTTGCCGAGCGTAATCAGTTTCTCCGCCACCGGGCGGAGTTCCTTCGCCTTCGGCAGTGTCGTGGTGATCTGCTCATGCTTCAGCAGCGCATGCGCCATGTTCCGGAACATCGCCAGCCGATGGGTGGAGGTAACGCCGAGCTTTCGGCCGGCAACGCCGTGACGCATTGATCTGGTTCCCTATGATCGCTCAGAACGGCTCTTCAAGCCGCTTGGCCAGGTCTTCGATATTCTCCGGCGGCCAACCGGCCACGCTCATGCCCAGGCCGAGGCCCATCGAGGTCAGCACCTCCTTGATCTCGTTCAACGACTTGCGGCCGAAGTTCGGCGTGCGCAGCATTTCCTGTTCGGACTTCTGCACCAGGTCGCCAATGTAGACGATGTTGTCGTTCTTCAGGCAGTTCGCGCTGCGCACCGACAGTTCCAGTTCGTCCACCTTGCGCAGCAGGTTGCGGTTGAACGGCAAATCGTCCTGCGGCTCCTCCGCCCGGATCTGCTGCGGCTCATCGAAGTTGATGAACAACTGCAACTGGTCCTGCAGGATCCGCGCGGCGAGTGCCACCGAATCCTCCGGCGTGACAGCACCGTTCGTTTCCACGGTCAGCAGCAGCTTGTCATAGTCGGTGACCTGACCCACGCGGGTCGGCGCCACGCTGTACGACACGCGACGAACGGGTGAATAAATAGAATCCACCGGAATCAGGCCGATCGGCGCGTCCTCCGGGCGGTTGACGCTGGACGGCTGGTAGCCCTTGCCCAGATTGACCGTGAACTCCATGCCCAGCTTCACCCCGTCATCGAGGGTGCAGATCACCAGGTCAGGGTTCATGATGTCGATGTCGTGGCCCGACTGGATCTGACCGGCACGCACTTCGCCGGGACCGGTCGCGGTCAGCGTCATCCGCTTCGGGCCCTCGCCATGCATCCGCAGCGCGAGTTGCTTGATGTTCAGCACGATGTCGGTGACGTCCTCACGGACGCCGGCAACGCTGCTGAATTCATGCAGCACGCCGTCGATCTGCACCGCGGTGACCGCGGCACCTTGCAGCGAGGACAGCAAAATGCGACGAATGGCGTTGCCGAGCGTCATTCCGAAGCCACGCTCCAGCGGTTCGGCGACAACCGTGGCGACGCGCGACGGATCCGCGCCTGGTTCGACTTCCAGCTTTTCGGGCTTTATCAGAGATTGCCAGTTCCTCTGAATAACTGCGCTCTGCCTCATACTTACCAACACCTTTCGAACCGCGTCGTGCGCGGTTGATGTCCCTTGGACAGTGTCAAACCCAGGTTAGGTCAAACCCTCCGCTCCTCCCCCGACCGTCACCGGCCAGCGAGCAGGTAATCTCAGACGCGCCGGCGCTTGCGCGGCCGGCAGCCGTTATGCGGGATCGGCGTCATGTCACGGATGGTCGACACCGAGAAGCCGACGGCCTGCAAGGCCCGCAGGGCGCTCTCACGTCCCGACCCGGGACCGCTGACCTCGATCTCCAGCGTCTCCATGCCATGCTCGCGGGCCTTCTTGCCGGCATCCTCGGCCGCCACCTGGGCGGCATACGGCGTGCTCTTGCGGCTGCCCTTGAAGCCCTGGCTACCCGCGGACGACCAAGCGATAGCATTACCCTGCGCATCGGTGATCGTTATCACCGTGTTGTTGAACGTAGCAGCGACGTGCGCCACGCCGGCGATAATGTTCTTGCGCTCTTTGCGGCGAGGCCGAGCGGCTGCGGCGGGTTTCGCCATGTTTCTTTGATCCTGCTTCAACTGCCAGCCGCGCCGAAGACCGCCGCGGCATAAACTTGGTAAGACAAGTCACAAGGCCGATTTTATTTGGTGACCTTCTTTTTGCCCGCAATCGCCACCGCCTTGCCCTTGCGGGTGCGGGCATTGGTATGCGTGCGCTGGCCACGCACCGGCAGACCACGCCGATGCCGCAGGCCACGGTAGCAGCCAAGGTCGATCAATTCGCGGATGCGAAGGATTTCCTCATCCGAAAGCTGGTTGACCCGGCGGTCATCGGGGATGCTAAGCTGCTGGCAGATCGTGGCAGCTTTGGTCGGGCCGATGCCATAGATATACCGAAGCCCGATGGTCACTCGCTTATTCGTTGGAATATTCACGCCGGCAATACGCGCCACGCTCGATTCTCCTGTCGCCCGGCGATCGTGCCAGACCTTTGACTGCCCCGGGGGGCTGAAATACGCATAAGCGGCGCCAAAACCCCATATGGGGCTGCGCCGGAGCGCGGGACTATAGTTTCCGCTGCGCAGGAGTCAACGAAGACTTATCAAATCTGCGTGAGCATTTCAACATCTATATCGGACCATCGCCCGCGGCGCATGATCGATGTGCAGCGAAAACGTCGCCTCACGCTGTCACGCCTTGGCAGCCGCCAGCGCGGTCTCGATCTGCCGCGAGACAACGTCAATGTCCGCCATGCCATCGACCGTCCGCAGGATGCCGGCCGCCGCGTAGTGAGGAATGATGGGCGCGGTCTGCCGGTGATAGGCTTCCAGGCGAGCCAGGACCGTTTCGCGATTATCGTCGGCGCGACGGACAAACTCCGTCGAACCACATACGTCGCAGACCCCGGCCACTGCGGTCGGCTTGAACGTATCATGATAGCCGGCGCCGCACTTCGCGCAGGTGAACCGCCCAGCGATCCGATCGGTCAGCGCCCCGTCGTCCACCTGCAATTCGACGACCGCATCGAGGCGCAGGCCCATTTTTTCAAGCATGCGGTCCAACGCCTCGGCCTGCGGCACCGTTCGCGGGAAACCGTCGAGGATGAAGCCATTGGCCGCGTCCGGCTGCGACAGGCGGGAGGCCAGCATACGAACCAGAATATCGTCAGAGACCAGCCCCCCGGCCTCCATCACCGCCTTGGCCTCCTGACCGATCGGGCTGCCGGCGCCCACCTCGGCGCGCAGCATATCTCCGGTTGAGATCTGCACGATCCCGTACCGCTCCTCCAGGCGCTTGGCCTGAGTGCCTTTGCCCGCGCCAGGCGGGCCCAGAAGAATGAGTTTCACCGACGTCCCTTACCCCGTGTCTTACGAATAAGACCTTCATATTGATGTGCCAGCAGATGCGACTGTATCTGGGTCACAGTGTCCATTGTGACAGATACCACGATCAGAATCGAGGTCCCGCCAAAATAGAATGGCAGCCCGTAATCGGTAATCAGAATTTGCGGCAACAGACAGATCAGCACCAGGTAGATGCCACCGACCGTGGTCAGGCGGGTCAGGATGCGGTCGAAGTAGTCGGCCGTGGCGCTGCCCGGCCGGATGCCCGGGATAAAGCCGCCGTATTTCTTCAGATTGTCCGCCGTCTCCTCCGGATTGAACACCACGGCGGTGTAGAAATACGAGAAGAAGATGATCATGAACGCGTACAGGCCCAGGTAGAGCGGCTGCCCCTGTCCGAGCTGCGAGGCGATCACCTGCACCCAGGGCGGGCCGTTCGTGATAAATCCGGCGATGGCCGCCGGAATCAGCAGGATGGAACTGGCGAAAATCGGCGGAATGACACCCGAGGTGTTAATCTTCAGCGGAATATGCGTCGAATCCCCGCCGAACATCCGGTTGCCGACCTGCCGTTTCGGATACTGCACCGCGATCCGGCGCTGCGCCCGCTCCACGAACACAATGATGGTGATCGTGGC
>JBEKLE010000469.1:0-9928 GCA_050010355.1 Rhodopila sp. | reverse complement strand
CCGGCCGAGGATGGTGGCTATTACCTGCTGGGCATGAAGGCGGCGCATGCGCATCTGTTCGCGAACATCGAATGGAGCACTGACAGCGTGGCCGAAACGACGCGGGTTCGTGCGGCGGAGCTGGGGCTGGAGGTGGCTGAGCTGCCGGTCTGGTATGATGTGGATGATCACGCGTCGCTGACGCGGCTGCTGGAGGAGACTTCGATCCCGGCGGTCAGTGACGGGCTGTTGCCGTATGCCGCGCCGTTCACGGCGCTGGCACTTTCACGGATGGGCATGCGGGCACAGGATCTCGGTCTCGCTGCCGAATGATCCGGCTGTGGATCCTTGGCGGATTGTTGGTCGCCTTGACGATGGCAGCGCTGTCGCTGCACGTGCCGGGGGCACTGGGCGTGGGTTCGATCACGCTGAAAACCCGGTTCGTTGTCATAACGGGGGTCAGCACGGCGGTATATCTGCTGGCGGTCGTGATGGTCACTCACCGGGTTGGAACGCGGCATGGTGTTTGGGTCGTGCTGCTGGTCGCAGCGGTCCTGCGGCTGCCGCTGATCGTCTCGCCGGCGTTCCTGTCCACCGACGTCTATCGTTACATCTGGGATGGGCGGGTGCAGGCGTTTGGGGTGAATCCTTACCGGTACATGCCGGCCGATCCGGCACTGGCTCCATTACGGGATGATGTCGTTTATCCGCGGATAAATCGAGCTGAATATGCGCCGACGATTTATGCGCCGGTGGCGGAGATGCTGTTTGGGGCGATCGGATTCGTGTGGTCGAGCGTTACCGGCGTCAAGGCGGTCATGGTCGGGTTCGAGATGCTGGCGGTGTGCTGTCTGCTGGGCCTGCTGTCGGATGCAAAGCTGCCGCCGGAACGGGTGCTGATCTATGCGTGGAACCCGCTGCCGGTCTGGGCTTTTGCCGGCAACGGCCATATCGATGCAGCGGCGATCGGACTGGTCGCCGCTGCTTTGTTGTTGCGGGTGCGTCATTGCGACGGCTGGGCCGGTGTGGCGCTGGGGCTGGCGGTTCTGACGAAGTTCCTGCCGGCGGTGGTGGCGCCAGTGCTGTGGCGCCGACGTGCCGGGTGGCGCACCGCCGTGGCAGCCGTGCTGACGACCAGCTTGATGTATCTGGCGTACAGCAAGGTCGGGCTTCGGGTTTTTGGGTTCCTGCAGGGCTATGGCGATGAAGAAGGTTACGCCAGCGGTGAAGGTTTCTGGCTGCTGGCCGGGCTTTCGCGACTGATGACGTTGCCGCCGGGTGCTGCGCTTGTTTACAAGGGATGCGCGGTGCTGCTGCTGGCCGTGCTGGGGGCGTGGTTCGCCTTCGTCCGCCGCCCCGATGACGCGGTTTCGATCTGCGCCGCGGCCGGCGTCATGATGGCCGTCCTCATTTTTGCCATCAGCCCGCATTATCCCTGGTATTTCGCGTGGCTGGCGGTGCCCTGCGTGCTGGCACCGACTCCCGTGGTGGTGTGGCTGTCAGCCGCGCCGATGTTGATGTACCTCGACACGTTTGGGGACCGATTCGTCTGGCCTTCGGTTGTCTATGTTCCGGCGGTTCTGCTTGCAGCCAGCCGGCTGCGATCGTCCCCCACCGCCGCACCAATCAAGGGAATCACTTGATGTCCACAACAACTTTACATGATCCGCGGCGATACTTCGAAGCCGTCGGGGCAGAGCGGAACGACGTTGCCGCGGCGCCGCCGGTCTGTCTTTATCTGGAGGTCACCAACCGCTGCAACCTGCTGTGCGAGACCTGCCCCCGGACTTTCGAGGATCTGGAACCGCCCGCCGACATGAGTTGGGCGTTGTTTACGCGCATCGTGGATCAGGTGCCGAATGTGGCCCGCGTGGTGCTGCACGGCGTGGGCGAGCCGATGCTGGTGAAGGCGCTGCCGCGGATGATCCGTTACCTGAAGGACCGGGGGACGTATGTGCTGTTCAACACCAACGGTACGTTGCTGAACCCGAAGAAGTTCCAGGAGATTATCGATACGGGGCTGGATGAGTTGCGGGTGTCGCTGGATGCGGCCGACCGGGTCAGCTACGCGGCGATCCGGGGCAAGGATTTCTTCCCGCGAATTGTCCGGGATGTGGCGAAATTCACGGCTTTTCAGCGGCAGACGGGCGTTGAGAAACCGCGCGTTTCGTTATGGCTGACCGGGTTGAAGGAGACGGTCGAGCAGTTGCCGGCGTTTGTGCGGCTATCTGCCTCGATGGGCGTCAAGGAGGTCCATCTGCAACGTCTGGTGTTCGATAACGCCGGATTCGGCAAGGCTCGGGCTGAGTTTTCGTTATTTGAGCAGACGCGTGACGACGAGCAGTCAGCGATCGATGAAGCGCAGGCTACTGGGGCGGAGCTTGGGGTGACTCTGGATGCCTCGGGTGCGACCGAACCGGGGCTGAGTTTGAAACGTGCGGCGGATGACAAGCCCTGGGCGACGTGCCGGCGTCCGTGGTCATTGATGTATTTCACCGCGCATGGACGGGCGCTGCCGTGCTGCATCGCTCCGTTCTCGGCGCGGGGGTACGAGAACTATACGTTGGGCGATGCGACGCAGGAGACATTGCGGGAGATCTGGAACAGTCCGGCTTATCGGGGCTTCCGGGGGTCGTTGCTGGGCGATACGCCGCCGGCGCCGTGTCAGAACTGCGGGTTGCGGTGGAGTCTCTGATCCTGGTTTCGTCAGGCGTCAGCGTTGTTATCCCGACCTTTAACGAAGCTGAGGCGATTGGGGGGGTGATCCGGGAACTTCCGCGGGCCAGCGTGGCCGAGGTGATCGTGGCGGACGGCGGCAGCACGGACGGCACGCAGGAGGCTGCACGGGCGGCGGGGGCGGTGGTGCTGAACGCCGGGCGCGGCTATGGGCGCGCCTGCCGGGCCGGTGCGGAGGCCGCGGTGGGGTCGGTCGTTGTGTTTCTGGACGGTGACGGGGCCGATCGGGGCGATCTGCTGGATTTGGTCGCGGGGCCGCTCCTGGCGGGGACACACGATCTTGTGCTGGCGTCGCGCACGCGGGGACGGCGCGATCCGGGGTCGATGCTGTGGCATCAGGTGCTGGCCGGGCGGATCGCGGGCTGGGGGATGGGCGCGCTGTATGGCGTGCGCTATAGCGACATGTGCGCGTTTCGCGCGATCAGCCGGGACACGCTGCGGCGGCTGGATATGCGGGAGATGACGTACGGCTGGAACATCGAGATGCAGATGAAGGCCGCGCGCGGTGGACTGCGGATCACAGAGGTTGCATTACCGTATCGCTGCCGCGTGGGCGGTCAGTCGAAAGTTGCGGGATCGTTGCGGGGTACGCTGCGTGCCGGCGGGAAGATCGCGTCGACGTTCGTTAGGGTTGCGATGCAGCCTCGGATTGATTGACATCGCCGCGGCCCCTCGTACGGTGCTGCCGCGCCGGGGACGGTCAAATCACTTCGGCGACCGGGAGGAAGAATGATGAAATGGAACGAATTGACGATCGCTTTCGGCGGATGAGCATCCTCGTCGACGACATTTCGACGCTCTGGCGCCGGCAAGTCGTGGATGACCGGGCCAAGTTCGGTCATGACACGTGGGGTGGGGCCGGGGGCGGCGCGCGATTTCAGCCGACTCGATTGTTTTGGACGTTGCCTGAGCGCGTTTAAGGCGTCCTGCGGAAACCCGGACGTTCAGGTGCTTTCCCGGGCGGGCCACACGGGCTGGTTATAGCCGAGCGGGACTGACGGCCGGGCCCAGTAGGGGGGTGTTTCGGACAACTGGACGACGGGCTTCAGATGCTGCAGCCGGCCGGAGGGGGTTTCGGTTACCATTGACCAACGATCGAGTTCCGCGCTGGTGAATTCCGGTGGGACGCCTTGCAGTGCGGCGGCCGGGACCTCGCCCAGATCGACGATCCACTTGCCGACCTGAGCCAGCGAGATGCGCACCAGCCAACTGCCGCCCTGCTGCGCGCGCCGCTTCAGGGCGATCATGGCTCCGGCCGCCATCAGGTATCCGGTGCAGTAATCGATCGCGGACACGGGATAGAACTGCGGCCCTGGCGTCTTGCCGGGGACGATCTCGGCCTGACGGGTGGTGATGCCGCTGACGGTTTGCACGACGGTGTCGAAACCGCGGCGCGACGCCCAAGGGCCGGTATGGCCAAACGCGCAGAGCGAGACGTAGACCAGTCCCGGACTGATGGTGGTCAGTTCTTCGACGGAAAGACCACGGGCGCCGAGCGTGCCGGGGCGGTAGCCTTGGGAGAACACGTCGGCATTGCGCACCAGATCGCGCAGCGTATCGACATTCTGTTGCTGGCGCAGATCGAGGTAGGCGGACAGTTTGCCGTGGCCGGTGTCAAACTCCTGATAGCCGAGATTTGGCAAATGTTCGGCGGTGATTTTCAGTACGTCCGCGCCGTGTTCGGCGAGCGTGCGGGCGCAGGTCGGGCCGGCGAGCACGCGGGTGATGTCGATGACTCGGATGCCGGACAGCGGGCGGCTGCCGGCGGGGAGCGGTTCGGGGTCACTGTCGCCGATGCGGACGATCTCCATCAGCGGCAGGGCGGCGATGGCGGCGGCCTGGGGGTGGTCGGCCCATTCCGTTTTGGTGCGGACCATGCCGCCAGCGCCTTTGGCTTCGATGATCGCTTCCTCGAGGTCGATGGCGTTCCAGGTGGCGACGGCGCGGGCGACGGAGGCCCGGTTTTCCTCACAGCCGAGGACCTTCAGGGCGGCGGCGCGGTGGTTGGGGAAATTGGCGTGGATGTAGCTCCAGCGGCCGTCTTTTGTGGGATAGACGCCCATGATCGGATTGCGTGCGGCCGAGAGATGCCCGTCGCCGAGCTTCATGTAGTGGGCGCTGCGGAGGGAGGCGGTGGCCTGTCGGACGTCGACGGCGATGTTCTGGCGGCGGCCGGTGCGATGCTCCCACAGGTCGGCGGCGGCGAGACCGGTGGCGGCGAGGGTTGCGGCGCCGGCGACGCCGACGCGGAAGGGCGTGGCTCTGTCATTTCGCCTTCCCACTCGCTCGATTCGGTGGAGACCCAGTGATTCGACACTCGATTCCCGAGTCAAGTCGGAATGTGCAGCCAGCGAGCCGGAAGTGTGATTTTGTCAAATTAAAGGGCATCTAACGGCATGGTCGCGATCTCCCGGTGTTGTGATTTTCAGACAGGATCATGCCGTAGTTCGGTGGAAGCGGGAACTGTGGGGTCTGTGGACGTTGGTCGACGACGGGGTGAGCAACGCAACGGCCGGAGGTCTGGGATCATGTTTGGGCAACGTTGGGCGTCGCCTTAGCCCGGCCATGACACGGGGGGAATGTTGCGGCCTGCGGTCTCAGCCGCTCATCGTTGGGCGTCGCCTTAGCCCGGCCATGACACGGGGGCCATACTGCGGCGCGCGACTTCAGTCGACGGCTAAGTAATGAACCGGTGGCCGGGCGTCGACGCATGGCTGTTCTCGGTGAAGACCTTTGCCGCGGCGATGCTGGCGCTCTACATTGCCATGGCGATTGGCCTGCAGCGGCCGTATTGGGCGATGGCGACGGTGTATATCGTTTCCCAGCCGCTGATCGGGTCGCTGCGGTCGAAGGGGATGTATCGTCTGATCGGCACGGTGACCGGCGCGGCGGCGACGATTGTGCTAGTGCCGAACCTGGTCGATGCGCCCGAACTGCTGAGTGCGGCGGGGGCGCTGTGGACCGGGGGGTGCCTGTATCTCGCGCTGCTCGACCGGACGGCGCGCAGCTACGTTTTCCTGCTGGCGGGTTATACCGCCGCGCTGATCGGCTTCCCTGCCGTGTCCACGCCGGATCAGATCTGGGACATCGCGCTGGCGCGGGTGGAGGAGATCTGGCTGGGGATCATCTGCACGACCGTCATCAGCACAGTGTTGTTCCCGCGTCCGCTCGGTCCGCTGCTGAGCGCGCGCATCCTGGCCTGGATGACCAACGTGAGCACCTGGACCGAGGAAGTGCTGGGCGGCGGCGAGGACCCGGCCAACCGAGCTGCGCATCTTCAGCTCGCGGCGGATGCGGTCGAAATCCGGTTGCTGGCGTCGCAGCTTTCGTACGACATCTCGATCGAGCAGGCGGCGACACGATGGGTGGTTGAAGCGGAGCGGCGGATGGTGCTGATGCTGCCGCTGCTGTCCTCGATCGGTGACCGGCTTGGGGCGCTGAGGGCGGCGGACGGGATCACGCCGGGGCTGGAGCGCCTGCTGGCCGATCTGCGGGTCTGGGTGCGTGCCGCCGGGGCGCCCCCGCCGCGGAGCGAGGCCGAACGGCTGCGGGCCTGGATCACGCGGTGCGAAGCGGAGACCGATCCGCGAGCCGGCTGGAACGACGTGATGCGCGACAGCCTGCTGCTGCGGCTGCGCGAACTGGTGGATGTGCGGCAGGACCTGCGGGATCTGCGGCTGCACATTGAACACGGTGGCGGGGCGCTCGCCACGCCATTGTCTGCGCAGGCCAGGATGCCGGAGCGGCTGCACCACGATTACGGCCTGGCGCTGCTGTCGGCGCTTGCCGCGATGCTGACGATCGGGATGCTGTGTGCGTTCTGGATCGGCACCGGCTGGACGGCCGGCGGCACCGCGGCCGCACTGGCGGCGGCGGCGAGCAGCCTGTTCGCGGCGCTGGACGATCCAACGCCGGCGCTGAAGAAGTTCCTGGTCGCCACGGTGCTGGCGGTGGTGTTCGTCGGCATCGGCCTGTTCGGCATTCTGCCGCTGGCAACCAACTTCGAGATGCTGGCGCTGGCGCTGGGGGCGTTCTTCATACCCGTGGGATTGCTGACCGCGATGCCGGCGACGCAGCCGCTTGGGACAGTCCTGGGATTCCTGACCGCCACCTTGCTGAGCCTGCAAAGTGCTTATGCGGCCGACTTCGTCAGCTATGCCGACGGCAGCTTTGCGGCGCTGGTTGGCGTTTCGGGAACCGCGGTCATGACTTCGCTGATACGGTCGGTGGGCGCCGAATGGAGTGCGCGGCGGCTGCTGCGCGCGGGCTGGCGGGATCTGGCGGCGATCCCCCGCAGCGCAACACCGCAGGCTCCCGGCGCGTTGATGGCGATATTGCTGGACCGGCTGGGCCTGCTGGTGCCACGGCTGGCGGTGGTGGGGGAAGGCAACGATCTGGCGGCGGTGGACGTGCTGTCGGATCTGCGGATCGGGGTTAACATGATCGACCTGCTGCGTCATCGGGACGGCGTGCCGGCGCCGGTGCGGGTGGCGGTGGATGCGGTGCTGAACGGCACCGCCACGCATTTCGCGGTGCAGGCGGCGGTCGGGCGGGTGCGGCGGGGCTCGCCGGCGCTGCTGCGCGACATCGACCGAGCGCTGGACGGCGTGGTTGCGATGCCGGGCGAGCGCGATATGCTGCTGCAACTGGTGGGCATCCGTCGCGGGCTGTTCGCCGATGCGGAGCCGTACCGGCCGGCGCCGCCACCGGATCAGGCCGTGACGAGGGCGGCGGCATGATCGGCGAGTTCGACGTCTACGGCGTGTTCGTCCCGATCCTTCTCGTCTGGGCCTTGATCGCGCTGATGATCGTCGCGGTGCTGCGCCGCGTGCTGGGTTGGATTGGCTTCTACCGGCTGGTCTGGCATCGTCCGCTGGTGGACCTTTCGCTGTATGTCATCGTCCTGGCGGCGGTTTCCGCCATTCTGAACGGGTGGATCGCATCATGAAGCCACTCCTGCGCCGGCTTGTGCAGAACGCCGGCCGGCCTGCGCTGACCCTGCTGATCGCTGCCGTCGCGCTGGTGTTGGGGCGCGGGCTGTGGGTGTATTACATGGACGCGCCGTGGACGCGCGACGGCCGGGTGCGGGCCGACGTGGTGACGATCGCCCCGGACGTGTCCGGCCTGGTCACCGAGGTGTTGGTGCGCGACAATCAGGTGGTGAAGCGCGGCGATTTGCTGTTCCGAATCGATCCTGACCGTTTCGAGCTCGCACTGGCGCAGGCGGACGCTGCGGTGGCGAGCCGCAAGGCGCAGATGGACGAGGCGCAGCGGGAGGCGACCCGGGCTCTGCGGCTGAACCAGTTGTCGGTTTCGCAGGAGACGCAGGAACAGCGGGAGAGCACATCGGAGGAGGCGTCAGCGGCGTTTCGCCAGGCGGTGGCGGATCGCGCGGTGGCAGACCTCAATCTTCGGCGCTCGGCCGTGACGAGCCCGGTCGACGGGACGGTTACGAACGTTCTGCTGGAGCCCGGCGACTACGTAACGACCGGGAAGGGCGTGATGGCGCTGGTGGACAGCGCGACGCTGCGGGTGGAGGGATATTTCGAGGAGACCAAGCTGCCGCGGATCCACATGGGTGACCGCGTGGAGATGCGGTTGATGGGAGAGTCGCAGGTGCTGACCGGGCGTGTCGAGAGTATCGCGGCGGGGATCGCTGACCGGGAGCGGAGCGACAGCCCGGATTTGCTGGCCAACATCAACCCGACGTTCAACTGGGTCCGGCTGGCGCAGCGTGTGCCGGTGCGGGTGAAGCCGGACCCGGTGCCGCCGGGCGTGGAGTTGGTGGTCGGGCGGACGGCGACGGTCACGGTGGAGCCGGGGACGGCGGCCGGGCGGTGAGGCGGCGGCGGCGTTGCCGGTTGGTGACGGGTCGCGTTTCCGGTTCGGGCTGAGAGGCCAAGTTCTCGTCGCGTTTCCGATTGGCGCTGGCTGATCTGGTAGCCGTGTACCCGCAGTGTCCCAGACAGGATGGGTGCGAATGTGTCGGGTCGGGAAAATTTGAGTGGTTCGCCATCGCCCGATCTATCGCAAGCAAGCATTTTTAACACGGAGAAGAAACGAGGTCACTGAGGACCACGGAGAAGGGAGTGTGGCTCTTCCGGCGGATGCGTTGATCTAAACCTCCCGGGCGGCGTTGATGATCTTTTCTTCCTCAGGTTTCGGTGGTTGTTGAGTTGACGCGCGAGAAGGCGACGTGGACGTGGGCTACCGCCCGGGCCTTCAGCAAAATGCTGCCGTTGCACCGGTGCCGCATTCCATTCGAGAGAGCTTCGGGCTGATCGATATTATTCGACTTATCGGGGCGATGCGGCGAGATTCGCGTCGATGTGATGCCAACCTATAACGTGAGTTGAGCTTTCGCGGCCTACGCACTGATCATCCCCAGGAACGTCTGGAGCGCGGGGATGACGATCTCCGGGGCGTCCTCCTGGATGTAGTGGCCGGCGCTCGGCACCTTGATGATGGGCGCCTTTGGCCACAGACCAGCGAAGTCGGCCAGTGCGAGCGCCGGGGGGATCGCGCGGTCCAGCATGCCCTCGATCATGAGGGCGGGTTTGTCGCGTAAGGCCGGCACGCCTGACGCGCCCTCCCGCACGAAGTCGCGTATCCGGCCCAATGCGAGGTCCAGCGGGAAAGCGATCGCGCCCTTGCAATCCGCCGGGGTTGCGAAAGGGGCGGCGTAGGCCGCGATGAAGGTTGGGTCGACGCGGTCCAGGCGCTCGAGCCCGATGATCTGCATGACGGAAAGAATGGTGGAGCCGAGATGCGAGAGGACAGCCTCGGTGCGGCCGGTGGGGAGGCCGTCGCGGATCCACTGGAACCAGGGCGTGTTCAGCGGGTTGGGCAGGTCGCGCCGCCCAGTGGCGCCGTAGCCGACGACGGTGTTCATCAGCACCAGGCTGTGGATGCGGCCGGGGTGGCGCACCGCATAGCCGACGCCGATCGGGCCGCCCCAGTCCTGCATCACGAGCGTGATGTCGCGCAGGTCGAGTTCGTCGATCAGCGCGGTCAGGTTGTCGACGTGGGTGCGGAGCGTGTACTCGCGATCGGATGGGGTCTCGCTCTTGCCGAAGCCCATGTGGTCGGGGACGATCACGCGGTTCGTCGCGGCCAGGGCGGGGATGAATTTCCGGTAGATATAGCCCCAGGTCGGCTGGCCGTGGAGCAAGAGGACCGGGCGGCCAGTGCCTTCGTCGGCGTAGTGCTGGCG
>JBEKLE010000468.1:0-5281 GCA_050010355.1 Rhodopila sp. | reverse complement strand
CTTGGCGCGACAGCAGCGTGTGGCAGACCATCAATCATGTGCTGCTGATGGAGGTGCGCGAAGCCGCCGGCCGCAAGGCAAGTCCGACCGCCGGGGTGATCGACAGCCAGTCGGTCAAAACCACCGAGTCCGGAGGCCCGCGGGGCTATGCGGCCGAGAAGATGATCAAGGGTCGCAAGCGGCATATCCTGACCGACACTATCGGGCTGCCGGTTGGCATGATTGTCCATCCTGCGGATGTGCAGGACCGTGACGGCGCGCCTTGGCTGCTGGAGAGTGTGAGCAGTCTCTATCCCTGGCTCCGTTATGTCTTCGCTGACGGAGGCTATGCCGGCGACAAGCTGAAGGGCGCCCTCGAAGGCCTCGGCACCTGGACCATCGAGATCGTCAAGCGGTCCGACGCAGCCAAGGGCTTCGTTCTCCTGCCTCGCCGCTGGGTGGTCGAGCGCACCATTGCCTGGCTCAACCGCAATCGCCGCCTGGCAAAGGATGTCGAAGCCACCCTCGAGAGCTCGGTTACTTGGCTCTACATTGCCAGCGTCAAGCTGATGTCGCGCCGTCTGGCCGCCGCTTGAGGGACCTGAGATGGCAAAATTCCCACTGGCTCCAATGGCATGGTGTTGCAACAGCGATTCGAGTCAGACTCTCAGGCCTTGCGTATCTTGAACGAATTCCGACAGTCAAATCCGGTTCTGTTTTCCACGACACCTGGAAATGTAGTGAAAGTTGCACCTGATCCCGACGATCCGCGAAACCGGAACGTGGGACCACTTGCCCGGCGTGCCATGCTCACCCTCGATGGCGCATTGCGTAACGACCAAGAACTCACACTCGGCGCTTTCGTGCAGAAGATGGTCGCTGCTGATCTCGATCCGGCAACTGCTCCTGCTGTCACGCACGCGGAGGGTGCCCCCTTTTGGAATAATTCCATTGCGTATCGTACAGGCACGCTGCGCCCCGCCGAAGCTCGCCTGGGCACGGGGACGAGCGCAAAGGTCTGCTGTGAAGGCGGTCCAGTCGGCACCGGCCAACCCGCTCTATCGGACTCAAGTAGGTATCTCGTCTGTGGCCGTATCGATCTCATCGGAGATGCTGGAGAATTCGTAACCGCCGGCCGGCGAGTATCGCTTTCCGGTCCGAAGGCAACCCTTACGTTGGATCAGGCGACGCCAGGGAACGCCAGCATAATCGCCGATACGGGTGCAACGTCCTGGGAGATTGAGCTCGCGACACCCGATGGTGCGGCTTTCACGCGGCGGAGCTACAACGATGCACAGCGCGCGGGCTTCAATGAGCACGGGACCCCGGGGCTGTCTATTTCAGGAGACAGTCGCGGCTGCAACGTGGTCAGAGGCGGCTTCACCGTGAAGGACGTAGCATACGATGCGAATGGGCACCTTATTAGGCTGTCGGCATCTGTACTGCAATATTGCGATAATGTGAGGGTTCCCCTCAGGGGCGATATCACGCTCGAGGCGTCATCCGGCCGGAACTGACTTCAGGCCAATGACGATAGCCCCGACTCCTGTGGCCCTCGGGTCCGGTGCCTTGCGATATGTTTGCAGCAACGGGTGGCGAGACAGGCTAGAATTTCGTGTAACCACAGAACTGCCTAAGCCATTGAGTCTCCTAGCTATATAGCTATTACGGAACGTCCTCTCTGTTACACTAAATGCCCGTTCGGCCGGGGCCTCTTTTTCCCGTTCGGCGCCGACCTGGGGATTGGCCCACGATCACCCAGGGCTTTTCAACTGACGGAACGTCCTCACCACCCGTGACGCCTTCTTGAAATCGGCGATCGTCATGTCAAAGGTGACGTCGATCATGTTGTCAATCGCACGATCGAACTCGATGGACAGCTTCGCCAGCGTAAATTCGATACGGCATAGCCGGAAATGACCGCAGTAGTTCTTATTGTGCGTCTCGATGTAGTATTCGCTGCGGTCTGGCGCATCGAACTGCGGTTGAAGCAGAAGGTATGGGCTATCAGAATCGTCGGCATCCTGCTTGGTCTCGAACATGACCTGGGAGTAGTCGCCAGCGATTGATGTGGAAATGTGGTTAGCATGAAACCGCATGGTTCTCGATTCCTGATGCAGTGGATTAGGCTGGTTACAGGCCCAATTTTCCGGCCGGACTGTCCCTGCTCAGTTTGGCCCGTCGGACGTAACTACGCATCGTGGTCAGGCTCCGATGACGCGTGTGCCCCATGATCTCTTCGTCCGGTACACCGTTGCGATAGGCGGTCGTCACGAAGCCCGCGCGCAGGCCGTGGGGGCTGACAGGCTCTGCCAGCGTGCCTTTCAATCCGGCCTTGGCAGCACGCTTGAGCAAGATTTGGCGGACCGCGTCCGGAACCAGGCGGGCGGCCTCGACCGCGCCGCCCCGGTTGACCTTGCGGAACAACGGGCCGGCTGAAATTTCTGCCGCAGTCAACCACTGCTGCAATGCCGTTACGGGGCAAGTCTCAGGCGATTGCCCGCGTGGGATGGCGATTTCGGCGCCCTCTCCTTCGGCGTCGGTTTTTGAGCGCTCGATGAGCAGCTTCATACCGGCGTTCGTCCAGGTGACGCGCTCCACATCGAGGGCAACCAACTCTGATCGTCGGAGAGCACCAGCAAAACCAACCAGGAACAGGGCGCGGTCACGTGCACCGGCGATGTCGGTCCCGCATGCCCGGCTCAGCTTCTTGACCTCCGCGGTGGTCAGTGCAGCGGATCGACGGGCTGGTGCCCCGTGCTTCCGGCCAATGCCGCGGAGGGTCTCCCTGATCGCAGGGTGTTTGGTGTCCAAGGGATGGCCGGCCACCCCGCAGGCTCGAGCGATTGCAGCGACGCGGCGACGCAGTGTCGGAAGAGCATAGCCTTCGCCGGCAGCGGCCAAGTACGCGCCGACGATCTCCGGCGTCGCTGGCATCGGCTCAAAGCCATGCTTCTTGCACCAGGCCTCGTAGTTCGCCAGGTCCGCCGTGTAGGCCCGCAGCGTTGATGGTGCATCCGCGGCGTCCTGATAAGCTTGAGACTTGGCGATTGCGATCGCGGCACGCGCGGTTGGCGGCTTTGCGCCGCCGAGCCGGGCGAGTTGGCGCTTGCGGGCCTCGGAGAAGGGACTGGACATGTCCTCGCTATAGCACACTTAAGACGCGATAACAGCCCTTCTCGCGTGTTATTATCCAGCCTGATTTCTCTGTCGACAGATCCTTAAAAAGGGCTCAGGACTTCATCTAACGCGGTTTGAATGCGGCGCTTAGCTTCGCTGTCCTCGCCCAGCGAAGCGACCGCTTTGCCAAGTCTGTCGAGCGGTACCGGCGTAACGTCGAATGGATTCAGGAAAACTTCGCGGCGGTTGATATTGAAGACCGGCGTTAGAACGCTTTGGGCGACCTCAACCAACGGCATCGCCGACCGCAGGACCAGTGGCGCAACGAGCCGCGTGCCGGTAGCCGCCCACCGATCGGATTGCAGAACGACCAGGAAAGGGTAAGCGCGGCCTGTTCGCTTTCCAGGGTTCCGATAGATATCGAATTGTGGCATCTGGTCAGAGCGGCGGGAAATCGTCCGCGAGGGAGCCAACCTCGTTGCGCAGCCGCTCCAGACCAGCAACAAGCCGTTGTGTCCGCTCGGCGTCGGCCTGTGCGTCAGCAGCCGCTCGCGCCGTCCAGGCAGCGAGGAGCTCCTCGACAGTGCCGCTAAGATTACTGGTATAGCGCCGAGCCTGCTGCACTAGATCAGCAGGCAAGCTGAGATTGCAGGGTTGGCGAGGCGTCGCTTGCTGACTCATCTTTCGTCTCCGTACGCATTCATGCGCATACCACGGCGGCGGCAAACCCGGCAATGGGCACCGGTCGAGAGCGTCATGACCTTTGAGGTGGTCGGCACTTCGGCGACCGGATTGCCGTCTGTCTCTCTCGATTATCCCAGACCGCCAAGAGATCCTGATGCTCCCTCGTGCGGCACGTTGTCGCACGGACCGGGTCCTGGTTGCGGGCGAACCGGCCGCGTCACACATCGGGAAGGTCCATTCACCTCCCTGGAACCTTAGCCTTGCCATTCAAACACCATGCTGAACACCGCCATCGGATTCCTAAGGCCCGATATCGGGTCACGAACTGGTCGGAGTGTGACGCGTCATTGAGGCAGCGGGGCCAGCCTGACCGTGTGGTTTTCCGACGAGGCGATCCAAGTGTGGCGGTCGAAACCACGAACCACGCCAAGCGGCCAGCCACATTACTGTGGCCTGGCTATCACCACAGCCCTGACGATGCGCACGGTGCTTGGCCTGGCACTGCGGTAGACCGAGGGGCTGATCGGCTCCCTCATTGGACTGCTTGGACTTGATCTCGCGGTGCCGGCCCATTCCACCGGGAGTCGCAGGGCCAGAACGCTGGAGGTGCCGCACCTCCGGAGAACCGGAACCGGCCCGCTGCATCTGCTGGTCGACAGCACCGGTCTGAAGCTCGGTGGCGCGGGCGAATGGTTGGTCGAGAAGCACGAAGCGTCCCGCCGCCGATCCTGGCGGAAGCTGCATATCGGTATCGATGCCGCCAGCGGCGAGATTGTCGCCGTCGCGTTGACCCGTAAGGAGATCGACGATGCCGCAATGGTTGGTTGATTATCTTCTCGACCAGATCGCCGATCCAGTTGCTACCGTCACGGTCGATGGCGGCTAGATCAGGATCAGGTTAGCCAGGCTATTGCCGAACGTTATTCAGACGCCACCGTAGTCGTGCCGCCGCGGGCGGGCGCGGTGGCGAGTGCGTCGGCAGAAACCGCTCCGACACAGCTCAACCGCCATCTGCGGATGATCACCGATCACGGCCAGATGGCCTGGCAAGAAGCCCGCGGCTATCGCGCAGCGCTTGACGCTCTCCGGCGGCGCGATGCGCCCAGGGCCGAGGCGGCGATGCGCGTCGACATCACCGAAGTCGGCAACGAAGCCCTGTCATTCGCGCTCCACTAACAGGGGCGGAAGCGGGTGAACCATGCCGACGACATGATGGCGCGGTTCACCGCCGATCAGCTTGTTCAACACCTAACGGCATCGGGCTTCATGTTGATGGAGGGCACCTCTGCAACCGCGCCAAGCAGGCTATCCGACCTCAGCCGCGTGAGTCGTGGTTCCTGAGTGGTCAGCCGCGCGCGTGTTTCCGCGCCCGCGCTTCCAGCGGCCCAGTCGCGCCCTGCACAATCTCACCGGCGAGCCGCATCAGTGTCGTGCTTGATTCGAGCATGAACGCCACGCTATCCGTGTAGAGATCACGCTGAACTTCAACAAATTCCGT
>JBEKLE010000467.1:0-5302 GCA_050010355.1 Rhodopila sp. | reverse complement strand
ATGAGCTCGGCGGGGTAGCGATAGCCTGCATAAAGCGGGTTTTGGGGCGACGTCATTGGGCGCAGATATCCGACTGCCCCGGTTCCGCCAAGCCAGACGCGGCCCAACTTGACGGTGCCTCGGCGACTAATCGAAGAACCCGGCGGGCATGACGCTCATCGCAACCGATCGCTTCCCGAACCTCCAACGCGATGACATTGACCACCACCACCCAACGTGGACATGAGCGGGAGGGTGATCGTTGGGGTAGATCACAACCCGCAGGCCGTCGACGCGCAGGACCGTGGGCATGGCCCATCTTATAAAAACTAAGCGGTCAGGAAACTCCATTCCGAGCGTTGGCGCCGGGGAAGCGGGCGCTGAGTGCCAAAGTCCAGGGTCGCTGAGCCCGTAACTCGGTCGAACATGATCGTGACGACGAGCCGTCCCGGAAGCTGGACGCGTACGATAGACGTCGATGTCCCCGCGCAATATGTCGGCGGCTCGGAAGCGCGGTTCATCGTCTTCGGGTGAGACTGGCGGGGCATGTTTGCGCGAATTAGCTGAGCTGAGACTGTGCTCAGTTTATTTGAGGCGTGCCTTCGTGAGGCAACGGACGCAAAATTCTGCCCTCTGCCCGGCCTGAGAGTTGGGCTGTGTGGTCACCTCGTGACCACACACTTTCGAAGTGTTACACTGTCCCTCAGCCGGCCGGGGCGTCGGCGCCACGGGGAATGCAGCATGGAACTTTCGATACGCGAGGCCAAAGCGCGCTTCGCCGAAGCCGCCGCCGCCGCGGCGCGCGGTGAGCGCGTTGTCGTGACCAAACATGGCCGTCCGTTCATCGAGCTGGTCTCGGCGCAACGGGCGTTCGGCATGGATTTCGAGAAAGCGGCGATGATCCGCCGCGCGCTCGGGCTTGATGGCCTTAAGGTGAGTTTGCCGGCCAATTTTGACGATCCCGCCTTCAGCCGGCAGGTGCTCGGCCTCGAACGTTGAGACTGCTGCTCGACACGCACATCGCGATTTGGGCGGCGCTGGACCCCGATGCGTTGACAGAAGCCGAGCGCAGACGGATGGCAGGAGCCGACACACCGCTTGTGCTCTCGGCGGTGGCGGTGTGGGAACTTAGGCTGAAGTGGCACAGCTTCCACATTTCCGGCACGCGAAAGGGTCCGGTCGACCCAGCAGCTGTGGTCGCGTTCGCCGCGGCGATCGATTGGGAGTTGCTGCCACTGACGGCCCGTCATGCCGCTGCCGAGCTTGCACAGCCGCTCGGACACAAAGATCCGTTTGACGAATTGTTGCTCGTCCAGGCGCAGGAAGAGGGCATGCGCCTGCTGACGCGCGATGCCAAGCTTATTGGCCATCCGCTCACCGTCGCCGGCGGGCAGGAATGATTCCCAGCCAGCCAGGCACGCATCCAAACGGTGAGCGCCATCCAGTGACCGTCGCAAATCGGGACAACCGCGCCCTCGCTGTCCCGATGGCGATGGATGGCCAACGATGCGCCCGCCACGGCCTGAAGCGTGGCCATGGGCGATCATGACGGTTGTCCGGGGCGCGCCTGCCCGCGCATCTCGGCGAGGATGTGTGAGCGTGGCGCTGACCTGGGCGGCGTTGGTGCCAACAGCTCAGAACCCGGTTAGCAGGATGTCCAGCGCATAGGCAAACCGATCGCCGTGTTCCGCCGTCAGCGAGCCAACGCTCTCCCCCATCTCGGCGGAGGTCAGGGTCGCCAGGGATTGCGCGATGAAAGCGTAGTCGCGGCCCTCGATGCGCAGCACCGGATTGAGGTCGGCGATCGGCTTGCCCAGCTCGGCGACGGGCACCAAGGGCACGACCACCCTGGTTCGGACCTTTTCCGAGGCGTGGTTGGACTGCACATCGACGACGTAACCCTGATCAGCCGGCAGCCTGAAAAGCTCGAAGCGCGCCATCGCGGTTCAGAACTTCCGGAATCTTGCCAGCGGGACGCCGTGACGTTCTACATACGCATTCCAGGCCTCAAAACCAGCCGCGTTGTCTTCGTGCCACCGTTTGGTTCGTTCGCGGCGCACCTCGGTCTCCAGCCCGTCTTCGCAGGCGCGGGAGACATTGATGCCAAGTTCCCGCGCTTCCGAGACCAGCGCCTCGCTCAGAGACACATTTGTCGCCCGCTTTGCGCCATCATCCTTACGCTTGGTCGCTTGATTCATGGCGGGTTTTCCATATCGAATAAGTGCATTCATGCACATTCGGAATGCGCATGCAAGCCGATACGAACGTGTGTCAGGGGATCGTCAAGTGGCCGGGCCCGCTACAGCGACGGCGCTCTTTCACCCCACTTGGCCCTGCGGAGCCGGATCCGCCGTTCGTGCAATACGTGCCGGCAGAGTCCAGGCCGGTGGACGAGGACCCCCGCCGTCACCATGATCTCGCATTGGCGCCGCTGGTGGCCGAGCGGGCGCTGCGCGCCACGGCAACGCAGATCCAGGCCGATGATCCTGATGCGGACGTGCTGGACGCGAGCGACCTCGCCGCACCGCACACGACGCGGAAGGACCAGCTCGTCCGGCATGCGCCCGATGCTCGCGCTGCACCGCGCGGCACGTCAGATCGCCCCTGCTGTCCGGGTTGGCTGGACGCGCGAAGATCGTTGGTGGAACCTTGTGGACCGGCATTCACACGAGTTGCGCAACGGCACCATCGAACGGGTTCTGGCGATGAGCGATGTCTCGAACTCGGCCTTCATTCGCTTCTCGGCAAGCCCCCGCGCCGACGCTAACGGAACTGGATGGGACCCAAGCGAACGACCGTCATCATTCGTCCGCTGACGGTGCAGCAACAACAGCGGGCGCGACGGTTCGCTGCCGCAGATATTGCGTTGGCGCTCTTTAGTGACTTCGCTCTCAAACTCGACAAGCGCCTCGATCACCGACATCAGGAGATTTGCTGTGGGTGAGTTTTCCCCGGTGAAGGAGAAGCCTTCCTTTAAAAACTGGATACGAACGCCGCGCCGCGTCTGTCCCAGCACGATCTGGCAAAGATCGCCGAGATTGCGCGCGAGGCGATCCATGCTGTGAACGACAATCGTGTCGCCCTCACGCACATACCGGAGAAGTGCCCGTAACTGAGGCCGGTCCGCATCCTTGACGGAGGCCTTCTCAGTGAAGACCCGGTCCGCCTGGAGCGGCTCAAGCTGGTGACCAGGATTCTGGTCAAAACTGCTGACGCGGACATATCCGATGCGTCGACCCTTCAAACGACTGCCCCCCCAATAATGGACCGTCATCTAAAGAAGACGGCTTTCTTCGTAGCTGACACAGCAAGAAAGCCCTATCGCCACCTGGGGCGCCACTACAAGGCCCCTGGCGACCACCCCCGGTGCCGGGCGTTGTGGTCTGCCGGCGCAGCAACGCCGCAGGACACACATCTGAAGTCGTCCCGGTTGGGACGGTTCTTTTTGTCGATCACGCCTGGGTGGCACTCCTCCGCACGATGCTTGCGCGAACCCGGGCAGCGACCTCGTCGCCGGTGAGGTATCCGTCGCGATCCCCATCCTCCTTGGCGGCAAGCACCGAGGTCAGAAGCTCAGTACGTGCCCGTTGGCGTTGCAGCAGGCTGACCGCGGCCGCGACCAGATCAGCCTTGTCCCGATAGCGTCCTGCGGCAATCGCCTCGACTACGAACCGCTCCAACTCGGGGGGGGTCATGTCATCCATAGCTAGATCGTAGGGCGGCAGAGGGGTTTTCGGAAAGGACGGCGTCACGTTGCGATTCTAGAGGCTTTTCTGATTACGGCAACACGCACTAAGGCGTGGTGTCGATAGCTAAATAACTTGTCCGGTTTATGTAGCACATCAATTGTCCGCTTGTTCCGATCCTGTTCCCTGCATCGTGCCGGATCGGGATCGGGGCCGTTCTGGCGGAATTTCAGAAGGCCGGTCTACGCATCGGTTGAGAGACCGCTTGCTCTACCAAAACATATGACAATCTCCTTGCTTTCGCTGATGTGGCGCCTGTGGAGTTGTGGGTAACCCGCTTGGGTTATCCATAAATCCACAGGCTGCTTGCTGACTTCCTCATGCTGGCACCACCGACGCCGGAGTTTGCAGCAAACCCGCGCTGTCATAACGGCCAAGGCAGCGGCGGCCGTGAAAGATCGCCAGCATCCCGTCGGGATATTGATGCACCTTCACGCGCGCATGCACGAAATGCGCGCGCAGCGGACTGGCTGGGATTTGCAGCCGCATCCGGTTAAACGCCACCGTGTTGTCGTTGCCGACCTCGCGATCCTCCTGCACACACAGGATCTCCTTCAGATCGACGCCGGGGATGGCGACAAAAGCCGAGCCGTCCTGTTCCGCCTTCACGGCAAAGCGGAGATTGTGTGCTGGAATATAGATATCGCGGATGAACGCGTTGGCCGCCGCGACGGTGGTGATCCCGGCCAGCGCCAGTTCGTTCACCAGCCGGTCCTGAAGTGTGTGGAACAAACGCTCCGACCGGCCGCGAGCCTGCGGCGAATAGGCCGCGATATGCTCGACCCCCAGATGCGCCAGCGCGCGGCCAACCTGGGTGGGTGACTTGCGGTCGACTTTGCCACCAGCCTCCGGCGTATAGAAGTAATGAGTGCCTCGGTCAGTATAGAGGCTCAATGGCAAGCCATGCCTGCCGAATACTTCGAGTAAAGCCTTGAAGGTCGAATCGGTGCCTTCCTCGGCCAGCAGGAACGCCGAGTAGATCGTGTTCGTGGCGTCGTCCATCGTCACGATCAGGTCCAACGCGTCAAGGCCCGCGACCCACACATGGCGCGAGCCGTCTTGATGCAGCATCATCCCGGGCAGCGGACGGCGCGGACGCTTGCGGCGGTGCGCGCCGCGTGTCTTCGCACGCACCAGCAGGCCCTTCGATTGCAGGAATGCCTTCGTCCAGGTGTAGCCCCAAGTGAACTGGTGATCGCGGACCAGGTGCTCATGGAAATGCCGGGCGGTAAACCCGTTGTAGCGCGTGCGATACAGGGCTTCGATCTCCGCCGCGCGGCTGGCCGGAACGCGCTTGGCTGATATCCCGCCAAGCCGGCGATCCAAAAGCCCGGCATCACCCTCTTCTTCATAGCGGTGGCACCAGCGGCGGAAGGTCCGCTCGGTGACCCCAAGCAGTTCGGCCGCTTCAATCTGGTTGAATTCGCTTGCCTCATAGCGGTCAAGGACGCCCCGGAACTTTATCATACGCACACCCTGTCGGGCTTCCGTCCAGCGCATCCCAGGTCCCCAAAGGACCCAGTATCACCGGACAGATCGTGTGCTACCTAAACCGGACATATCGTGTGCTACCGACA
>JBEKLE010000466.1:0-5304 GCA_050010355.1 Rhodopila sp. | reverse complement strand
GGCAATCCAACCGACACGGCCAAGGCCGCCTATGCGGCCGACGTGACCGCCCACGTGCGGGCGATAGCAGGCGCCCCCGATCCCCCGAAACCGGCTGATCCGCCGGCCTTCGTCTCGGTCTTCACGCGTCCAAAGCCAGGGCGCGAGTTGGACCTTGCCTCATCCGTTACGAGGAGAAAATAGCCTATGGGTGGCGTACTCACTGGCTTGACCACGCTGTTGCAGGCTGTCGCCACGGCGTTCGGCGGCACGATGGGCATCGCCCTGGTCACCGTCGGGATCGCCGGGACCGCGATCGGGGTTATCTGGTTCCACCTTCCCACGCATTGGTTGTGGAAGGCGATCATGGTCAGCGTCGTTGTTCTCGGCGCTGGCGCGATTGCCCAGTCGCTGACGAGCGGCGCATGAGCGAGCCCGATCCCCGGGCCGCGATACCGAATACCTGCTTCATCGCGGTGACGCGGCCCGCGATGATGCTTGGGGTGAGTGCGGAGGCGCTCATTCTCAACTTGGGCTGTTCAGTCATCGTCAGTGGCTGGCTTGGCCTCGGCTCGTGGAAAAAGATGCTCTACATGGCTGTTCTGATCCCGAGCATCCACATGATCCAGCGTTATGCTTTCGCCAGGGATCATAACTGGTTCCGCGTCCGCAAGCTGGGCATCGAGTCCAAGGGTTACGGCACAGCGACATGGGGCGGATCGACCGTCACGCCGATCCCCGCCAAGTGGCCGCGCAGGGCGAAGGACCTGTCCGTTGGAATTTAAGGACATCTTCGGCGACCGGAGCACGGATCTGTACGTGCAGCCCTACGATCATGCGACGCCGTGGGTTGTGCTGACGAAAAGCGGCGGCGCGTTCGCGATGTTCGAGGCCGATGGTCTCCCCGCGCAGACATTGGACGAGTCGGTCATCTACCGCGCCCGCCGCTCGCTGAACCACGGGTGGACCGGCTTGGCCGGGACGGACGGTCTGGTGCTGTACTCCTGGGTCTGCCGTGGGTTTGCCCATCCGTCGGTCTATCCGACGGGCCGGTTTCGGTCCCGCTTCGCGCATGATCTGAATGAGAAATACCGCGCCAGGTTGATGGACCGGTTTCTGTTCCTGAACAAAACCTACGTTGGCGTCATGCTGCGGCCGTCGCGCCCAGCAGGCGAGTGGGTGCACACGAAGCTGGCGAAATACCAGCGCAAGCGCGACATCACCGACGAGCAGCCGGTCGAGCGCATCCGTCGCCTGATGCGGGTGTGCGACATCATCCAGGGCGACCTCGAGCCCTACAAACCCCGGCGCCTTGGCATCCGCACGGAAAAGAACGGCCAGCGGTTTTCCGAGATCGGCGAGGCGTTGATCTTCGCCATGACCGGCGTATGGCGCCCGATCGGGCTGCAATCGGGCGGTCGGCTCGGTACGCTGTTCAGTGAGCGTATCATCGTCGGACCCGAAGCGATCGAAATCCGCGGTCCCGCCGAGTCCGCCTGGGCGGCCTGCTTCGGTGCCAAGCACATGATGGAGAACTGCCCCCCGGGCGTGCTGGACGGGTTCCTGTCGGCGCCGTTCCGCAGCACCATCGCGCAATCGTTCCGCCCGATCGGCACGACCGCGGCCCTCGAAATCATGGGGCGTAAGCAGAACCGCATGGTGTCGTCGGGTGACCGTGCGCACAGTCAGATCGCCTCTCTTGATCTGGCGATGGACGAAGTTCAGTCCGGCCGCATGGCGATGGGTGACCACCACCTTGTTGTCACGGTGTTTGCAGACGACCTGAAAGCGATGCGCAGCGTGGCCAACGAGGCGTGGCATATCCTTCAGAAGGCCGGCGCTCAGGTTGCCCGCGAGGACGCGGCTTTGCACGCCGCCTACTTTTCCATGCTGCCGGAGAACACCGAACTCAGGCCACGCCCGGCGACGATCTCCACGTGGAATTATGCCTCCCTGGCCGGCATGCACGCCTTCCCCGCCGGCCCCGAGAAGGGACCATGGGGCGATCCGCTCATGCTGCTGCGCACGACCGGCGGCACGCCGCTGCGCTTCCATCTGCATGTGAACGGCGTCCCCAACGTCTTCCTGTTCGGCGAAAGCGGTTCCGGGAAGAGCTCATTCCTCGCGTTCATGGTCACGCAGTGCGAGCGTCTCGGTATCCAGGTTGTCCTTTGGGACAAGGACCGCGGCCTCGAGATCGTCACCCGCGCCGTCGGCGGGCGGTATCTGTCACTGCGCATCCCGACCGGTGTTGCACCGCTCAAAGCGCTGTCCGACAGCCCCGAGGACATCCGCCACCTGGCGCAGCTTGTCAGGGGCAAGATCGGCCTCACCGACGGCTACGTGATGACACCGGACGAAGACCGGCGGTTGTTTCTGGGTTTGCGTGCGATCATGGCGCTGCCGCCGCAAGACCGCTGGTTCGGCGACCTTCGCGCGTTTCTCGGCGTCTCCGGCGGGGCCGGTGTCCGGCTGGAGAAATGGTGCCGGCACTTCGACGGCGAGTATGCCTGGGTGTCGGACAACCCGCGCGATCTGGTCACGCTGGACGCGCATGTCCTGGGCTTCGACGTTACCGAATTCCTGGACGATCCGATGGTGTGCGGTCCGATGATGACGCACCTGTTGTATCGCACCGGCAAGCTGGCCGACGGCCGCCGCATTCTCTACATCGTCGACGAAGGTTGGAAGGTCGTAAACATTCCAGCTTTTTCCGACGCGGCGATGGACGGCATGAAGACCGACCGCAAGAAGAACGCGGCGATCATCTTCGGCACGCAATCGATCCGCGACGCGCTCAACAGCCCCATCGGCTACACCATTCGGGAGCAGTGCAAGACCGTCATCGGCTTCGGTGTCGAACGGCCTGACCGCGAGGACTTCAAGGCGCTCAAATACAGCGACCGGGAATGCGACATCATCGAGGACCTGAAGCCCGGCACGGGCATGTTTCTGCTGCGCCAGGGCGGCCGCAGCGTGGTCGCGCAACTGGCCCTCGGTGGGATGGCGGACGAACTGGCCGTGCTGTCCGGCAACGAGATCAACGTACGGATCCTGGACACCGTGCGTCAGCGCCACGGCGAGGACGATCCGGAGCGGCTGATTGAAGAATTCCACCGTGCGAGAGAAGGCGTTTCAGCGTGAGGCGCATACTTTTGGCTGGCGCCTGTGTGACTGCGCTGTGCGGCACGGCACAGGCACAGGTTTTCTCCGGCGTCGAGGTCCACGACACCAGCAATATCATTGAATGGGTGCAGAGCCTGGCGGCGGATGCCAAGGCTTATGCGCTGCAATTGAAACAAGAGTTCAACGAGGAATTCGCTGACGAAATCCAAGCGCTGCAATGGGCCAAACAGCAACAACAGTATCTCGTCGAGGCCCAGCAACTGGCGACCATGGCCCAGCAGCTTATTGCGTTTGTGCATGACCCAAGCCTTGGCGCCGCGGTGGGCCTGCTGAACGCCGCGGGCTTGGGAAGTTCGCTCCCGATCAACCCGTATGCCGTGATGCAGATCACCAACGGAATTCAATACGGCAACGGGGGCCTCCCCGAAATCCAGGGCATCCTGTCGGGTGTCACCAACCTCTCGACGCAGTCCTACACGGCAACGCACGTTTACACGCCGACTGATGGCACATGGAATTCGCAGCAGATCATTGCGAGGGGCAACTCGATCGCCGGGACGCAGGGTCTTGCGGGCGCGGCCTATACCGATCTGACGACGCATGCGGCGGCGATGCCGGCATTGCGCGATGATCTGAAGGCCGCGGACAACCCGAAAGACGTTCAGGATGCCCAGGCCGAAATCGAGCTGGAGAATACCTGGACGCTCAATGAGCAGGCGAAGCTGGCCGCGACACAACTAACCTATGCGGCGCAGCAAGACAGCCGCCAGCAGCAGGCAGACGAAGAACTTGCCAAGTCTATGCAGGCAGCGATTGACGCTGGCCGTGAACAGCTACAATCCGCAGGAGTAATGCAATGAACGTGAGGAATTACGCGGGCACTGCTGCGCTGATGGCGCTGTCCGCCGGGCTTGGTGCGGGTGGTGCGGTCTACATGCGCCCGCTGCAACCGCCGCAGCCATCCGTGGCCATCGCGCCCTCGATGCCTACGGCGCATCCCATCCGGACGGTGACTTGGTTCAAGGAGCACGAGCCGGAGATGGCCGAGAAGCAAGCCGCCTGTGACGACAATCCGGGTGGCACCGCTGGCGATCCGGAGTGCACGAACGCCGAAGCCGCCAGCGAGCAAATATCAATGCAGCGCGCCATCGATGACGGCAATCGACAACTCCGGGCTGCCGGGGTGCTGAAATGATCGTCAACCGGCCCGATACGGCCGCCAAGGGCGTGGCAAGGTTCGCGATCGTCCTTTGCGTCTTCTACTTTTGCTATGTCGCTTTCGTCCTGTTGACCGGCTTTGATCCGTTAGCCGCGCGGATCGCCCAGCAGCAAGCGGCGCTCCATGGGCAAATGCACAAGGAGCCGCCGTCGCGATGAACCCCTGGCAATTCTTCACGTGGTTCTTTCAGAACTTCAACACGCCGTTTCAGACCACCATCACTGCGGTGGCAACGAACTTGTCCGACGCGGTGCAGGGACCGGCGACGGCTGGCGCGACACTCTACATCCTGTGGACAGGATACAAGGCGCTTTACCTTGGCGATAGCGGCAATCCGATCCTAGACCTGGTGCGCGCCTGCATGCGGGTTGTGCTCGTTATGGGCTGTCTCTCGGTAGCAACATACACGGGAACGTTCACACAGCTTCTGTTGACGACGCTGCCGACCGAACTTGCGCAAGCGGTCACGGGCGCCGGAACGGTCGGCGCTGGAGCGTTCGATACGTTGGCGACGGCGGCGTTCACGTCGACTGTGCAGAACCTTAACAACCTGCCCGTCAGCCTCAAATCCATTCCGCTCGGTTTCTTTGACATTCTGTACTTATTGGGGGCCGGGGTGGCGATCGTGATTGCGTTCGCGCTCTGGTTGATTGTTCAGGTCGGCATCGGTCTGCTCGTGGCGGTCGGTCCGCTTGCCATAGCCTGCTTGATCACGCCGCAGACGGCGCGGTTCTTCCACGGCTGGCTATCCAGCATCGTGACGGCTTTGGTCGCCCAAGTCATGATTGTTGCAACTGTCGCGGTCATGGTTGTTACGATTAAGAGCACGCTCGGGCAGGTATTGACGGTGAACGCCGCGACCGGAAAGAACGCAAACGACGTCATCGGACAAATTCTATCGATGCTGGGCGCCGGTATGGCCTTCGGCCTGCTGACCTTGGTTTGCCTGAACATCAACCGTTTCGCGAGTGCGATCGGCG
>JBEKLE010000465.1:0-5316 GCA_050010355.1 Rhodopila sp. | reverse complement strand
GGCGGTCAGGCCCCCCCCCCGCCGGACTGGATGTGCGGATATCGTTTTCCCGGTTCGGTGGACACTGAACGGGTTTTGCCGGACGCTGCGGTGTTTGAGTCACGTCGCGATAGGGTGCTCGTCGGCGTGAGCATAGTAGCGCGCTGCGGCCTCACTCGCCCCATTCACGCAAAATGACCGTCATCGCCGACCGCAGACCGCGGATGATCAGACTCTCGGCCCGACCCTCAATGCGGACTTGCCCGCGAAGCTGTGCAGACACCACGCCGTTGCCGGTGGAAAGATGCACTCGGTAAATAGCACCTTCGGGAACCAGGGCCGACTCCTTGCCTCGCACCGCGATACCGCCGCCATAGGATTTGGCGAGTTCCGGGTCGGCCAACAACCGGACCGGACTGCGATCTATGGCGACCACCTGGCAGGGAAGCGAGTTCCAGCCGCCGGTTTCCGCTAGAAAGCGAGCGCTGTCACCCTCGGTGATCCTGACCAGATCGTCCTCGCTGATATAGGCTTCCACCACAGCCATCCCGGTGACGACCTTCACCGTGGCCAGCCGATCCCGAGGCGAGACCCAGTCGCCTGGATGCAGATCGGGCAACACGTCGGTGACGATACCGTCGAACGGGGCGGTAATGATCAGGCGAGCCTGTTGTGCCTGGATACTCTCGTTTTCCGCCTGTGCGGCCGCGAGTTCCTGTCGCAGGACTCCCGACTGCTGGCGAAAGCCGGCGTCGAAGCCAATCCCTGCAAGCTGATACCTCAGGCTGGCCAGGCGGGCAGCGGTGCTGACCTGCTGGTCGTCGAAATCCGGCTGTTCCAGAATGATCAGCTTCTGCCCGGCGGAGACCGTCTGGCCCTGATGGACCAGCATCCGCGCCAGCCTCGCCCCGGTGACCGCATACAGGCCCGCGGTCCTCGGCGCCTTCAGCAGGGCGGGCGCCGAAACATGGGTATGCCAGGGCACCACCAGCGCCAGCACCAGCGCCAGCGCGAAGCAGAAACTCCACAGCGTCCGCCGGCTCGCCAGCAGGGCGTCCTTGCGACGGAGCCATTCCTTGATTTCCAGTGTGACTGGCATGACGACGAACCACCCGATCTCGACAGCGAACAGACCCACGCCGACCACCTTGATGAAAAAATGGTAGACCAGCGCGGCAATCCCCATGAACAGCGATAGCCGGTACGCCCAGACCAGGAAGGCGAAGGCGACCAGACGCCGCGTCACCTTGGGGGCGAAGTGCTCTGGCGGCGGCTCATGCAGCGCGAACAGCACCTCCCGCAGCCACCACCGCGCCGCCGCGAACGCCCGTCCGTGAAGGTTCGGCATTTCCAGCGCGTCCATCAGCAGGAAGTAGCCGTCGAACCGCATGAAGGGGCTGAGGTTGATGAGTACCGAAGCGACCCAGGTCGTAGTGCACAGCATGAAGGCGGCCTGGCGCAACGGTCCGTCCGGGAGGAAGGCCCACAGCGCCGTGGACCAGGCGGCAACTGCCAGTTCCGCCATGACGCCGGCGGCCCCCACCGCCAGCCGGTCGCGCCGGCGCGGCAGCTTCCAGGTTTCGTTGACGTCGGTATACAACATCGGAACCATCACCAGGAACGCGATGCCCATGGTCGGCACCCGGCATCCCAGGCGTTTCGCGCTGTACGCATGCGCCAGTTCGTGCACGAACTTGACCCCGACCAGGGTAGCTCCGTAGCCGGCCAGGCCGGTCGGAGTCATCGTGTCCATAAGCGTGGCGTCGAATGTCTCCCACTGACGGTGCACCAGGAACAGGCCGGCCGCCAAAGCCATCAGCGTCGCCCAGAAGAATGCCGGCGTAAGCACCCACCGCACCCACTGCAGCGTCTCCGCCAGAAAGCGGTCCGGCCGTACCAACGGGATCCGGATGAACAGATAGTGGTGTAGCAGCCACTGGAACACCGACAGCTTTTCGGCCTTGGCGCGGGCTACCAGGCTCGCCACCGCCGTGGTTGTGCGCGGCCGCAGAAGCTGGTTGACGGACAGGAAGCGCAGCACGTCGCTGACATCCTGCTCATCAACCGACAAGGTGGTCTGGGCGCACACCGTTTCGATGATGGCATCAGGCTCTCCCAGGTCCCACCGAGCCAGGATCTCGAACACCGGCCAGCCCAGCCGGAAGTACCGATTCCGCACCGGGTCGTACAAAGTCCAGCTCGGCCATCCGTTCAGATCCGGCGGACCGGGATAGAGCGATAGCTCCTCGCGCGGCGGCGGCAGCAAGCTACAGGCCGAACATCTGGCGTGCCGCCACCAGCGGGCGGCGCAGCAGCCAATACGCCAGCGGGACCCGATCTCCGTCCAGACGGACGGTGCCTTTCAGGCCCAGGCGGGGCTTTTCCTGCGTTTCCGGCAGGCTGGCACGCACGCGATGCGCCAGCGTTCCGTCGGGCCGCATCAAAGTCTCGTAGCCGATGTAACGCAGCGCTGCATGCACGGGGTGGATCGGATCGACATTCAGGAACAGCGTCACAGGCGCGTCCACAGGCAGATCGATCACGTCCCCAGGGGCCAGCCACGCCTCGACCTCGGTATCGTGCTCGTCTGCCACCGACAGCACCCTTTCGCCAACGGAGACAGGTTTGCCGACCCACTCCGACGGATCGTCCAGCACGGCCACACCCGGCCGTGGCGCCACCACGCGGCTGCGTGCGAGTTGGTCGGACAGATAGGCGACATCCGCTCGCCGCTCCTCGATATGCGCACTCAGAACACCCAGTTGCGCTTTCGCCTTCATGTCGGAGAATGCCTGTTGCGCGGCCTGCTCGTATTCAGCCCGAGCGGTTTGCAGGGCCTTCTGCGCCACGACCAGCTTGCCACGGATCGCCGAGGTGTCCAGTTCGAACAGCAACTGACCGGCCTCGATCGCCTCGTTCGGCGTCACCAGGACGTGCTCGACCACGCCTTCCAACGGCGCGCGGACCACCGCCGGATCGTGCGCAACCACCTCGCCCTGGGCGAGGACGCTCAGGTGGACGGGGATCATCGCGACGGCGAGGATGGCGACAGCGGCGAGCCAGCGCCGCAACGGGATCCGAACCCATCGGTCGTGCACCTCTCGCAACGCGCCAGGGCGCAGGTGATAGGCCCAGGCAAGCGCACCGGTTTCCGCGGCATCGGCGAGAAACAGTGTTTCCCCTTCGCTCCACGCGGCGTCGCGGACGAACAACAGCAGGCCGAGTCGGGCGCCGGCGGGCGTGCGTAATGGCAGCGCGAGGCAATGCTCCGGCAACCACTCGTCCCAGTCCTCGGCCACGGCGGCGGGTATGTCTGCGGCCGTGATTTTGCGTGGCCGATCCAGTCCGTCGCCGAACGCCCGGCACAACCGCCCGGTCCACAGCACGAACGGCGCATTGCGGTCGATCACCGCCAAGCCGGACACCGCGGCAACACCGCCTTTATCGCGCCACAGCAAGGCCTGACGGTACGGCGCCAGCATGATGGTTTCGTTGACCATGATGAAAGCGACTTCGTCGGCGGACACTGCGCGACGCAGCCGCTGCACCAGGCCCAGCAACAACGACAGCGCGTCGGAGTTGGGCGCCAGTTGATGAACGGCCATCGCGCCTCAGCTCGCCGGAGCGATCAGCACGCGGCCGCTCATGCCTGCGATCAGCTCCGGGAAAGCGCCTTCGATCTCACCGGTGAACTTCACCGAATGGCTGACCGGATCGACCTTTGCCCCGAGCCGCGTCACCTTGGCGGGATACGTCTTGCCGGTTTCATCCAGCACCAGGCGGAACGCCATGCCAGACTTCACCCAGGCCAGCCAACGCGACGGCGCGATGAACTCCACCTCCAGGACGGAGTCGTCCAGAACGTCCAGCATGGCCTGCCCGGCCTGGACGTATTGATGCTCCCGGACCTTCTGTTCGGCGACCCGGCCCGAAAATGGCGCCGCGATCGCACACTTCGACAGGACAACAGTGGCGGACTCGAGCCGTGCCTCGGCTTTGCCCGCGTCGGCGGTTGCAATGGCGACTTCGAGGGCGCCACCGGATCTCAGTTCCAGCAGGCGTCGGTCGACCGCCATGGTCTTGCCGGCTCCGGCCAGTGCCGCCCGAGCTTCGGCCGCCTGGGCGTGTTGCATGGCGCAGTCCAGCGACACCAGAGGCTCGCCCTGTTTGAAGCGGTCGCCTTCCTGGGCGTAGATGTGCTCGACCCGCGCCGGAATTTCGCTCGATAAGGTCGTATAGCGCTTCGGCGTCAATTGGGCGCGGACCACGGCGGGCTCCCCATTGCCCATATCCGGGCCCATATCGGGAACCGGTCCGGGCGCCTGATCCGAGGCCATCCCGACGTTGATGCCGCAAAGCAGCAGGATCCCCGCGAGGCCACAGGTTTGCCGCCTGATCGCCAACGGCATCATTTCGCCCTCGCCGATACGATGGCGTTGACTGCCAGCGCGAGCTTGATCTTGGGGTGATGGGATGTCCGGTGGGTGAGCTTCGCTGTATGGGCCGGGGGTTTGGCCGATACCTTCACGGGCAGGGCTGGGACGAACGCCACCGGCAGGGTGGCCTCGACTGGTTTTACCTTGGAGGATGCGGTCACGTCGACTTCGCTAGCCACCGCGATGGCCGGCGCGGGTTCCTCCGCCACGGGGGCTTGCGCCACAGGGTTTTGCGCCCCGGGGTTTTGCATTCCATCCAGACGCGCGGTGATCGCCGCGCCGAGCGCGCCGATGTCAGCCGTGCCGAGTTCACCGGGGACTGGGTCGATGCCGAGGGTCGCCTCGATCCGGCCGAGCGCGCCTTGCGCCTGGGCGAGCGTCTGATACCGCCGCAACTCCGCCGCGATGGCCGAGGTGGCAGACCCGATGCGCTCCAGATCGCTCTGTGCGTCATTCGCCTGCCGCTGGGCGGTCGCGGCGGCGATCTTGCTCTCCACGTGGAACAATGCGTCGGCCAGGTCGAACTGGTGGGATTCGCTTTCGTACTGTTGGCGCGACACATGCACCTGTGCCAGCAACGCCATGCGTAGCGCGAGCCGCCGACGATCGGCCAGTGCCTCGTTGTCGTGCGCGAGGCGGATGCGGTCCGGCGCCGAGATCAGGCTGAACAGGTTCCAGGAGACCAACGCCGACGCCTGGCCCCATGTGTTGCTGACAAGAAAAGAATTGCTGTCGTAGTTGCGCCCGGCCGTCAGGTCGATACCGGGCAGCATCTTCAGGAATTCCTTGCGCGTCTCCTGGACCGCGATGCGACTTTGATAGACTTGCTCGTGAAGGTCCGGATTATGGGCAAATGCCATTTCCTCCATCTGCTCGACCGGCATTGTCCATTGCGGCAGTT
>JBEKLE010000464.1:0-10357 GCA_050010355.1 Rhodopila sp. | reverse complement strand
ACTTCTGAGTTGAAACCGGCCTCCTGGCGTTCACTCAACAGCTTTCATCCCCGGAGGCGGGTCGAACGGGCTGCCCTGGCTTGTCCGGCTGAGACGGTCTGGTGAGCAGATCAGCCGCTGCCACGCCGAGAACCCCGGCAAGCCGTTCAACAACGTCGATGCTGGCGGCGTAAACGCAGCGCTCGAGCGCGCTGATGTAGGTGCGATCGATCTTCGCGCCGTGCGCCAGGTCCTCCTGCGACATGGCGCGCGCCTTCCGCAGGGCCTTGGGGTTCATCGCCAGCACCTCGCGGATCGTCATCCCCGGAAGGGGAATGTCTTGCAGAGGATACAACCACGGAGTATTCTCTACACGTTATGAATTCAGGGGTTCCTGCGTGTCTCCGGCCGGCAAGACAAAACCCCACCCGCGTCCATGCCTCCTCAGGCGGCCGGCAGATGAAGCGGCCTGGCCACCGCGCCACAGGGATCTCCAGCCATCCGATCGGACGTCCTCGGGTTCGGCGGGCCGATGAGGCTTCGCAGCCTTGCGGCATGCATCGGCTCGAGGTTCGACCGGGCCGTCAATGAGGACGTGATCCGGCTGGCGGTGACCGGTCTCAGCCGGGCGGGTAAGACCGTCTTCATCACCTCGCTGGTCCAGAACCTGGTGGCGCTGGCGGCGCGCAAGGATGTTCTGCCGCAACTCACCGCCCGGCTCTCCGAGACGGGCGAGAACCGGCTGCGCGACGTCACCATCCTGCCTGCCGGCGCCTCGGCGACGCCGTATTTCGATCAGGCGGCAAAGCTGGCCGGCCTCAGCGCGGCCGAGCCCACCTGGCCGGACCGCACGAACGACGTCGCCCAGATCTCGCTTGCCCTGACGCTGACGCGCCGCTCGGCCATCGGCCAGAAGCTGGGAGAGCGCCGGGTCCGGCTCGACATCCTGGATTATCCAGGCGAGTGGCTGCTCGACCTGCCCCTGCTGACCCAGACCTATGTGGAATGGTCTCAGCAGACCCTGGCGTCGCTGCGCGAGAGCCCGCGGCGCGAAGCCAGCGAACCGTTCCTTGCCTTCATCGCCAACCGGCGGCCCGGTGACCGGGTTGACGAACGCCTGGCGCAGGAGGGCCACCGGCTTTACAAGGCCGCCCTCGAGGCCTGCCGCGACCGGCACGGCCTGAACTATCTGCAGCCGGGGCGTTTCCTCCGTCCGGGCCCACGCGGGGATGTGCCGCTGCTGTGGTTCTTCCCGATGGACGTCCGGCCTCCTCAGATGGCGGAGCCGGGTAGCCTGATGGCGCTGCTGAGCGAGCGCTTCGAGGCCTACAAGCGTGACATGCGCGCCAACTTCTTCGACACGCAGTTCCGCGGCTTCGACAGACAGGTGCTGCTGGTCGACGTGCTGGGTGCCCTGCATGCTGGCAAGGCCGCGTTCCACGACACCGCGAAAGCGATCGCGCATATTGCCGCGGCGCTGCGCTATGGCGTCCACCGAGGCGTTGTCGCGGATGCCGCGGCCGGGGTCCTGCACGGCGTGGCGCAGGTGCTGCCATCCTCCCTGGTCAAGGGAAGCAATGCGGTGGCGGACCGGGCCGGTGGCCGCCGCATCAGCCGTGTGGTGTTCGTCGCCACCAAGGCCGATCATGTGCCGGCGCTGAAACGCGACAACCTGCGCCACCTGTTGCGGTCGCTCTCGGGCACAGCGGAAGGCCAGCAGACGACGGCCGGCGCGGCGGTCAGCTACCAGGTCGCCGCCGCGCTCCGCTCGACCGAGGACGGCTCCGGCACGGAGAGCGGCCGGCCGGTCCAGGTCGTCAAGGGACGGATCGTCGGCGAGGACAGGATCCGCCCGTTCTACGTCGGCGACGTCCCCGTCGCCATGCCGCCGGATAGTTTCTGGACCGGGGGGTATTTCGAAATGCCGCGGTTCCGGCCGCCGACGATCGTGCCCGGCGGGCGCGACGGACTGCCGCATCTTGGGCTCGACGTCGTGCTGGACGACCTCCTGGGGGACCTGTTGTGATGGCCGACAGACCGAGGTTTCTGGACGAGCCGCCCCCACCCGCCGGTCCAACCGGGACGGCGATCCACGCCGGGCCGCCCGCGGCGGATCGCCCAGCCAGGCCCGTGCTGCTGGAGGCCGAGCCGGATGCGCCGGCGGAGCTGCAAGGCACATGGCGTCCGCAGGATCTGCCGGCCAATCCGGCGTCCGCCGGCGGTGTGCATTGGATCGCGCTCGGCATCGCCGTCGTGCTTGTCAGCCTGGCTGCGTCCGCAGCGATCGGCGTCATCATGCATCTGGCCGATCACTCGATCTTTCTGGGAGCGGTCTTCGGACTGATGCTCATTCTGGGGGTTGGGCTGATCGGTTATGGGCTAGCCGGCGAGTGGCGCGGCTACCGGAAGCTGAAATCTGTCGACCGCGTGCGTGCGACGCTGGCAAGCGATGCGTTGTCGATCGAGGCCCTACGGACAGCGGCGCTCGGCTGGCTTGACCAGGTGGCTGCCACGCTGCCGGACGCGACCGGCGCGATCAGCGCCCTCCGCTCCGTGCCGACGGCGATCGAGATCCAGGCTGTCCTGCGCAACCGCGCGGCCGATCCGTTGCATCAGGCGGCCGAGGCGATCGGCCGGCGGGCCGGGTTGCAGGCCGCCAGCCTGATCGCCATCAGCCCGCACGCAAGCTGGGATGGCGTGATCGCCGGCCTGCGCGGTCTGCTGATCATCCGCGACGTCGCGCGGCTGTTCGGGCTGCGGCCCGGGCTGACCGTGACGATCGTTCTCGTTCGCAAGGTGGCGTGGACGGCGGCGGGCATTTCCGGGATCGAGCTGTTGTCGCAAGGTCTGGCCGATCATGCGCTGAGCGCGTTGCCCTTCGCGCGGCATATCGCCGCGTCGGTGCCGGGGGGCGGGGTTGCCGCCCTGCGCCTTTACCGGCTGGCAGCCATGGCCGCGGAGGCGTGTTGCCCGGTTCCGCGATGAGCGGGTTATGGCCGGCAGATCAGCCTGGAGCGGCGACAAAATTTCATTCCGCGACCAGCCCCACGATCCTTGTGAGGTTGCCGCTTCACCCGGGCGATCAACGGTTAGCCGGAGCCAGCCCCGTCGCCATGGGTCCACCCGCAATATTTATGAGGGCGCTGTTGCCGAATTCCGAAGGGTCGCGACGGTCAAGCGGCATAGCGACTTCGGTCATGACCCCCAGGTCCGGCGACATCCGAGGGCAACTCACCAACGCCAGATCGGGAACGCCAAAAGCCCCCGAGGCATCAACCTCGGGGGCTTTTGTTTTCACGACGCCGCTCACGCGCAAAGTCCCACGGGCGGCTCAGACTGACGATCTGTCACATTGAAATGTGGGGTTGCGGCGATACCTGCTTCGCCTTGTCTGTTCACCTGGAACAGGCCTGGGTGCCTCGCATCCACAGCTTGTGACGAAACGGTTTGAGGGGCGGTCAACTGGTGGTGGAAGGCAGCGCGGTTGGGCGGAGATGAGGCGCTCGCCGAGCGCGGCGGCGCGGGTGGCTGACCCCGGCGGCCGGGCCGCCGATACCGATGCTCCACGGGCGTTTCCGGAACAACTGTTCGGTGCGTGATCCCAATGGGGTGAAGACGGTCCGGTGCCGGTGGCGCCAGTACGGGGCGAGCGTTTTTCAGGCCGGCCGCAATGGCCGGCGACCCGCCTGGGCGGGTTTCAATCGTGCGACGACGGCTTGATCGTGACCTGCCACTCAAGACGCTCCACGCGGGTGTCCAGATGGTCGAGCCGTCTGTTCGCCTCGCCCAAAGCACCCCGCATCTGTCCGACTTCAATCTCCAGGCTGGAGATGCGGGCCTTGAGATTGGTCACGTACGCGCCGATCAGAACGAGCTTGGAACGCGTGCGTTCGACCCGTGCCTTCAGATCATCCGGCACGATTTCCTGGTTGGGTTGGGTGCTCATCAGAATATCCTCTTCAAGACCGGCCTCGATGGCCGGTGACCCGTCTGAGGCGGGTTTCATGAGAGCTTGCATGGGCGACACCGCCGCGGGATCGCAACGGTGCCTGGCTAGCGGTGGCCGGTCGGACGTGCGGGCCGGGGCAGCGGGACTGGTTCAACCGGATGATGGTCGATACAAGAACAGGGAGTCAGACGAACGGCGTCTGCTCAACACAATGTAGTATAACCGTCACGTAATACAATGGCGCATGCTCTGATTTGTTTAAATACACAATGCATTCCATGTTTCCACGCATCGATTAAGACAAAGCAGCCGTTCTGGGAAACGCCACGTAATCATTGGCGCGGTGGCGGCGATTGCTGCCGTGCTTGGCTGCCGAGCCGGACAACAGGACGCCCGGCCAATGTTTCCGCCGGGAACCGTGATCACCATCCCCCCGGCGAAGCCCTGATCTGACCACCGAAACCCGGCGTTGACGATCGCCCTGCCCTTCTCGAGAGGTATGGGCCAAACACCATCACTGTAATAGACCGACGTCATGTTCTCCATAGCGTACGTAATTCTGCCCTTTACCGACACTCCGCCCGCGGATGCCATCACGGCATCGCTTGGGCGATTCCAACGGGGTAGGCGCGGCGATCTACCGGATGACTGGATGGCCTTCCACGACGAAACGGAAGACCTGCGTTCGGCCCATGAGACGCAGTTCACGTTTACCGACCATGGCAAGAATGGTCTGGGCATCAAAGGTGGGCCCGAAGCGTTGTGGTATATTAACGGCGAAAGCGTGCGGTCTGAGATGCGGCGACGCGACATGCAGAGTTGGTATGTGCGCTTCGCCGACACGATGGACCTGGATACGTTTCACAACCTCTTCGGCAGGCGCCTGGAGCGTCACCCTCTCACGGGAGACTACGGGCGTTGGCTCAATCCGCTCGGACGTTGGGACTGGTGGGATCTTGGAGGGCGCTTCGACGGGTATATCATGGGCGAGCCGGACCGCCGCAGCATGGGCCGCAAATTCGGCCAAGTATCATCCGGACAGAACAGCGGCCGCGCGATTTTGTCCAACATCGAGGATCAGCTCAGGACGGCACTTGGCCAGGAGCCTGTGGACTCGATTGAGGTTGGGAGTGATCGCAATATCGAGTTGGCTGCAACTTTGCTCGCGGACATCGAGGCTGACCGAGAACATGCCTGTCCAGGGGCGCTTGGCCCGGTGGAGGCGTTCGCCTGGCTCAGCCTCGCACCGGACGCGAGCTGGCAAGAAGTGGTTAAGGCATGCTATTCGCGCTTCCAGGATCACTGGGTGGCAGGTATTGCCTACCACCACTGACAAACGCTGGATCGTATTACAACGCCGCCGTCAAGGCGGACCATGAACCGAACGAAACCTGGCTCAAGCCGAGACCGGCCGACCCGATCTGACCGGTGATCCGATCGGGCTCGCTGCTGACAATCCGCGGCGGGGCGGTCGTCAGGATCCTGTCAGCATTGCCGAAGGCGGCCACCGTCGGCGGCGGTCGGTGTGCGCGGCCCCGCGGGCGGGCGGTTGCCGCATAAGGCCCAGTTTATGTTAAATCGGGGTGCCGGCCCGGGCTCTGGCATCGGCTTTACTGGCTGCGCCAACATGGGCGTCGGCGCCGGTTCTGCAACGGCGAAGCGAATACAGAACCTGACCAGCCGCTGAGTGGTGCTGGGTGTAGCGGCTCTGGTGGTCCGGTTAATAGACTCCCAGCAGCCGCAGCAGAATGACGATCACAACGATGGTCAGCAGGATGCCCACCAGGTTGTTCGGGGGTCCCCCGCCACGGCGAAACGGTCCGGCATAATAGCCACCGCCGCCCCCGATCAGCAGAATGATGATGATGATGATGAGCAGGATCGTCATAGGTGTACAGCCTCACTACAGGCTTCGGCACAGTTGTTCCTCCGCTCAAGCTCAAAATCCGTCGTGGTCAAGTTGAAGGGCAGAACGCCGGAAGATCTCCCCCTGCCCTGCCACCGGCATCGCATGCCAACCGCCGACTGTTACAATATTTAGGAAGGCCCCAGATATGGCTTGAGCGCGGCAAACGCCATGCTGACGTTCGCCGCGACGTATATCCTGACACTGTTGTTGATGCTCGTGATCGACGGAACGTGGATCGCGCTGGTCGCCCTGCCGATGTTTGGAACGACGCTCGGTCAGGATATGCTGACAGCGAGGGTTGTCCCCGCCGTCCTGTTCTATCTGGTCTATGCGGCTGGGATTCAGGTCTTCGTGCTGCCGGCAGGACAAGGCTCGTGGCCGCTGACGGCCTTAAACGGCGCGCTGTTTGGCCTGTTCACCTATGCAACTTACGACCTCACGAATTACGCGACGCTGAGAGGATGGACAGCGGCGCTGGCGGTCTCCGATATCGCATGGGGCATGGTGATGACGGCCGTGGTGTCGACGCTGGCCATGTTTGCCGGACGAGCTGTGGCGCGATGGCTGACCACATGAGCCATTTATTGTGCGCCGGACACATAAGTGTGGGCGTCCTGCGCCAGGGCCTCGCTCGCGTCCGGTCGCCAAGAGTGGGTTGCCTGTCCGGCCGAACCGGAACTCTGAGCGGTTATCACGGTGCTCAGGCAGGCATTCGCAGTCTGTAACCGCCATGTTCCAGCTACGTTCATGCACCGCGTTGTTTAGTTGTTTATCTGACAACCGACGCTATGCAGGCTGGATTTGCTTCGCTTGCCAACCGAGATGGCAGCTGACCGAACAGCTGACCGGGTGAGCAACGCGCCAGCTGGTTATCCACAGGCTCGTCGGGTTAAGAGGTTAATTCTCTGAGTTAAAGAGTTACGCGCCTCTGTCGTCCCGAGTTGCGCCACCAAAACCAGCGAGTCGCGACTCCGATGCGTTCCTGATGTGCCGTGATTCTGTTCCTGATGTGCCGAACCGTTTGTTCCTGAAGTGCCGTCAATCCGTTCCTGAAGTGCCGACAAAGCGGCGTTCCCGATATGCCGAAGGGCGTTCCTGAAGGGGCCGACAGGCGTTCTCAATGTGCCGAAGCATGCGAGGATGTGAGTCCGATTCTGTTGGTTAACAGTGGGTTGGCCGGAGCCGGAGTAAGTGGGGCAAACTGGGCGAATCTGGTTCCTCTATATACCGTTCCGGAGTTAAGCATCAAAAAATGGCGGACTTCCGTGGTGGTCATTCCGAGAGGGGACGTATGTGCACCTGCGTGCCCGGGGTTTTGCTCTGTTTACGGGCCGGACCCGCGGGAGAAGGAGGCTTGGTCACATTAAATGGTGGCTTGGTCACATTAAATGGGTTCGGCACATTGGGAACGCCCCGGGCATGCCGGATCAGCGGTGACGGTTGTCGGCGTCGTGCTTGCGCATGAAGCCGTAGAAGGCTGCCTGATAGTCTTCAGGCTGGCGTCCGCTGCCGTCGGCGAGCCAGGCGTCGAACTCTGCCTTGATGGCGTAGATATCCCACCCTGGGAAATCCCGCCGGACCTTCCTCAGCGTATCGTCCGTGAGCGAAGGCTTGAAGAGCGGCGCGGAACGCAGCTGGGCCGGTTGCGCCAAAGCGGGGACCACGGCGGCAGCCTTCGGGCGTGTCGCACTCCCCTGCCCCGGCCTGTTGGTTGAGCGGCGGCTCATGCGCAAGGATGGCTCCTTGCCTGTCAGCTCCAGAGCAAGGTCGAAGCCGGGGAGGTCGTTTTCGCGGACGATGGCGAGCATCTCGAACTTGAACCGACGATATTCGCCTTCCGCTCCTGACTTCTGAAACAGGGTCGGCAGCGAGATGGCGAACCCCCCCTCCCCTGCGCCGCCCGCGTGTTTGCGGGCGACGCGGTAAAGCCATCGTTCGCGTCCGCCGGTGATCGTGAAATACAGAGGGTCGATGGAGAGCAATCCACCGTCCATCAAGATGCCTTCATAGAACCAATCCGAGAGCGTCAGGCTCATGCCCCGGCTCTGCTGCGTTTCGCCGTCGATGTTGTCGGTCCAGGATTCGATCCAACTGAATTGCCGCTGCTTTTTGCCCTTCGGGACCCGAATGTTGGTGACGATGGAGGTGGCCTGAAGCCGTCCAAGGGATTCGCGCAGCAACTGGTACTGGTGGCCGCCTGTGAGCCGTCCGATGGTTTTCAGCAGGTCGTAGGGCTGGAAGGTCAGTGTGCGCGGTACATCATTCTTGCCCTGCCTGCGCAGGCTATTCATGTGCGAAGCGGCCCAGATCAGTGTCGGCGTCCCAGATGGTCGCCATGCCGAACTCGGCGTTCGGGAAAACGTTCACAAATACTTCGCCGTTCGGGCTGACATACTCAATGGGCTTGAGGCGCTTGCGCTTGCCCAGGCTGAAAAACGGCCGCTCCATCGTCTCTCGCTGATCCCGGAGCGGCAGATCCGAGATATACGGGACGAACAGATCGAACTGCGGATCGAGTGAGCGCCGGGTCGTCAAAGCAATGCCTTTCCGCGCGAAGGCCTGGTCATTTTGCGCGACTCCCTTGCCCTATTTCGCGTTCAAGGGCCGCTAGGGCGCGCTCGACGATCTCGCCGAGCGTCGCGCGGTGCATGAGTTCGCCGGTTTCGTAGCGCTGACGTTCGGCTTCGACGATCTCGTGGAACCGATCATGCGCCCGCTGCGTGATCCGCGCGTTGAGAAGAACGGTGCGGCCGGATTTCGCAAGCATCGGCCGTTTGGGCGGTTGCAGCCGTGCCGCTGCCCGCGCCCTCGGCGCGCGGCTTGGGAATCCGTTCTCCTCCGACACCTGCTCCAGGGTTTCTGGCGGCACCGGCGACATCGCCGAATCTGTCTTCGGCGCAAAGCCACTCAAGTCGATGCCAGTGCTAACATCGTCGGTGCTGAAGATGCTCGGGCGAGATCCGGACATTATGCCACCTCCGCTTTCCGTTCGGTTGTCGGCTGCTGCTGTCGCAGTAGAGTGATGATTTCTGCCGTGAACTTGCGAGCGTTATTGTGCGCGGCGGGTACGTTGCTGACGGCGTTCGTATCCAAGCTCGAGAGTGTGCCGCCGAAGGAAAAGATGGCGCGGAACGCGTCGCGTTCGTTGAGCGCCGTGTCGAACATCGGAACGCCTTGCTGCAGCATGTCCGCCTCCAAGCTTTTGAGGGTCCGGGGCCGGACGGCCGGATTCGTCTGAGTGAACAGCACGGCATAGGGGATAGACCGTCTATACACTCGCTCCTGCCGCTGGATGAATTTAATGACCTTGATGGCCTCAATGGCGTCGAGCTCGGAGCCCTTGGTCGGGATGACGGCGAAATCGGTGCGGCTCATGGCGAGCGTCACCATGTGTGACGCTGTGCCCTCCAGATCGACGACGACGAATGTTGTCTTGCGCGCGGCGTCGTCGATTTCATCCGTGAGCGTCTCTTCAGTCGCGCCGCTGATAACGGTGAGCTTCTCAGGACATCCCGATTTACGGCTCCAGCGGGTGATGGGCTGGTTGGGGTCGGCGTCGATGATCGTGACCGATGCGCCCTGCCCCGCGAGTTCGGTGGCAAGCAGCAAGGCGGAAGTGGATTTGCCGGCGCCCCCTTTGGAGCTGGCGAAGGAGATGGTTGGCATGGAGAAATCCAAATCGGTTATTGCCCTGGCGGAAAGGATGACTGTTGGCCGCCAGTTTGTCAACTGATGACTGTTGGCTATCAGTGTGTCAACTGATGGCCAACAGACCTCAATTTGACGACTGTCGCCTGTCTGCCAACTGTCGTCAATTACCTCGAGCTAGAATTGCCGGAAACGGCAGGGTAAGGGTTCGGATGTTGGGGCTGGAAGCAAGACGGCGAAAGGGCCGGTGAACCCAAAGCGATCATAACCTCATTGGCCCAAACTAACCAACTGGCCTTCTGGTACGCATAAGCCGTGAGCGGCGGTGTCGGAAAACCTCTTGTTCAAGGTTTCCGCACACTCGGTCAATCCGACAGGGATTTCCGTCCAAGCTTGGAGCTGGCTTTTGGCAGCCAATCCGGGTTCGATTCAGACTATACGGAAAACACATGTTTTCCGTTATCGCCGCCGATGAGCCGATCGGCGGCAGCCACACGAATTTGGCGGATTTCTGCGGATGGGCTGCCGGCGTGTTCTGGCTACGTCCCCTTATGCGTACCAGGAGGCCAGTTGGTTAGTTCCGGCCATAGTACGGCTTCCAATGGTCATGCACGACGATCCCCGTGACGTTGTCCAGCAGGCTGCCGCGTTTCGGCGAAGTCCGGTAAAATGTCATCCAAATGGTCGAGGCGATGTGCAGCCATTGCGTTTTGCCGCCGATGCGGAAGCCCGTTTCGTCCATGTGTTTGACGGCGCCGCCGCGACGTGATCGCGCACGGCGGCTGCGAATCCTTGGAACCGCGCGGCACAAGTCCGGCTCATGGCCGCGATCGTCGCGGTGGCCAGGTGCACGCCGAAAAGATCGGCCATCA
>JBEKLE010000463.1:0-7246 GCA_050010355.1 Rhodopila sp. | reverse complement strand
CCCAGGTCTGGCAGACTTCATCAGCGAACGACTCGGTGAATGGTTCCCCAGCCCCATTCATCGGGAGCAGTTCGTCGGGCGGAGGCAGCAGCGGGTCCGGCGGCGGCGGATCGAGTGGGGGTACCTTCACACAGTCGCCCAATAACACCGTTGTCCTGGCTGGCTCTGCCGCTGCGATCACCGACGCGTCCGGCAACGCATGGACCATCACCGCGGGCGGACAGGTCGCCGTCAACGGCGTCGCCGATACCACCACGATGGGCGTCATCGAGCTGGCGTACGAAAACGGTCTGGTCTGGCAGGAAAACAGCAACGACTATTGGTGGAGCAAGACGTCGCCCAGTGACGCTTGGGGTCCCACCGGTGGAACTGCCACCAGCCCGGTGCCGGTCGCCGCGCCACCGTCGCCCGACAACACGATCGTGCTGGCCGGCTCTACCGCTGCGATCACCGACGCGTCCGGCAACGCATGGACCATCACCGCGGGCGGCCAGGTCGCCGTCAACGGCGTCGCCGATACCACCACGATTGGCGTCATCGAGCTTGCTTACGAGAAAGGTCTGGTCTGGCAGGAAAACAGCAACGACGATTGGTGGAGCAAGTCGTCGCCCACTGACGCTTGGGGTCCGACCGGCGGAACTGCCACCAGCCCGGTGCCGGTTGCGTCCACATCGCCGCCCTCGCCCGACAACACCGTGGTTATGGCGGGCTCCAGCGGCGCGATCACTGACGCGTCCGGCAATGCGTGGACCATCACCACGGGTGGTCAGGTCGCCGTCAACGGCGTCGCCGATACGACAACGAAAGGTGTCATCGAGCTCGCTTACGAGAACGGTCTGGTCTGGCAGGAAAACAGCAACGACTATTGGTGGAGCAAGACGTCGCCCAGTGACGCTTGGGGTCCCACCGGTGGAACCGCCACCAGCCCGGTGCCGGCCGCGACGACACCAGCGCCGGCCAGTGTCGTGGTGATGGCTGGCTCGACCAGCGCCATCACGGATGCGTCCGGCAACGCGTGGACCATCACCGCGGGCGGCCAGGTCGCCGTTAACGGTGTCGCCGATACGACAACGAAGGGTGTCACCGAGCTCGACTACACGAAGGGACTGGTCTGGCAGGAGAATTCGAACGATATGTGGTGGAGCAAGACGTCCCCCAGTGACACCTGGGCCCCGGCGGCCGGCACCGTGACGCCCCCCGTCTCGATCAGCGTCACCAACGCAGCCACGGCCGCGGTAACGACAATCGATGCCACCAAGGTTCAGAGCACAACGGATGACGGAGCGACGTTCAATCTGTCGGCACCCGGTGTTGCGACGGTCACCCTTGGGACAACGGCGGACCAGCTGGCGTTCGTTGCCATGTCGAGCATTTCTCTCACCGCGGGTTCGGCGGCCGCTACCGTCGTGGCTGACGGGGGCAACAACACGTTCACGGCGGGCCCAGGCACGTTGGATGTAACAGGCGGGACAGGTGCGGACAGCTACATCTACCACAGCGGCAACGCCCTTCTCACCGTGGAGGATTTCGCGGCGGCAAAAGGCGACATTCTGACGATCGACAGCGCACTGAAAGGATCGCTTGTCTCGGCATCGGACGGTAATGGCGGGACAATGTTGACGTTCGGCTCGCTGGGGGCCGGGGTGGATCTTAAGGGCCTTGCCACGATGCCCACAACGAGCATTCACTGGGCCTGAAGCGGATTGGTCGGTGACTTGACTTTGGGGGGATCAGCATGCGCGCGATACGACTGATCCCCTCAAGTCGAACTTCGGGACTGATCGTCAATCCCCGTTCCAACCGGACATATAGCTGATCCAATGCCCGGCATGCCTGTCAGATCGGGATTCCGCGGCGTGATCCCGCGCTGGTGCGGGTGCTGCCCAAGTCGTTGGTGGTTTGGCTGGTGATGCACCTTTGCGACTCTCCGCCTCGCGTAATCAAAGGCATGGATGGCGGGCCCGCGGTCGCCGGGACGAATGGACGGCGGGGCCGTGTCAGGGCTGGAAGCTGCGCCAGGTCGGGGCTATTGATCGCGGGCCGTGCGCGGCCGTTCTCACCCTGGTGCTTGGAGCGTTCTATGAGCTGGTCGGCGACGCAATACACCAAGTTCGAAGACGAACGTACCCGTCCCGTCAGGGATCTGCTGGCGGCCATCCCGACAGCGAAGGTGGCTGCTGCCGTGGACATCGGCTGCGGGCCCGGCAATTCGACCGAGCAGCTTGCGGCGCGGTTTCCGGACGCCGTCGTTACGGGACTGGACAGCTCGGACGACATGATCGAAGCGGCGCGAGAGCGGCTGCCGCACATTCGTTTCGAGATCGGCGACATCCCGACGTGGCGGGATCCGGGTCCGTTCGACGTGATCCTGGCCAATGCGGTGCTGCAGTGGGTGCCCGATCATGTCTCGCTGCTGCCGGCGCTGGTCGGCAGGCTGGCGCCGGGCGGGAGCCTGGCCGTGCAGATGCCGGACAACCTGGATGAGCCGGCGCATTGCATCATGCGCGAACTCGCCGCGGACGGCCCTTGGGCGGACAAGCTCGCGGGGGCCTACCAGTCCCGGGCGGCGAGGCGGGGCGCGGCGTGGTACTATCGTTTGTTGCGCGATACCGGCGCGACCGTGGACATCTGGCGCACCACCTACCACCACGCCCTGACCGGTGGCGCCGGCGCGGTCGTGGAATGGTTCAAGGGCAGCGGCCTGCGGCCGTTTCTTGATCCGCTGGATGCGACGGAGCGGGTCAGCTTTCTTGCCCGGTATGAAGCTGCCATCGGGGAGGCTTACCCCGCCCTGCCCGATGGCAGCGTGTTGCTGCCGTTTCCCAGGCTGTTCTTCGTCGCGACGCGGTGAGTGCCCGTCCGGGCCGTCTCGCGGCGGAGGGCCAGCGAGGAGGCGGGCTTATCGTTTGTTCGTATTGTTTGTTGTCTGGTGGCGCTAGCCCGTGGAAGCCGACGCTGCCATTTTATCCGATCACAGGCCGGTGAAGTGGATTGTACATGACCTTGCCCGTCACGTCCTCCACGCGGTGGAGCAGATAAAGCAGTTGTCCGTCATCATTCAGAATGGGCGTATTGCGCGGACGCCAGTAGCGTTCGACAAAGACTCCATCCGCGTTCCGCACGTCGTAGCGCTGGATTTTCATGCTGTGGCAGAGGCCGGTTCCGGCCGCGATCTGCAAGGAACGAAGCAAATTGCTGACGCCGTCGGCGTAGGGATCGTCGGGGTTATCCGGAAACACATCGAACATCCGCCGGCCGGCCACAACAGCCGGGTCGATCATGGTGGCGCGGGCATAAGTGTCGTTGACATCAACGATGTGCAGGCCCCGCCCAGGGTGCAGGAGCAGGCACGGGACCGGGGCTTTCTCAAGATCGCGCCGGAACTGGCTGATGTTATGATTATCCCGCGGCGTCTGGCCGTTTGCAAATGGCGCCAGCCCAACGCGGGCACCGAACGAGGCGGATTTGAGCAGAGCCAGCTCGCGTTCCGCCTGCAGCAGCAGGGATTGAAGTATGCTGCGCGATGCCTCGTCGGTCTCAGCGGCGAGGTATTCTTGGAATCGTGCGATATTCTGCTCTAAAACCCATCTTTGCATGATGCGTCACCCGACGGGAGATCGCATTTGAGCGCATTGTTTGTCGTTGATCAAGCCTGAAGGCTTTCGATGGCGACCCTGATTACGGTCGCGCGCCTGGACGGCACAGTGCGGTCGATTGAAGCATGGTTACCACAAAGCCACGAAGGTCACGAAGAATCGCACGAATGCCTGGGCTGGACTTGATGTTTGGCGGCCACGGCCGGCGTTGGCAGCGCCTCGGCTTTGTTCGCCCGGTTGCGCTGGACTGCCGGCGGCATGGCATGGCATCGCGTGCGGCAGCGCGCTGTGGTATGTTTCAGTCCAGGCTTCGGGTTCCGCTGACGTGTCGGTCGCAACGCGTTGCGGATGGCCGGTCCGGCGCTGGCTGGTGTTTCGTTTGCCGCAACGATTCGAGGGCATAGTTTTACACGATGTCTGTGATCGGCTCATCGGACCTGATCGGACTGGCGCCTGGCGGGCGGAAGCTGATCGCCGTGGTTTATGCCGACATGGTCGGCTACAGCCGTCTGATTGCGTTGGATGATATCGGAACGCTCGAACGGCTTCGGAGCCTGCGCAGTGGCTTGTTCGACCCGGCGATCCTCGAGCATGGCGGGCGTGTCGTGCAAACCGGAGGCGACTCGCTGTTGATCGTGTTCGACAGTATCGACGGGGCGGTGCGATGTTCCATGAAGATACAGGCGCAAGTGCCTGATTTTGATGGGGACCAGCCGGCGGACCGGGCGATTCGGTTTCGTATCGGGATCAACATTGGCGACGTGATCGCGGATGGCACGGATCTGCATGGCGACGGGGTGAATGTGGCGGCGCGCCTGCAGGCCGCTTGTCCGGCGGGCGGGATCTGCGTTTCGCGCGTCGTGCGCGATCACGTGCATGGGCGTCTCGATCTGGTGTTCGAGGCGCTTGGGGCGCTTGCTCTGAAGAACATTGCCCGGCCGGTGGAGGCGTTTGTATTGCGGGGCCGTGAAGCCGCCACCGCGACTGGAGCGGTCGAGCGGTCTTTTCCGCAAGGTGCTTCAGAGGCTGCGCCGCTGCTGAACAAGCCTTCGATCGCCGTGCTGGCGTTCACCAACATGAGTGGAGATCCTGATCAGGAGTATTTCTCGGACGGCGTGGCGGACGACATCATCACCGAGCTTTCGCGCAGCCGGTCGTTGTTTGTTATCGCGCGCAATTCTTCCTTTACTTACAAAAATCGAGCGGTCGATGTGAAGCAGGTGGCGCGGGAACTGGGTGTGCGCTATGTCGTCGAGGGAAGCGTGCGCCGGGCGGCGGCCGGGTTCGGATCGGCGCCCGGCTTATCGATGCGTAAACCGGCCACCATATCTGGGTTGAGCGCTACGATTGCGACGGCACCGAGCTGTTCGCGACGCAGGACTGCATTACGACTGCGGTGACGACTGCGATCCATCCGGCGGTCGCGGATGCCGAATTGCGACGCGTCCTGCGCAAGCCGCCTGAAAGCCTTTGCGCGTGGGAGGCGTATCAGCGTGGTTTGTGGCACTGGGCAAAATACAATGCCGCCGACAATGAGCGCGCGATTGAGTTCTTCCACCGCGCAATCGCGCAGGACGACACGTTTGTGCCTGCCTACTTGCGTTTGACCGTCGCATATTGCGAATCGGGTCAAGCCTATGCGAAGCGCCCGCTTGACGACGCTTTGAGACTGGCAGGGGTTTGGGTACGTCGGGCAGCCGAGATTGATCCGCAAGATGTCTACGTGCAAATCGCCCTGGGGTTTGTGGCACACTTGTCCGGTCGTCGTGACGAAGCCTGGGAGTGCGCGATGCAGGCTCTTGCAATCAGCCCGCATTTAGCCGGTGCGATATCGCTCAAGGGGAGCCTTCTGATTTTCAACGGGCGGCCGGCCGAGGGGCGGGATGCTCTGCTGACCGCCATGCAGCTTGATCCGCGTTCTTCCATTGGTTCGGATTCGGGCCGATTGAACGTGATCGCAATCTCCTACTATTTCGAAGGCGATTATGCGGCGGCGGCGGACGCCGCGCGGCGGACGATTGCGCGTTATCCGATCACGCGTTTTCCGAACAACCTGATGCCCTACCGCTGGTTGGCCGCTTCGCTCGGGCAGCTTGGCCGGGCTGATGACGCGCGCGAGGCTTTACATGCGGCCATGACGACCGACCCGAAGGCGTTTGACCGCTTCGTCGGCAATCGGGTCCCATGGCACCGCCCGGAGGACTACGAACATATGCTCGACGGCCTTCGCAAGGCGGGGTGGCAGGGCTGACGTAGAGATTTACGGATGCGACGGCTGGGTCGGATAGGCGATCTCGAGGATCTCAAGCATCTCCGGCCCGCGGGGCGTGCGCACGGATACCTCATCGCCGCGGCGGGCCCGCAGCAGCGCCAACGCGACCGGTGAGCCGATGCTGATCTTTCCCGCAGCCATATCGGCCTCGTCGACGCCGACGATGGTCACGGTGACGGCCTCATCGCGCTCGTTTGCATAGGTGACGGTGGCGCCGAAGAAGACCCGGTCGCGCTGGGTCTGTTCGGCGGGATCGACGACCAGGGCATGGGCGAGGCGGGCGGTCAGAAAACGCAGGCGCCGGTCGATCTCGCGAAGGCGGCGCTTGCCCTCCTTGTAGTCGGCGTTCTCGCTGCGGTCACCGTTGCTTGCGGCCCAGGCGACGATCTCGACCACGCGGTGGCGGGCGGTGCGCTGTGTGGCCAGTTCGGCCTTGAGCCGTTCGTGGCCCCGCGGGGTCATGTGGAATTTCCCACCGGGCAGGCGCGGCGGCCCGTCGTCGTCTTCGTCGTCGGTCAATGTCGGCGGCCTCCCTGCTGTAACGGGATTTTAAGAATGCTGTGCCAGAGAACCGGCCACCATGCACCATCATCTGTTTCGTATCGTACCGTATGCCGTCATGGCCGCCAGCCTGGGGCTGAGTGGCATGACCGCCCTCGCGCCAGTGCCGAACCGCCCGGTTGCGGCGTTCTTTCCGCAGTGGTGGAGCGCGGACAGCACATTCGGCGCGGCCGCCCGGTCCGGTGCGCCCATCGTCAGTTTCGCCGCCTTCGCCAGCATTCCCGTGCGGGCGCCGGCGGCCCGAAACGGGGCGCTTGATGAGGGTCTGCTGGCATACGGCAATCGTGTGGACCTCAACGGAGGCTGGGTGCGGCAGCCGTCTGGGTTTCGATGCGCTTTCCGCATCTGGAGCGCCAGTTCGGGGTCTGGGCGCGCTGTTGGCGAGAGGACATTCTTAAACAGGGAGGCAGAACGAGAGGCGGGAAGGGCCGCGGAGGGAGGGCTTTCGAGCGATGCTATAATGCCCGGAAAGGTACCAGCAATTGCGTGATGCCAGCACCAGCATCCACACGGGTTTCGTTTCCCGCGGCGGCCTGATGGTGGGGCAGTTCGAGGGAGAGGTGTGCGGCGCGATCTTTCACCCGATTGCCCGTGCGCCGGAAAAGCCGGCAAGGAGTAGTAGATGCAAGTTCTATACGGTGAAGGCGTGGCCTGCCACACCGGCCCCGTGCCATGCGCCACTGATCGCGAGGTCAAATGGTGAAGCGTTGGTGAGGGGAGTCGTGGGCTGGGTATTGAGCCGCGAAAGCGGACTTTCGAGCGCTGACCGGGTGGGTAAACCGGGAAGGCAACACGGTTACGGGCGCCATGGCGAGCC
>JBEKLE010000462.1:0-5351 GCA_050010355.1 Rhodopila sp. | reverse complement strand
TTATTGCAACACGGAGCGTTAATCAGCCCTGGCCTGAATGAACGCTTTGATTTTTGGGGCCACCTCACGGCGATAAGAGGAGCCGTTGAAAATCCCGTAGTGACCGACTCCCGGTTGCACGTGATGCTCACGTTGATCATCCGACAGCGATGAACACAGGCTATGGGCTGCTTCGGTGACGCCCAAGGCCACCATATCGTCTTTCTCGCCTTCCAACGTCAGCAGGGCTATGTCGCGAATTGCGCTGCAATCGACCCTTTCTCCGCGATAGGTCATCTCACCTTTTGGCAACAAGCGCTCGACAAAAACGCGCTTAAGGGTCTCATCCCAGAATTCTACCGGTGCATCCATCACCGTCATGTATTCATTGTAGAAATCACGATGCTTCTGGGCCGAAGCATCATCGCCCAGGGCAACGTCCTTGAAGAATTTCAAATGTTTTTTCATATGCATGGTCAGATTCAGCGAGGCGAATGCGCCAAGCTGCAAAACGCCCGGATAAACGCGTCGCCCCTTTCCAGCATGACCGCCGGGAACCGTTTGTATGGCCAATTTCTCGACCAATCCCATCGGAAAATACTCGACATATTTTGTGATCTTGTTGGGATTGACGGCGATATCGATCGGGCCGGCCAACAGAGATAGGCTTTTCGGCCTGGCTGGATGATTCGTCTTGGCCATGATGGCCGAAGCGCACAACGCCGGCACCGCCGCTTGACACAGGCCGATCACATGCACATCCGAACCAATATGTTCGATAAAATCGATCAGATAACTGATATATTCTTCGAATCCGAAGCGGCCCTTCGATACCGGAACCGTCTTCGCGTCAACCCAATCGGTCGCATACACGTCGTGATCGGGTAAAAATTCACGGAAAGTATCTTTCGATAGCGTCGCGAAATGGCCCGACATGGCTGCAACGAAAAGCACCTTGGGCGCACCCGGATTGCCACCGGCCCGCTCAAAACGAAGAAGATTGCCGAAGGGTTTCTCGACGGCGACCGTTTCCTGTATCGTCACCGGTTGGCCGTTGAACTCGAAGGTCCCATAATCGTAGCCCTGCTTGTGGTACGGCTTGATGAGACGAATGACAGACTCGAGCGCTGCGACGGGGATCCGTCCCGGCAAGGTATTGGCCAGTGGGTTGAGCGGGCCGGATAACAGATCCTTGGCTGCGGTGAGCATTGTTTCAACCGGAGCGGCTGCACTGCGGGTTAGTTCAAGCGCGGTATACCTCATCGATCAAGTCCTTTCATAATAGAGTTGCGCGGAATTATTTTGTTATCCGCCATCAAGAAGTTATCTGCCCTACCCTTTGACACAACCGGCCTCTATGTTGTGTTTGCTGAGGGAAGCGTAAGTGACTGGCGCAGCCTGAACGGCCTGCTGCGCGAGGCAGTAAAAAAGCTTTCCCCGCGATGCTGATTTGCGCCGATTGAAGCGGAAGACTAACTCGTTGAGATAGTCGTCGAGGTGGACGTGGCGGACGGCTCCTTGATGCGTTCCCAATAGCCATCGCTTCAAAAGCGCGATGACAAGGTGGACGCGCGGGAGAATGTGCTCTCCATCGGGTTGATGCCGCTGGATGATACGATCCTCCAACGCCTGTTCGCCGACAAAGGTTGAAAGGCCATCATCGTGAAAACAACGCACATGTTCAAGCTGCCGCGCGGCCTCGCCCGAAAGCCACGTGCCCCAGCCGATGACCCGGTCATCATCGAAGTCTGGATATAGGAACGCCACGTCGCTCATCGTCCGCAACGTATTCTCCCGAGGTTTTTCGGGCATACCAAACGTGGTCAGCCCTCTGGTATCCACCCTCATCCATGAGATCCATTGGTGGGAGCGGCAAATTGAACCGGAAGGTGGCGCCGGGCGAGACCCCAGAATCCAGCCAGAGTTCGCCGCCATGCGTGGCGATGATCGTTCGGCAGATCGAAAGTCCGATACCCATGCCATCCGTCTTCGTCGTCACGAAGGGCTGGAACAATCGCGCCGCGACCTCGGGAGGAAGGCCGGGACCTGTATCGGCGATGCTGACGACGATATGGCTCTCGGTCCGATCCGTTGAGACGCGGAGTCTGCGATGCGGCATCTCAGACATTGCCTCCATCGCGTTGCGCATGAGGTTGAACACGACTTGCCGGATCTGGATACGATCGATCAGCAAGGCTGCATCCGCATCAAGCTCAAGATCGACCGCAATCCCAGCCTGGCGGGCCGCGATGGCGGCAAGTTCGCTGGCTTCGATAATCGTTGCTCGGATCGGGACAAGCCGGCGCTCGCCGTTAGCGTCGGACAGGGACGACCTGACGTGCCGGATGAGTTGTGCGGCTCGTCTCGCTTGGCCGTCCGCTCGGTCTATGGCAGTCGCTAACGCTGCGGCGCTGCGCGCCTCGCCTCCATGCAACAACCGGCGTGCGGCGTCGAGATAGATTGCAATCGCGGTCAGAGGCTGGGTCAGCTCCTGGGCCAGCGCCCCCGCCGTTTGGCCAATGCCACCCAATCGGGACAGATCCAGCAATTCGTGATCTGACGTATTGGTTTCGATCGCGGCGCGACCCGACGCCACCGGGCTCGCAGCGGCCATGACGGGCCGGACAATCTGCGAGACGCCGACAAGGTGCCGGGGTCCGCCCATGACAGGTGACAGCGCCACCGAGACGAGAAGGGTTCTGCCATCTTTGCAGCGAAACGCGTCTTCATATGGCGGAACCCGCTCACCGCGCTGAACCCGTCGTATCGCGGCGAGCAGATCTTGCGAGCGCGGCCACGCTGCCAGCAGTGCAACCGATCGCCCTATGGCCTCTTCGGCGGTATAGCCGAGAAGCCTCTGCGCCCCGGCGTTCCAGCTCGCGATCGTGCCGTCCAACAGCCGGCCTATGATCGCGTCCTGCGCGCCGGAGACGATTGCCGAGCACACCGTCCAAGGATTGGCCATCTCCGCCATTGCCAGCCAACCCCTTCTTTTGCGCCAGATCAAGGCTAAGTTGTTAGAGGTCCGCCGAAGGTGCTCACAATGGCGGTCGGCCGCGCTGACAAAAGTCAGCCGGAGGGCCACAAATTTCGGGCCCCAGGACAAGAGCGAATGACCGTCTGTCGAGCACCATGGCCGGGGAGGAACTGACGTGACCGTTCCGCTTTCGACCCCGGTGGGCCATCGCGGGTATGCCGACGTTCGGATACGCGCCGCCCGTGGTCGGCCCCGTCAGCCCGGCGAAGAGGCACCGCATATCGCCCTTTCGACATCCGAAAGGGCCGAACTCGGGCGCTTGGCGCAGATCATTGACTTCAGGACCGCCGGTTCGTTGATTTTCCCGCAAGGTGGCGACGCGAATTTCGTCTACCTCCTCACGGCGGGATTAGTCAGGATCTGTCATTCGCTGCGTAATGGCGAGCGTCAGGTTGTCGCCTTTCATTGGCCGGGCGACCTTTTCGGCCTCACCGAGGAAGCAAAATACGTCAATTCAGCCGAGACGGTCACTCCTGCCAGGGTCTACCGGTTTCAAGCCGCCAAGCTCGAGAGCTTTCTGCTGAAAAATCCAAAGATCCAGGATCGCTTCCTGATCAAAGCAATTCATGATCTGCGACACGCCCAACGGCAAATCATCGTCATGGGGCGCTTCGACATCCCACGACGGCTGGGTATATTCCTGATCGATTGCTCAGCTCATGAAACCTACTTTGACCAGAACACACGGGTTCTTACCGTTCCCATGAACCGCTATGACATCGCCGATTATCTTGGCACCTCGGCGGAAACCGTGACCCGCGCTTTCACTCGGCTGGAGCGGGCGGGCCTGCTTCGCAGAGTCACAGCACGCGCCATCGAGCTTAAGCCAGAAAAGCTAAAGACCTTTGTCAACTTCGAATAATCCAGCCGGCGCTTGCATAAGGTTTTTGGCGTCACCTTCCGCCACGTCAGCAATTGCCCAGTTGTGGCCGACCGGCGCCGTCGGCAGCGGTTGACCCTCCGCCACGGTAACCCGTACCCCGGTCGGCGAGCCAAAGACGTTGATCTGTTCGTAGGTCCCGGACGCCGGCGCGGATTGTCCGGGAATGTACACAGACGGTCGGGCCATCGCTCAACCTCGCGTTACCGCCTACGACAGAAGCCAGTGTGCAAGGGGGCACGCAATGATTTGCGTCAATGTTAACGGCCGCGCCTTCGTTGCAGGGTTGCAGGACCATCCGGATGGAGTAGTGAAAGGCGCGAGCGGGCAAGACTTTCGGATTTCCCGGAAGGTGTGATCGCGATGAAGCCGCAACGGCACTCGCATTACCTCGTCGCGGGACATCGGATCTAACTGATCTAACTAACGGAATGTCATGTTATCCGGGGATTTAGAGCGGGACCAGGGGTGTTGCGACTACCTCAAAAAAACGAAGAGCCGATCTGATCGTTATACATCTCGGGTCGGGCGGAATGTCCGGCTTCGCTGGGTAGTTCTGGCCTCATTACGAACGAGCCTCTCCAAAAACATGCTCCGACCTTGGAAACTGCCGCGCCTGCACGTTCGCGCTGTATTCGCGAACTGCCGTCTCGGTCGACTGAGCCACCTCGGCATGGCGCTGAACGAAATTCGGACGGAACTCGGTGAACAGGCCGATTATGTCGTCGACGACCAAGATCTGCCTTTTACAAGCGGCGGAGGCGCCGATGCCAATGGCGGTACCGAGATACGATGGGTGATGGCGCGAGCCAGGACTCGGTGGTTTTCTCAATCACGTACGAGGCGGCCGGGATGGTGCCGGGGGCACGCCACGCTGGATGACGCCAAGCCAGCGGTGATCACCGGCTGGGATGCGGCCCGGCAGGCGCATCCGGAAGACCGTCAGATCATGCTGGCGTTTCGCTCGAACCCCCCGACCAAATACACGGGAGAGTGAGATGGCCATCGCACCCCGCGACATCGACGCCGAACTTCTGGCACTCTCCGAGAAGGCCAAGAAGGTCAAAACTCAACAAACCATCCAGCTCGGCGAACTCGTCCAGTTCATCGGCGCCGACAGCCTCCCATCGGGGCCCTCGCCGGCATCCTCCTCGCCGCCCTCGATCAGGCCAAGGACAAACCCGAAGCCCTCACGATGGGGACCGAACGCGGCCAGGCGTTCTTTCAGCTGGGACCCAAGCGCGACAAGAAGACCCCACCCGGCGAACCTGCTCCAGGACCTCATGACAACAACGGCGCGGCTGCGGCACCTGGCCGTGCAACGTAACCGGTTCAATTGAGTTTATCCCGATTAGACCATCGGCTGCCATGGCCCCAGGCGCACCCGGAAATTATGCAATGCGCAGCAGATTTCCATCACCAGATCACGGATGCCCTGCTTCCACAGCCGAATCC
>JBEKLE010000461.1:0-5375 GCA_050010355.1 Rhodopila sp. | reverse complement strand
AATTAACCAGCGACACGAACGCAGACGCGGTGCCATCGAGTCTCGTTTCCGCGCTCAACGCAGGGAGGCGGCGTCGTGACGGGGCAACAAATGTGCCAAGTAATTCGACTCTGTCAAATTAGTGAGCGTGATTGCGTTCTGCACGAATGCGCCGTTCTGCCTGAATTCAGCGCCAGGCACTTCGGTCACGAACGTCAGGCGACGCGCAGAAATCCGACGCGCCTGCTCACCCACTAATTTGTAGTTTTTCCCACCGGCGCTGATCTCCATACGAGATAGCCAGGCATGCATAGACCGACCCAGTTCGACCTCTGGGTCGTTGGACCTGATCGCTTCTGTCTGCAAATACAGCAAGATCAGCCGCGCCATGGAGCCGTAGGGCACTCCGATCCAGCCACCACTGCCTGTGCGGCCTGATTCCACCAGAAGCGTCGTGTGAGGCCCTTGTCGCCGCCAAAGGGGATCTTCAATGCGTTTGTGCGGCAAGGACGTCATGGCAAAGCCGGCATGGGTGATGCCTAGCCTGGATACCTCTTCGGCAAGGATGATGCCGGCAGCCTCCACGGCCTGCCTCTCGGCCCTTGTCTCGGCCATGCTGCGGGCGCCTTCGATGCCTTCCCGCAAAATCAGCTGATGAACCTCACCCATGGGTTGGGTCTGGCAGGATCTCGGCCGTCCGGCAATTCGGACTTTACCGACGGGGCTATTTAGAAAGCTATTAGATTTAATCTATTAGATTCGTCGGAGGAGTCCGGGGGATAACCGCGAGTCGCGTCGGTAGGGTCCGAATCCACGTCGGTGGAGTCCGGGGGATAACTTTTGCCTGTGGATAACTTTGGTCGAGCGGAATGGTGCGACTCGGCCGTCGAGTTAGGCCGCCGCCAGGTCCTGTCTGATAACTGGCTTCCCTTCGATATCTCGACGGCGATGTAGGCCGCAACGCTCGGATAGTCGCCGGCATGCCCGGGAGGTCGTTCACCTCGCACCACGCCGCGAACAGCCGGAAGTCGGCTGCGAACCCTGCTGCGTCGAAGCCGCGTCCTTCTTCTTGGCGTAATCGCTGCGGCTTCGGCTCCGGCGCGGACAGCACATGGAATGCCGGTTGTGAGATCGGCCGCGGTGGTGGTGGACACGGGATGGGGCGGAAGGATCCGGGTGTTCGGGATCGTGCTCGGCGAGCGCGGCTAGCGCGGCTAGCGCATCGCTGTCGCGTGAAGGCCTGAAAGTCACTTAGTCAGTTAGTCATCTAAGCATCAAGACGACTAGTGGATTAGATATCTAACGGTTGGAGGCCTCCCTTATTTTTTGATGTCCTGCGGCTCTCGTTGGTCTATTTTTCAGCGCGCTTACCATCTTGTGGACTTGGAGACTAAGCACTTTGATGACATGTGGACTAATCAGCTAGCCGACTAGTGGCCCCGTAGGCTAGTATGCAAAGCCATCAGGAGTAGTGGTCTATGAAAACTATATCTTTCATCAGCCAGAAAGGCGGCGTGGGCAAAACGACGCTGGCGATTCACCTGGCTGTAGCGTTTGCCACAGATGGCCTGAACGTCGCCATTCTCGATCTCGACCCCCAGGCGTCGGCCGCCGAGTGGAAGGATTTCCGTGAGGAGGAAATGCCCGGTGTGATCGCCATACCGTCGAGTCGGCTGCCGAAGGTGCTCAAGGAGCTGGAGGGCAGGGGGGCCGATGTCGTCATTTTGGACACTGCGCCGCACAGCGAGGGAACCGCTCTCGATGCCGCCCGGGCCGCAGACCTCATTTTGGTTCCGTGCCAGCCGTCTATTATGGATCTTCGAGCCATGCGGAAGACGACCGACCTCCTGAAGCACATCAAGAAGCCGACGTATGCGGTGCTGAACGGTGTGTCGGTTCAAGGGAGTGCCGCGCTTGGGACAGAGAGGGCCATCGCAGCGGAATTCAAGATCGAGATCTGCCCCATTCGCATGGGTGATCGCGTCGCCTACAGCCGATGTCTGATCAGCGGTCACTCTGCGCAAGAATACGAACCGGAGGGGAAGGCGGCTCGCGAGGCCCACAAGTTCCACAAGTGGGTTAGTGGACTTGTCGGCTTGTCAGCTAAAAAGGTTGCGGCATGAGCAAGAAACCCAGTTCCGATTTCCTCAGTGGGCTAAGGGTCGTCAAGGACGAGCATGCCGTCATGCGGCCGACCGACGTTATTCCGTCGCGTGCGTCATCTGCTACGGATAGCAAAGAACCCCATCGAGTGGGGGCGCTTCGTCAGAAAGGCCGTGAAGGCAAAGTCTCCATCACGCAATGGGTCGATCCCGTGGTGCGTAAGCAGGTCGCTCAAATCGCGCTCGATGAGGATAAGGACCAGTATGAGCTTGTAAACGAAGCGCTAAACCTGCTTTTCGAAAAATACGGCCGTTCGCCAATCGCATAGATAAAAGTTCCGGCAAGCCACCCCGGACCGCTGACGACGGTGGCCGACTTCGACCCGGATTTGCTCACTTGAATTGACCCCCCTGATTTCGGTCCTACCATGCTGCCGGCTGTCCCTCGGGTCACGCCGCTGTGACAATCCGAGGCTCGCGCTGCCAAGGGATCCGGCTCGGACACCGGCGAACTACTTTTGTCGTGGCCCCAATGTTGACCACTCCCTTCGCCGGATCGACCACGCGCGGAACATGAGCCGGCATGCGCGCGTGATCGTCCTGAACGAGGCCGCCAAATTTTTTGAGGAACCCTCTTGAAGCGCGGAGTTTCACAAAATACCTGACCGGTCGCCGGGGCCAAGCGGCTCGGCAAAGCGTCGTCGGAGACGGCGTTCGTACCCATGTTGCTTCCAGGAGGATGTGGTTATGAGAACATACGATTTTGCTCCGCTGTTTCGGTCCACCGTCGGCTTTGATCGGCTGTTCGACATGCTGGACAACAGCACCCGGCCAGACTGGCCGCCGTACAACATCGAGAGAAGCGGCGAGAACCAGTATCGCATCAGCATGGCCATAGCCGGCTTCGGCCCAAGCGAGATCGAACTGACCCAGCAAGGCAACACCCTATGGGTTTCCGGGCAGAAGGGAACCGAGCAGGATCATCAGGAGATGCTCCACCGGGGTCTTGCGTTCCGCAGTTTCAAGCAGTCCTTCAGTCTCGCCGACCATGTGAAAGTCACTGCGGCCAATCTGGAGAATGGTTTACTTGTGATCGAACTGCTGCGCGAAGTGCCCGAGCAGTTGAAGCCGCGCCGGATCGAGGTTGTCTCGCCCGCCGCCACCCTTTCAAGGCAGGACCGCCCGCCGGAAATTGCCCATGGGATCGGCGGCGAGCGGAAGGCAGCCTGATTCCCGTATTGATGCGCAATCTCAGCCTCCCGGACAAGGAGCCCGGGAGGCACCTGAACAGGGAGATTGAAATGGATAGAAACCATCACATTGATCTCTGTATCGACAACGCCTGCCCTGAGCCGTTGCTGTCCGTCACGGCCGCGCTTATGCACCCCGACGACGTGATGAGCAATTTGCAGCTTACGCGCGCACAGAAGCGAGAACTATTAGCTTCATGGGCCTCCGATGCTCGCGCCGTCCGCGACCTGCCTGCACTCCGTCAACTGGACAACGGCGCGATTGTCCGGGTCGATGATGTCTTACGCGCGCTGCGTGCTCTGGATGATGATGATGTCAGGATTGGCCGGCACGCGCCTGCCTGGATTCGGCCATTGGTTCAGCGTCAACGCAGGCGTCCCGTTTCGTGGCCGAAAATTGCCTTGCGGCGCCGGTCCAGGGATGATGACGACGACGACCCACCACCGTGTCCGGCCATTATCGCCAGACCGCCGCGCAGCCCTTTGTCAGACGGCGAGATCGTTAATCCGGTCATGGCAATGGCTGCATGATGACCTGCCGAGACGAGAGTGGTGATACTGCCAGTACCGCTTACGAGCCCTTGCGGACAAAACCGGCATAAGGCCTATGCTTTGCAGGTTTCGCATCGGTATTTGACCCGATTGCTGATGCGGCCCTGCTTTGCCGGTTCGATGCCATGGCGACCGTCTCAGGCGAAGCCTGAGACAGCATAGCGACGCGGTCAAGCCGGTTGATGGGGTCACCACACGATCTGTACAAAACTGCACGCTAGCGAGAATTCAAAATCCGATTGCCTTTGGGAGGAGTTCTGCAAGAGGGTTTTGGAAGGAAAATCGGGTAACGTGAGTAATTAGTTGTCACAGCGGCTGTAATCTCCGAAAATATTATATTAAACAGCATGTTAAGCCTGTCGGCTGGCAGCCTGCGACGTGCTAGGCCCGAAGTGCCAGCGCCAACACCGATCTGGTGTCCACAAATGGTTCCGCGGTCATGGGCGGTCTTTACAATCTGCGCTCGGGCAAGATCGTCCCTGGGGCGAGTCTCAAACATCAGGCCTGCCGCGACTGGTTCTATGGCCGGGCCGAGCGGGCTCTGGGTCACCTGGAGGGTGGTGCGAGCACGGGCCTGCGACGAATAATCGAGGCGGGCAGGCCCCCAAAGCGATACAGCGACGAGCACCGCGTGCTGGCGACCTTCCTGCTCATTTAGTCTGCCCGGACGGCCCCAGCGTCGGCCGAAGCCAACGAAATAATCGACAAGTTCGGAAATGGATGCTGCGAAACGTGCTGACCGATCCCGAGCTTGTTGCTTTCCTCGGTCACATCACGATCCAACGCACAGAGCCCGCTGCGGAGGCGCTCCGGCCGGCGGTCATGGAAACGCCCATCATTCTCGATCTGAAGATCAAGCTACTGCGCGCGGCGGCCAAGGGCGTTTGCCGCGCTCAAGCCATATCTGGGCCTTCCTGAGAATTGTAACAGTCGGGCGTTGGCATGCGATGCCGGTGGCAGGGCAGGGGGATCGTCCGGCGTTCTGCCCTTCAACTTGACCACGACGGATTTTGAGCGGAGGAACAACTGTGCCGAAGCCTGTAGTGAGGCTGTACACCTATGACGATCCTGCTCATCATCATCATCATTCTGCTGATCGGCGGCGGCGGTGGCTATTATGCCGGACCATTTCGCCGTGGCGGTGGACCCCCGAACAACCTGGTGGGCATCCTGCTGACCATCGTTGTGATCGTCATTCTGCTGCGGCTGCTGGGAGTCTATTAACAGGGCCACCAGGGCCGCTACACCCAGCACCACTCAGCGGTTGGTCAGGTTCTGTATTCGCTGCGCCGTTGCAGAACCGGCGCCGACGTCCATGTTGGCGCCGCGAGTGAAGCCGATGCTACAGCCCGGGCCGGCTGCGCCGACTTTCTACTGGTTGCGGGTTTTTCCGGCGTTCGGATTCGGCTGAAACCCGCAGAAATGGCTGATTATTCCGTTACCACATGAACTGGCCCAGAATACGTTCTAATTACGGATCGGAATGTAAGAA
>JBEKLE010000460.1:0-5385 GCA_050010355.1 Rhodopila sp. | reverse complement strand
GGCCAACGATTTCATCGATCCGCGGTCGTGCAAAGAACCCGCTCGGCCGCCGAATTGCACGGCAAGTTCGCGGTGATCGCCAACGCAGCGACCGAGGTAAACAAGGGCATCTTCTTCTCCGCCGCGATCATTATCGCCGGCTTTGTGCCGCTTTTCACCATGAGCGGGATCGAAGGCCACATCTTCGGTCCGATGGCAAAGACCTATGCCTACGCCATCGCCGGAGGTTTGCTTGCCACCTTTACCGTGACCCCCGCTTTATGCGCGTTGTTCCTGCATGATCAGGAGAGTGAAAAAGACACCCTGCCGGTACGCCTGATGCACAAGCTCTATCAGCCGGTCGTGGGTTTCGCGCTCGCCAACCGGATTCTGACCCTGGGCGGACTGATCGTGCTGCTGGTCTTCGCCGGCCTTGCGGTTCGGACTTTGGGGCTTGAATTCCTGCCCAAGCTGGAAGAGGGAAATCTGTGGATCCGCGCGACGATGCCGACATCGATTTCGCTTGACGCCGGCGACGCCTACGTCAACAGGATGCGGAACATCATGAAGTCGTACCCCGAGGTTGTAACGGTGGTGTCACAGCACGGCAGGCCCGACGACGGCACCGATGCGACGGGGTTCTTCAATGCCGAGTTTTTCGTCCCCTTGAAGCCGTTCGACACATGGCCAGCCGGTGTGGACAAGGAAAAACTCGTCGATACCATGACGACGCGACTGAATGATGAATTTCCCGGCGTGGACTTCAATTTCTCCCAGTACATCGAAGACAACGTCGAGGAGGCTGCGTCCGGGGTGAAAGGCGAGAACTCGATCAAGCTGTACGGCGGCGATCTCGAGGTCCTCGAAAAGACGGCCAACAAGATCAAGGATGTGATGAGCAACGTGCCTGGGGTGGCCGACCTGGGCGTGTTCGCGGAACTGGGACAGCCGACCGTACGGATTGACGTCGATCGCGCCCGCGCCGCCCGTTACGGGCTTGCACCGGGGGACGTGAACACCACCGTGCAGGCGGCGATCGGCGGCCAGGCCGCGGGAAATCTGTACGAGGACGGATCGGACCGGAATTTCCCGATCATCGTCCGGCTGGCACCTGAATACCGCAAGAGCCTGGATACAATCCGCCACATCGTGATCGGTGCGCCCAACCTGAACGGAAATGGTGTTGTCCCGATCCCGCTGACCGATGTTGCGTCCGTCAGGCTCACCTCCGGCGCCTCATTCATCTACCGGGAAGGCCAGGAACGCTACATCCCGATCAAGTTCAGCGTTCGCGGCCGCGACCTAGGCACCACGGTGCTGGATGCTCAGAAGCAAGTCGACGAGGCGGTCACTATCCCAGGTGGTTATCACCTGGAATGGGTGGGTGAGTTCGGCAACCTGCAGGAGGCAATCAGCCGCCTCGAAATCGTGGTTCCGATCGCCATCGCGCTGATCTGCCTGCTGCTGTTCATCAATTTCGGGTCGTTGATCGACATGCTGCTTGCGGCCAGCGTCATCCCGATGGCGCTGATCGGCGGTATTTTTGCGCTCTATGCGACCGGCACACCGTTCAGCGTTTCGGCGGCAATCGGTTTCGTCGCGTTGTTCGGCATTGCCGCGATGGACGGCATTATCGTCCTCACATTCTATAACGGCTCCATCGAGGCGGGGGCAGATCGCACCGCGGCAATCCTGCGCACCTGCCAGGTGCAGATGCGGCCGGTGCTGATGACCTGCATCGTCGCCTGCGTCGGGCTGCTGCCTGCCGCTTTTTCGAATGGGATCGGTTCACAGGTGCAGAAGCCGCTTGCGCTCGTCGTGGTCGGTGGCATCCTGCTGGCGCCCGTTCTCATACTGATCATATTGCCCGTGCTGATCGATCTGTTCTCCAAACGCGCCGCTGTCCGCGACCTGCTCGAGGGCACTCACGAGCCGGCCGAATGAAAAAAACTGGATCGGTCATGCGTAAGTTCGCTCTCCTCGTCCCTGTCGTGCTCGTTGGATGCAGCGTCGGACCGGACTTCACGGCTCCCGCCCCGCCAACCGTCCAGGGCTACACCGCCCAACCCCTGCCGGCGGCCACCGCTTCGGCGCGCGTTGAGGCCGGTGCTGCCCAGCATTTCGTGCCCGGTAGCGACATCGCCGCCGACTGGTGGCGTCTGTTCCACTCGGAACCGCTGAACACCCTGGTCACGCAGGCGCTGGCCGCCAACCCAACCTTGCCGGCGGCTCAAGCCGCGTTGCGGCAAGCGCTGGAGAATGTGGCCGCACAGCGTGGTTTCTACTACCCGTCGGTCTCGGCCGGAATCGATGCTAGTCGCAACCTCACGCCGGTCGAAGCGCTTTCGCCGGCCGGCCCCACCAGCAACCCCTACTACAGCCTGATCACTCCGCAGCTGAGCGTGAGCTTCGTGCCGGACGTGTTCGGCGCCAACCGGCGAGCCGTTGAAGCGCTACAGGCACAGGCGGACAATCAGAAGTTCATGCTGGAGGCGACCTGGCTCACGCTCACGTCCAACGTCGTGGCCGGCGCGATCCTGGAAGCTTCCCTGCGCGGGCAGATCAAGGCGACCGAGGATGCCATCAGCATCGAAAGCAATCTGCTGAAGATCCTGAGAACGCAGCAAAATCTGGGTCAGGTGGCTGGCGCCGACATCGCGGCACAGGAAGCCGTTCTGGCCCAGGCGCAGTTGCTGCTGCCGCCGCTGCAAAAACAACTCGCCCAGCAGCGTGACGCCCTGACCGCACTCGCGGGCCGGTTCCCCACCGAGGAAATCGCCCAGACCTTCGATCTGGCGTCCTTGCAATTGCCAGTGGACCTGCCCGTCAGCCTGCCGTCGGACCTCGTCAAACGGCGTCCTGACGTGCGCCAGGCGGAAGAAAACCTGCACGCCGCCAGCGCCAATGTTGGCCAGGCTGTCGCGGCTCGGCTACCGCAGATTACGTTGACCGCGCAGGTCGGAAACAGTTCGAGCAGTGCGTCCAACCTGTTCACGCCGGGGACCAATTTCTGGACTTTGGCCGGCGGCCTCACCCAACCGGTGTTCGAAGGCTTCACACTGCTGCACAAGCAGCGTGCCGCACAGGCCGCTTTCGACCAGGCGGCGTCGCAATACCGCGGAACCGTACTGACGGCGTTCCAGAACGTCGCCGACTCGATGCGGGCGTTGCAAGCGGATGCAGACGGCCTGCGGGCCGCCGCGGCCTCGCTCAGTGCCGCCTCCCGCAGCCTGGATATCACACGGCGGCAGTTACAACTCGGCCAGATCGCTTATCTGTCCCTGTTGAACGCCGAGAATGCGTACGCGCTGGCGCGTTTGGCGCTGGTTCAGGCGCAGGCTAACCGTCTGACCGACACCGCGGCACTCTTTCAGGCGCTGGGTGGCGGCTGGTGGCATCGAACGGAGGTGCAGGCCGCCAGCAATAACGTTTCCCCCGAACCGAGGTAAAGTTCGTATCGATAAAGCAATCATGGTGAACCGCCCACGGGTATTGGTTGCCGACACCGATCCTGGCATCCGCCGATTGTTACGTAGGCATTTCGGCAACGCGGGCTACACCGTGATTACCGCTGACCGTGGCCGCGCCGTGCTCGACCAGCTACGGCGCAGCGCACCCGACGTGATCATCTTGTCGACCGAAATGGGTGACCTGGAGGGCGCGGCTCTCGTCAGTCGCGTCCATGCCGCGACCCGTGCGCCTATGCTCGTACTGATGCCGGCGAAGGGGGCGGGTTTGGCGACGCCGCGCGCAATCCTGGATGCCGGCGCCGACGACTGTCTGGACCAACCATTCCTGCTCGAAGAACTGGCTGCCAGGACCCGGCGGTTGCTGCATCGCGCCGGCGTTCACCTCGGGCCACGGGTGTTGATGACAAGCGTCGGCGAGATCGAGATCAATTCGCTCGAGCGCCGGGTCAGCCTCTGCGGGGTGCCGCTCTCGCTGACCCGTAAGGAGTTTGATCTGCTCGCCGTGCTGGCTAATGCCAACGGAGGGTCGGTAACCCACGAAGAGATCCTGAGCGAGGTCTGGAGCGGCATGGACGACGGCGCACGACAGAATCTGCGCCGCGTTGTCGGCAGCTTGCGCCGCAAGATCGAGCCCGAACCAGACCATCCAACCCTTCTGGTCAGTCTCCGAGGCAGCGGCTATCGACTGAACGTCCAGGAGGAACCGGGAGAACCTGTATAAACCAGCCCGCCAAAGCTGTTGGAAAGGTGCCGGATCGGGAAACCGAGATGGTAGCGGCGGGCGGATTTGAACCACCGACCAAGGGATTATGATTCCCTTGCCGATCTGCCATTAGACTATTGATATAGCGAAAGAAAACTCGAAAAACCCCGTCGATCAATAACATCTTAGGCACGTGATAGGCACAACATCCGTTTGGGTGGCGCGCCTGCATTCGACAGAGTCCAAGCGATGCCGGACATCACAAGGCGACCACCTCCAAGGCATCCTGTTCATGTCGGACGCTATCCAAGACGCAAAACCGCAGGTGGACCATCAACTGAATACACACCGGCGTACGGCTCAGTCACATCCTCACATGTCGATGCGAATGTTTCCCAAGGATTGAGTGGGACCGGCTGCCCACGCCGAATTGGGGTCGCCTGAGTCGTACGGGAGGCTGCTAACTTTCGAGCCACACCCTCTGCATCGGCACGAACGAACGTCGGCTTCGAAGACCAATCCTTCCATACGGGATCAGACGGGTCTTTCGGTGTCAGTTTCCAAATCCGCATGCGGGACATTCCAGATCATCCTGCGCCGCTACCTTCGATCACATCCGTACCCTTTGCGGCTCACAGAATAGTGAACTCAATGATTGGATGATGCAAGGGGGGAGGAACCGTTGACCGGCAGTGGGTGGCGCGCCTGCATTCGACAGAGTCCGAGCGATGCCGGACATCACAAGGCGACCACAGGTTAGTCGCTTGCCGCCGCAACCATGCTGATTGAGAAGATCAACGCCACTACGGTGGCGAGATATGCCGCGCATGCCATCGTAAGATAGTTCCAGAACATGCCAGTATGGAGATAAATTGAGGCGACCCAAAACATCTCGCTGATGCCGGGGAAGATTAGAGTGAGGAACGCAGCAAAGCCTCCGGAAATGGTGTATGCAATAAACACCGTGTAAAAGTGAACCGCCACCCCCAACAAAACCTTCAGGAACATCGACATCCCTGCGGCTGCCGTCGCCAGACCTAAAAACACCCGCCGCATCGGCCGCCTCACAATTGGTAGCGAATTGGCTACTATTTCGTTATAACTTGAACTTGTTAATAAACGGTTTACGAGTCGGGCGATTCTCAGTCCAGCCGCCACGTCGCAAATCTGAACTATCCGCTTGCGCCCGAATTCGACGGGTCTATAACTCCCTTAGACGAACGTGTAAGGGAG
>JBEKLE010000459.1:0-5392 GCA_050010355.1 Rhodopila sp. | reverse complement strand
CGGCTGTCGTGTAGACGGCCCGCTGGCGGCCGTTGGCGTCCAAATCCAGCACGCGATCAAGCCGGGTCAGCGCGCCCGCGACGCGGACACCGTGTGTCCGGTAGGTGTCGATGATGGCGCCGCCATCTCGGCCTTTTCTGGCACACCCGTCCCGGCGGCCCCCCGTCTGGCGTATCCGATCTGGCTCTCGACATAGGCCATGGCGTCATCGATGGCGCCTGACACGGCACCGAGGATGAATGCGCGCTCGGCGTCCGTTTCCGCCAGCGCGTAAGCGTTTCCGACCGACTTGTCCGATGAGAACGTGAGGTCGACGTATCCGGTCTGTGGCGTTGTCCAGCCAATGTGCTTGCGATAGTCGGCAACATCGATCTTGGCGTCTGCCACGCGCTGGATCTCGGCATCGGTGGCGTCACGCTCGGGGTTGACGCCGATCGCCCGCTTGTAGGCCCTGATCGCGCTGTCCACGCGCCTTTCAGGCAGCAGCGCTTGGTTGCCGCGATCTGACCGAGGCGCCTGACCATCGGCCCGCCGACCTTCCAGCACGTTGCGGATTTCGTCTGGCGTGGGCAGCCTGTCATCGGCCAACCCGAACACCGAGGCGACGGACTGATGCGCGCTGTGTCGTTTCCGTCCCTCGATGTAATCGCCCGCCGTATCTCTGGCGTTCATCAGGCTGGCGAATTCCTGCATCCGCAGCGGGCGGGACTGATCGATGCCGAGCTTGGCCGCAAACTCTGCCGACAGGTCCGCCCGCATCTCGACCCCGTATTCCGGGCCATCGACGGTGTAGTATCGCGCGCGCCGCGTGCTCTCGATATCGAGAGCATTGCGCAACAGGTATTCCGCATAGCCGCGGCAACCACCTGGCGATGCCGCCCCGGTGGAGCTGGTGCAGGTCACTCGGGGGTCTGCCCCGCCAAGGCACGCTCGACCCGCGCGAGACCTTCCACCTGCGCGCGGGAGGTTGCCAGCAGTTCGCCGATCAATTTGGCAAACGGGTCATCCCCGCCCGTGGGTTGCGGCGTCACCGCCTCTTTGATCTGACCGACGATCGTGACGAGACTCGCCTGGATCTTGAGCATCGTGTGCTGGTCATCCAGCATGTCGTTGACCCGCTTCGTCAGTTCGTCAATCGCGATCAGTTCCGCCGACCGGTGTTCCCGATACCCCGCCATGTTGTTATTCTCCTTCTTGCTTCCTCTTGCTTGCTGCCTTCCGGTCGCTTCCTTCATGCCCCACTCGCGTGAGCGAGTGGCATGGTCTGCTGCAACTAACCACGAGCCTACACCACGTCCCTTCATGTGTCGTCAAGTCCCTGTATGTACCGCCTGACATACCTCCATGTCCCGGATATGTCCCGCCCGTGACTCGCGGTCAGGACGTTCTCAGCGCCATCGATCAGTCGCCTTCTCTGCGGTCCAAGTCGCTGTTGAGCGCCTGGATGAGAGAGAACCACGACGCATTCAAACAGCGACTGGAGACTCGATTTCCTGACTGGCGGGTCATGACGGATCTGTTCGGCGAGGCTGGCCTGACCGATCGCTATGGGAACAAGCCGAAGCCTGAGAGTGCCCGGAAGCTTTGGCAACGGATCAAACGAGAGGTCGCGGCCGAACGCTCCAAGCCCAAAACCGCGGCGGCCGTTCAGAAGCCGCCGCCGCCAACACGGGCCGCCCAATCGTCCGTGCAGCCTAAGCCTGCTGCTGCGTCTCAGGACATGTCCGAGATTCGGGCGCTGCTGTCGCCCGGCAGGGCATTGCCTGATCCTATAAAATAAAGGAAGCGAAACAACATGGCATCCAAACGAGACGCCGAATCCTCGGCGCCTGAACCTGTGTCTGTCGCGAACGGCATCGCCCCAGACACGCCGCGCCTCATTATCGCTGGGGGCAGGGGCAAGGTGGGCAAGTCATCCTGGCTCCGGTGGGCGATCGAACAGAACATCGCCCGTGGCGGCACGCCCGTGATTGCGGACGGAGACCGGACAAATCCGACGCTCTTGGCCGTCTTCCCCGAGGCAACGCGCCCCCGCTCGGGCGAGGATGAGGATGTCCGGGACTGGCTTAACGAGCTGGTAGAGGACCAGATCGAGACGCGGCGGACGACCTTCCTCGACCTCGGCGGCGGCGACACGATACTGAAGCAATGGTCGCGCGAGCTCGACCTAGCGCAGTTTCTGCACAGCTACGGGGTGACGCCTGTGCTGCTGCATGTGCTCGGAAGCGATATTGACGACCTCGCTTACTTGCGCGACCTCGAAACCGTCTTCGCGCCGCCGCACACGGCCATCGTGCTCAATGAAGGCATGGTGCCGTCCGGACGTTCCCCGCTGGCGGCCTTCGAACCCTTCCTGTCCAATGAGATATTTCAGGCAGCGTGCAAACGCGGTGCGGCTGTTGTCAAAATGCCGCGCCTCGGGTGCATGCAGGACGTGGACAGGCGTCGGATTGGCTTTGCTGACGCCGAGGCGGGGAACGTCAAGCCCGGTCAGGAAAAGCTCGGCCCGGTCCGGCGGCAGATGGTGGCCATGTGGCGGCGTGAGATGGTGGCCGGCACCGCGCCGATCGCGTCATGGATCATGTGACCCCGCGCCGCTTCCCGGGGGACTGGGAAGCGCTGGCTTCGGAAGCCGGCATACCGCCCAACGATCCGCTATGGCCGATCCTGCGTGCTATGGCAGACCATGCGGCGCGGGCTGACGCTGCGCTTGCGCGGATCGAGGCCATGCCGCCATCGCTCGATATGACGCCCGAACAGGTCAACATCATTGCGCGCGTCGTCGGGCGCTCTACCGATCAGCACGTCCGCCAATTCGCGGATGCGTCAAAAACACGCAGTTGGGCACTAGCGGCAGCGGCTATACTGGTGTCCAGTGCGATCGGCTATGGCGTCTGCTGGAAGACGACGCCCAATTTGCCGGAACTGACGTGCGGGAACCTCGATACGCAGCAGTCTGGAACTAGACTTCGCGGCACGGCCTGCTGGTATTGGACGGTCCTGCCGACCGAGGATCAGGCGTTACCGTCACCGGCGACACCGGCGGCGACACCGCACGCGACGAAAGGGGGTCACTGACACGATGAACTGACGAACACCAAGCGGCCGAGACGCGATGCTCGACACATCACGCCCCGACCTGACCCGAACATCATCCATGGAGACTACCCATGCACGACGATCAGGCTAATACCCTTTTCACGTCCGGCGCCTGCGTTTGCAACGCAGAGCACGACGAAACTCCGTCCATCCCCGCGATCGCCCGGACCATCGTCTATCTCAACGACGAGCACGACCGCGCCCTCGGCAAACACAAAATCCGCACCATCGAACAAGCCGCAGCCGTCGCCGGCGTGCCGCTGCCGCTGACCGGATCATCCGCGCTAGTCAACGATCCTGACCCCGCCGCGATGCTGCACTGGCAGCTGGCCCGGTTCGTGCTGATGAGCTTCGAGATGGGGGCAGCACAATGAACGCTCCCGTCGCCGTCCCTGTCATGCCGCCGCGCACCACCCGGCGTCGTCGCAGCATCGCCGGCCTGTGTGACGACGCAGTTCAGGCATGGGGCGAAATCAAGCGCATCACCGATGCCACGCCGGACAGCAGCCTCGAAGCGGAACGCGTCTACCTCGACCAGACCGCGGCCGAGCATAAGGCGTGGTATGCCTCACTGAGCCGGGCCGTGGATCGGTTGGCCCGGCGTCCAATCCGAACCGAGGCAGAGGTCCGCTGCGTTGCCAGGGCCGCCCTGGCGCTGACTGCGCTGGATTACGTCGACCGTTGGGGTATCAGCGACTGCACGCTGGCCAATGATGACGTAGGGCGTCTGTATCTACAGGTAGTGCAGTTCACTGTGCTATCATCGCAAACGGACGCGCCTTCGGTCGGCGCCTAGACGGGTCTGATGGGTGCCGGCGGCGTGAGGCCTTCGCGTCGCCGGTCCTTCACCCACACGCCAGGGCAGAGCGACTTGATAGGCGTGCGCCGTCTGAGCACCATGAGCACCCGAACCGCTTCGGGCGATCAGCCCCGGGGGCTGACCGATACACACCGTCCCTGACGTGAGGTGCATAGCATGGCCCTGACCGCCGAACAGCGTTGGATAGCCACGAAGATCGACACCAGGATGGGAAAACTCGTCCGCGCCGGCAAAGACGACATGGCAATCCTCGGCGCAATGGCCGACCACATGCCGCAAGTCAAACAGCTACTGGACACCGTGCCGTCCAGCGATTTGGACGAACTGATACGGAAATTCCCCGGCGTTTACCGCTACGCCAAGATCCTCGAAGCGCTTGCCGCCAGTATCCAGTCAGGCGCCATCCCAGTGCCTGGATGGCAAGAGCCGCCGCGGCAAACGACGTCCTCAAACGACTACCGCCAGCTCGCGGCGGCGATGGACCGCCGCATGCGTCAACTGGCCGACGAAGGGGTGCCGCGTTCGGCGATCATCGATCGCATGACGGCATACGTCGCCGATCTCGGCAGAATCTGGAGCTCAACCAATGACGAACAACTCGCCGCCCTCTGTGGTGAGTATCCCGGTTTCCACGCCTACGCCGTCCTGATGGAAGAAGCCGCCGAGGCTGAGCGGCAGAAACTGACCAGGCCCTATGATGGTCTGCCGGAATTTCCCGAAGCCCTCAAAGAACAGCTGTCATCGCTGCTCAGCACCGCAGCCAAGCTGGAGCGCGACCACCAGTCTGTGCTCAATGCCGCCGGCACCTCGGCGCCCATGTCGTGGCTTGTGCCGCTCAACCGGCTGCATGCCGAATGGCAAGCCGATCTGACACGCTTCAGGGCGGCAATCGAGAGTGCCGACCTTCCGCAAACGTCGCGCGACATGGTCCTGCCCGTCATCGAGCGCATGGCCCAGCAGATCGCTCAACTCGAATCCCACGTTCAGGCGTCGTGACCCGCCGGTGAACGGTTTGGGATGCGCATCGCTTACCGGACGCGTCGCGCCACAACGCAAACACCAGCCGTATCGTCAACCGAAGGGGTCCTCTTACCGTGCATTTTCGTACGGCTAGGCCGTCCGCCCCTAAAGCGAGTCGGAGCGGTTCTGGGCCGCATGCCAAACGCGCAGGATCGTCACCATGTCCGCGCCGGAGACCCGGTAGACAATGAGGTAGGGCGGCACGACCACCAGCTCTCGCGTGCCGGCCTCACGCCCAGGTCGGCCACGACGGGGAAATATCACCAAGCTGTCGCCGGCGAGTAGCAGCTCTCGCCCAACCCGCTTGGCGGCGACGGGGTTGTCCGTTGCAATGTAGCGGACGATCCGGCTGACATCGGCCAAGGCTTTGGCGCGCCAGACGACCGGCACCGCTCAGCGCGGTTCGGGCGGTGGGGCGTCAAACTCGCCATTGGCGATGCGCAGCAACCAGGC
>JBEKLE010000458.1:0-7233 GCA_050010355.1 Rhodopila sp. | reverse complement strand
GCGGTGACAAGAACGATCGCAATCCACTGCATGCGTCGAAACTGGCGGGACGGACCGTTGACCGGCATGCTGCTTTCTCCCCGGGTTAAAGTTCCCATGGTTTCGCCATGCGGCGTTGCTAAATTGATACCCCAGGACGCCGATAAACCGAAGGGCCGACGCTCGGATCGGAAAGGGGGCGCCGGACACGCTCGAGCGTCTGTTCGCGCATTGCGTCAGCACGTCGGCCCACGCGGCGGAACGCGGTGGCGATACACCTACCGGAACATCCGGCCTGATGTCGTCGACGCCGAATATGCCTCGCGGGGCGGCGAAGACGGACCCTGGACCACGGTGTGGTCGGGTCACTTCGATCGGATCGGACCGGCGGGAAAATAACGGCTCTGGGCCATCGCGCGGCGCTTGACGCTCTCCGGCGGCGCGATCCGTCCAGGGCCGAGGCGGCGATGCGCGCCGACAGCACCGTCACCACCGTTGCGGTGGCTGCCGACCGCCGCAAGAAAGGCTAGCTAGGGACCGGCATACCGTCGCCGCGTCACCGGAAGTGCCAACCCCCGCCACGAAGCCCTGTCATTCGCGCTCCACTAACAGGGGCGGAAGCGGGTGAACCATGCTGACGACATGATGGCGCGGATCATCGCCGATCAGCTTGTTCACCACCTGACGGCATCGGGCTTCATGTTGATGGAGGGCCCCTTACACCCGCGCCAAGCACTAAGCCTATCCGACCTCAGCCCGCGTGGGCCGTGGTTCCTGAGTGGTCAGTCCAGCGGCCCAGTCGCGCCCTGCACAATCTCACCGGCGAGCCGCATCAGTGTCGTGCTTGATTCGAGCATGAACGCCACGCTATCCGTGTAGAGATCACGCTGAACTTCAACAAATTCCGTCACCGACTTGCAGCGGAGCAGGTCTTGCGGTTGGTGCTTGGCGCGGGACAGTGACTGCTGCATCACGCTGAAGTAGGCGTGCTGCATCCGCATCATGCCCTGTCCGAGCTGCGAATAGGTCGTGGTAAGTGCCTGCACGTCGCCGGCGGTTTCATCGCCAGCCTCGCGGTAGAGGTTGCTGACGCGGGCCGAGGTCTCGACAAAGCGACGCCCCTGGCCGTAGCTCATCTCAGCCAGAGGGGCGCTGGCATCGGCTATCATGCGCATTCCCCTGGAAACCGTCTCTCGTCCCTGATCGGCCGCATGCTGGCCGACATGAATTGCCGTTCTTGTGGCCTCCGCGGCGGCCTCGGTGCCGCGCTCGCCGATGTCGCGGGCTTCATCCGTTGCGTGATTGGCGGCATCCCCGATCTTGTGGACGCGGCTCTCTGTATCACGGGTATCAGATCCCTTCCGGGTCTCGGTGGCACTTGCCATTCATCATTCCCTTGTTGTTCAGCAACGTCCGTGTCACTGCGTTCGCAGTGTCTTCGGCACCCACAGACGTGTCCTTGCATCGCAAAATAAATATTTCATCACGCCTCTCGCCAGCCCGCTACGCGCCTGAGCCGCGAGCATGGTGGTTTGCCGGCGCATCAGGCCGCACGGTCTCGCCTGTCGGACAAGGTCCGCCGGCGGGCCGCGCGCAATCCGCATCCGTGTCCTGATGGATTTTCTCACTCGTCACTTTGCGGCCGGAGTGGGTGTTCTTCTTCGTGTTTCGACTCCCCACCGGCGCCCGTGTCCTGGGTGGCCGCGCCTCCCCGAAGATGTTGGCGGCATTGCCGACTACGATGGGGTCCATGGTTGCGCGCGCTTGCGGCCGCCTCTGCCCGGCCGACACGAAGCTGAGGTCGCGCCTAACCATGGGTGCATGACCGCGCTGGGCACGATCGCTACCATGTGGGCTTTTCCCTGTCGCATAAGTTTGTCGCGAATGCCTGAGCTATTGCGACATGTCCTGCGACAGGCGTTTTCGGCGCGAGTTGAGCGAAATGGCCCCTGGTGACACGACTGTTGGGTCTAGGCCGAATATCGCCGTGCATTTTTGGCGGACGCCTTCGCGCAGTACGCGCGAAGGCTCAAGAGAACAATTTTTCTCTTCGGAGCTTGACCCCGTGCTCGCTTTGCTGCGCGCGGCGTCAAGCCCTCGCGCTGCGCGCGACCCCTCACGGGGCTACGCGAAAAATTCTTCTCTGTGCCCCCAAAAAAGCCCGTCGATCTTCTGCACCCACTCGCCGCAATCGCGGCCAACAACAAGCAAGAGGAGGCAGTCATGGGCTTAGATATGTATGCTTTCATCGTCGAAAAGAGCTTTGTCACTCCAGATGTCGACTTCACCCTCGAAGACAACTTGGTGCAGAGACTCCACTACTGGCGCAAACATCACCATCTGCATGATTGGATGGAGCGTCTCTATGTAGCCAAAGGTGGTCAAAACCCGGACTTCAACCTCTCGGCTATGGCCCTGAATAGCGCCGATCTGGACGCCTTGGAGACCGCGATCAAAAACACAGGTATGCCGGCATCATCGGGACTTCCCCTCCGGAATGATCGGGAGCGGGACGACGATCTCGACTTTATCCGCAAGGCGCGGCGTGCGCTGACGAACGGTTTTGCGGTTTTCTACCTGGCATGGTGGTGAACGAAAGCCCCGCCGGCTCGTCCGGCGGGGCTTTCTCGCGGTGGTGAGACCGGCCCGTGTGGCGAAGCGGAGGGCGCTGGCGCGCCCCGGATATTGCGAAGGGGCGGGCGAAGCGAAAATTGCGGCTTGCTACCGGCGCTCCGCCGCCGCGCAAGCGCGTCGCTCCGCTTGGTCGCGGCGCCGCAGATTTTCGTTCGCCCTCTCTACCCGGCGTGGGATCAGGGGGCGGATTATTCTGTCGAAATTCAGCCTCCTAGGCAGGTGGTGGTTGCGTGGCTAGCTCAGCTCGTTGCAAGGCATGAATTCATGAATTTAGTAATTGTTGAGACGGGCGCGTCCCTTCGGGCCGGGCTCTAGGCCAAGCCCCGAGCCGCCCCCGAAAGAGGGTGCGTCTCGGCCCTGCCGGGTGACGATCCCTCGCGCAAATCCCCTCTCGCCGCCGACGCGGCGTAGGCGGGGGCCGAGAGGCGTTGCCTCTTCTCTCCCCCAAACAGGCTTCCGTCCCAGAACGACAGACGAAATTGCCGAAGCCGTCAATTTCGTTGCGTTCCGGGTCCCATCGAGAAGCCTGCTTTCCCCCTCCATCTCCACCGCTCACGCGGCCCCGGGAAGCAGCTGCCGCTGCTTCGCAGACCAAAAGGAAAGGGACCGGGACATGAGCGAATTTCGAGACGTTTACAGCAAGATCACCGACAGGATCATTGCCGATCTTGAGCAGGGTGTTCGCCCATGGATGCGCCCTTGGTCGGCCGAGCATGCCGCCGGAAAGATCACCCGCCCGCTGCGTCACAACGGCATTCCCTACAACGGCATCAACGTCGTGATGCTGTGGTCCGCCTCTGTGGTGAAAGGTTATTCCTGCCCGCTATGGCTCACCTTCAAGCAGGCGCTGGAGCTCGGCGGCAATGTCCGCAAGGGCGAGCATGGCGAACTGGTCGTCTATGCCAACCGCATCACCCGCACCGAGACCGATGAAAAGGGTGCGGAGCAGAACCGGGAAATCCCCTTCCTCAAAGGCTACACCGTGTTCAACGCCGAGCAGTGCGAAGGCCTGCCCGCGCAGTATTCGGCCAAGGCCGAGCCCCCTGCCCTGCCCCCAGCCGCCCGTATCGAATGCGCCGACCGGTTCTTCGCCGCGACCGGTGCCGAAATCCGGCATGGCGGCACCCGCGCCTATTATGCCGAAGGCCCCGACTACGTGCAGATGCCGCCCTTCGAGACCTTCCGCGATGCGGAGTCCTTCGCGGCCACGGAGGCGCACGAACTCATTCACTGGACGAAACATGAGAAGCGGCTTGCCCGCGATATGGGCCGCGTCCGCTGGGGCGATGAAGGCTATGCCAAGGAGGAGCTTGTCGCCGAGCTCGGTGCCGCCTTCCTCTGCGCCGATCTGGAGATCACGCCGGAGGTCCGCGAGGATCATGCCGCCTATATCAACCACTGGTTGCAGGCCTTGCAGGACGACAGGCGGCTGATCTTTACCGCCGCCGCCCATGCGCAGCGGGCTGCCGATTACCTGCATTCGTTGCAACCGAAACAGATCACACAGGAGCAGGCCGCCGCATAGGCGGCCTCTTCCCGGAGAATCCGATCATGTCCCTGCCCCGCTTTATCGACATCGACGGCCGCCGCTATCTGTGGCGCGATCTGGTGGCGCTGCGCCAGGCGCAGGCCCTGCCGCGCGCTGAACAGCCGACCCTGTTCGAGTTGCATGAGGATCATCGCCCGCCCGGCGAACGCAGTGCCGCCGAGCGCTATTGCGAGCCGAGCCTGTTCACCGTGATGGAGACCGCTTCCACGCGGTAGGCGGGCAAAACGGCAGGAGCGCGGCCTCTGCATCCCGCCAGGGGCCTGCGGCCCCTGTATCTCACTCATGAAATAAAAAATTCTACAATTCATGAATATATGAATTCATGCGCCGATCGTGGCGCCGGCTCCGGTCGGGCGTTCCAGCTCGCTCGTCTCCCACCTCTCGCTCCATCCCCGCCCTTTGTTCGACCCGCGCCGGAGGCGACGGGTTGATCTGCCGGGACGCCCTTCGTCCCGACAAGGCCAGGCACGCCGCGACGCGGAGGCCGGGTCAAAGGCGGCCCGCTCTTCGCGGGCCGGCACCAGAGCCACGCGCAAGCCCGTCCTTCACGGGCGAGCATGGCGAGGAGCCACCCTTTGAGGCGGACGAGCATCGTGGCATTCGACAATTTATAAAAACAAGAATTCATGAATATATAAACTCATGAAGAGTACCCTTCTGAGAATACGGAGAAAGGCCAAATAAGTTGCTAAATTCATGAATTCATGGGATACGCAAATTCCCAATTCATGAAGGCGATTCGATGTTTGGTGTGATCACCCTTGCCACCTCCAAAGGCGGCGCCGGCAAATCGACCCTTGCCCGGTCTCTCGCCGCGCACTGGTTTGCGCTCGGGCACCGCCCTGCCCTGGTCGATGCCGACCCCCAGCGCTCGCTTGCCAATCGCTACGATCCGAAAGGCAAGTTTAAGGGCGTGCCGGTCGTCGCCGAGCCCGAGGAACGCGTGAGCGAGGTGATCGAGGAGCTCCGCACCCGGCATGCGCCCGTGATCGTGGATACGGCGGGGTTTCGCAACCGCACCACGATCGGCGCCCTGGTGGCGACCGATCTTGCCATCATTCCGCTCAAACCCGCGGTCGAGGATGTCGATGCGGCGATCGCGACCTTTGACCTCATCGAGGAGATCAACAAGACCGAGGAGCGCGAAGGCCGGCCGATCAAGGTGGTCATGGTGCTCACCATGACCATGCGCGGCACCGTCATTGCCCGCCATGTCCGGCTTCAGCTGAACTCGGCCGGCTACCCGCTGCTGCAAACCGAAATGCCGAACCGCGTCGCTTATCCCGAAGCCGGGATCGAAGGCCTCAGCCCGAGCACGATTGAGCCCGACGGGGCGGCGGCGCGCGATATCGCGGCGCTTGTGCATGAAATCATGAAATTAGAAAATCATGAAATTAGCAAGACCAAGGAGGCCGCCGCATGACCAGCAAAAAGCTCGGAGCCTTGCTTCGCTCGGTGCCGCCGGCGACCGTCGCCGAGGAGCCGGAAGCGCCCATTGCAGCCACGCCGGCGCCCACGGCCGTCGAGCCCGCTGCCCGAAAAGCGGTGAGAGCCAGTCCGGCGATCGAGCCCGAGGTGCCGCTGCAAGTTCTCATCCCGGCCAGCATCCGCAAACAGCTCGCGCTTAAGGCGGCGGAGGAGGGGAAGAGCCTCCGCGCGCTGGTGCTGGGTGCTATCCGCAGCCTCGGCATCACCGTCACCGACGCCGACATCAAGGGAAAGCGCGGACGCCGCAGCGCATGAATTCATGAATATATGAATTCATGACTTTCGGTCAGATGGGCATAGGAGGCTAATAAATATAACTCTTTTGCACGTTGTTTTTTTATGCCGGCCTGTTACGCTATGAGCATGACGAAGCTGCTCGATGACGCTTTGAAGGCCGCCCGTAATCTGCCCGCCGAGACGCAGGACAGCATTGCGCGGGTTGTGCTGAGGCTGACCGGAAGCGACGACGAGACGCCTGTGCCACTCTCTCCTGAGGAGCGAGCGGCCATTGCAGCCTCCAAGGCCGCTGCCGCACGCGGTGAGTTCGCAAGTGACGATCAGGTGCGCGCGGTCTGGGCCAAACATAATCTGTGAGGCTTCGCTACACTCTTCCGGCCCTCGCCGACCTGGCTTCCACCCTCGACTACATAGCCGCCCAATCGCCGCAGGGAGCCCGCCGCGTTCAGGCCCGCATCAAGACCATCATCGATCTGCTGCTTCAGCACCCTTACATCGGGACCCGCACCAATGATCCCGCCATTCGCCGCATGGCGGCGGTGCCGTATCCATATCTAATTTTCTACGAGGCGACGGAGGAGGAGCTTGTCATCCATGCCGTCCGCCACATGGCGCGCGATCCTTCAAGCATGCCCGGAAGCGCCTAGAGAGCTCCACGAAAAACCGAGCCCGAAAAGGGGAAAGGGGGCCGCCGTAGTGCATGAATTCATAGATCCATGAATTCATAAATTGCTGTTTCGTCCCGAGTCGCGTTGCCTTCGCCAGCGCAGGAGGCGTCTCCGATGATGCTCAGGGAAAACATCCGCATCCGAAATCCACAACGATAACAGCGGTCTTCGTGGCGATGTGGCACCCGCGTGACAGAATCGGTGGACAAGCGCTTAATTTCAAGGATACTCGCTAGCGATTTTCCAGCCTGCGAGTCCCTATGACAACATCTGACACCACCGATAAAGACCGCGCCTATCGACGCCGCCTGGCGTCGAAAGGGCACCGGCAGCTTGTCGTGGATCTGCCGCAGGAAATGATCGAGAAAATCGACGAGCTCAAGCAGCGCCGTGGTTTGCGCAGCCGCAGCCAGTTGCTGATGGAATTGATCGAGCGAGGGAGGCAACCCACCCAGCAGATCGCCTGAAATACAAAAGCCCGCCTTGCAGGGCGGGCTTTTGTGAAACTCGTGACGGTCCTTGCGGACTATGTTGGAGACCTAGAACACCCCCAACATAGTCCCGAGCCGCTCCATATGCAAGTGAAAACAAACAGTTTTCGCTAGCGAAGGGGCTTGTCCGTCGCGATCCAACCGAGAAGGAGGATCACGATGCAGACGGAATGTGCCCTTGAGGCGC
>JBEKLE010000457.1:0-5658 GCA_050010355.1 Rhodopila sp. | reverse complement strand
GGACCTCGGCTACGAATTGCCGATCCGAGACGGCTGCACAAGCCGCGTCGCCCGGATGGACGTAATTACCGATGCCACTCCAATCCGAGCGCTTCTGCCACGCCCGCACCGTATTCCCGATCCGCGCGCGTGCAGTTTGCGATGTGGCGCTGCTTGACGATCAGCCTGGCATCGCCCAGAGCGCGGGCGGTGTTTTCGAACAGAGCCTGCCGCTGCGCCCGATTCATCATCCGAAACAGGTTGCCCGGCTGCTCCCAAGGATTGAAGCTGAGTGTTCCACCCAGATTGCCGTCCGTCCGCATCTTGCCGTCACGATGGTAGCTGTGGAACGGACACCTGGGAGCATTGACCGGAATATGATTGAAGTTGACGCCAAGGCGGTAACGCTGTGTGTCACCATAGGAAAACAGCCGCGCCTGCAGCATCTTGTCGGGTGAAAAGCCGATGCCGGGCACGATGTTTGCCGGCGAGAACGCGGCTTGCTCGACTTCCGCGAAGTAGTTGTCCGGATAACGGTTCAGTTCCATTACGCCCACTTCGATGAGGGGATGGTCGGCCTTCGGCCAGACCTTCGTCAGGTCGAACGGGTTGTGGCGATGCGTGCGCGCCTGCGCATTCGTCATGACCTGGATCGAGAGTGTCCAGCGTGGATAGTCTCCCGTGTCGATCGCTTTCAGCAAGTCGCGTCCGTGACTCTCCCGGTCGGCGGCGACGACCTCGGCTGCTTCGGCGTCGCTGAGATTCGCGATGCCCTGCTGCGTCCGGAAGTGGAATTTCACCCACACGCGCTCATTCGCCGCGTTGATCATTGAGAAGGTATGGCTGCCGAACAGGTGCATGTGGCGAAAGCTTCTCGGGATGCCACGGTCGGACATTACGATCGTCACCTGATGGAGCGCCTCGGGAAGCAGTGTCCAGAAATCCCAATTGTTGTCGGCGCTGCGCAGGCCGGTGCGCGGGTCGCGCTTGATGGCGTGGTTGAGATCCGGGAAGCGCAACGGGTCACGAAAGAAGAACACTGGCGTGTTGTTGCCGACGATGTCCCAGTTGCCTTCCTCGGTGTAGAACTTCAGTGCGGTACCGCGTATGTCGCGCTCAGCATCCGCGGCACCGCGCTCACCGGCTACGGTCGAAAAGCGCACGAACATCGGCGTCTGCTTGCCAATTGCGTTGAAAATCTTTGCCCGCGTGAAGCGCGTGATGTCCTGCGTCACAGTGAAGGTGCCGTAGGCGCCCCAACCTTTCGCATGCATCCGCCGCTCCGGGATCACCTCCCGGTCGAAATGAGCCAACTTCTCGATCAGCCAGATGTCCTGAAGCAATGCCGGGCCGCGCGGACCGGCCGTCAGGATATTGGTGTTGTCGGCGACCGGTGCGCCGGTGGCGTTGGTGAACTTGCCTGCTGCTGACATCATGAGATCCTTTCAATCCGAATTGATGCGCTGTGCGGCAAGATGTGTGGCCGGCCTCAGCCTCGCCAGGCCGATCTGCGGATCACGTCGCAAAAGTTGCCGCGCCTGAACGTGGGATCCTTGTCGGCAAGGACGTCCGCTTTCACGTTGCCGAACGTCGTATCTGGCTTGTGCCTGATGCCGTCGTAGAAAGCCTGGATGATGTCCTCCTTGAAGTGGTCGGTGCGCGGATGCAGACGCACGACGGCCTCACGCTCTGCATCGCTGTAGGTCGAATAGGTCAGTCCCAGCACGTCCATCTCGACCCCGGCGGTCACCAGGGCGACGACAGGGTGCATGTGCTGAGGTATGCCCGGTGTCGTGTGCAGGGCGATGGCGGTCCAGACGATGTCGATATCCGGCTGAGCGATGCCCTGGCGTCGGAGAAAGTCGCGCGCCGCGTTGGCCCCATCGACCTCGAAGCGCTCATCCGGACTGCTGTGCTTGGAGGTCAGTCCCATGTCGTGGAACATGGCGCCCGCGTAGAGCAATTCCGGATCGAAGCGCAGGCCGCGGCGCTGACCGGCCAAGGCGCCGAACAGATAGACCCGCGAAGAGTGGTGAAACAACAACGGCGATGCCGTGTCTCGCACCAGTTCTGTGATCTCCCGGGCCAGTATGCTATCGGGTATTGCAACGCTATGTAAGTCCGTCATTTACGTCTCCATTAAACAAAAAACCTTGCGCTCGGCGGGCTTCCGGACTTGCCGACGGGCCTCGGTTCGGTGTGTGGCATTTTCGTCCGGCGACCGTCTCGCGGGCAATCGATTTGGACTTGCATCCATGCCTCCGTAACGTGCGGTGGACTTACGCACTCTCGATGCGGCCAAAATGCGCGGCGCGGCCACGGACAGTTGTTGGGTGAGGCTGAGACACGTTGACGACCAACCCGACGGAGAGGGGGCAGATGCTCGTGCGCTTCGAAAAAACCTTGGTGGATTCTAATACCTGTCGGTTGCCGAGACAAGTCTGGGTGCCTACGTTTGCTGTCGGTCATCGCCGAGCGGCTCGGCGACGGGTTGCCGATCCCCCGCATCCAGGCCCATGTCATGGCAGACATCGGCCAACCCCTCTGATCGCGACGGTTGCCAGGATGGCGGGCATGAGTGTGCGCAACCTTGCGCGGGTTTTCGTGCAGGAGGCCGGCATGACGCCGCACGAGTTCGTAGCGAGGGCGCGCGAAAATGGCTGGAGGGGAACGGCAAGACCATGAAAGTCATCGCCTTCGAGTGAGGCTTCGGCTCCGCTGGCCATATGCGGGCCATATTGACTAAACTACTCGGCGTTTCGCTGTTGCAGTATCGGGAGCGCTTTCGCAAACCGGGGAGGCCGTCCGCCTAGAATCGGCCCACCAATACCGGCATCCGCAGACGGTGCGCTATAGTGGGCCGAACAGCTCCCGATCAGAGCTGACTGGAATACACGGAGACCCACCGGTGGTGCCATCGGTCGACCTCAATCTGCTGATTGTCTTCGACGCCATCATGCAGGATCGCAGCCTCACGCGGGCCGGCCGACGGCTTGGCCTGAGCCAGCCTGCGACCAGTCACGCCCTGGGGCGGCTTCGCGCGGCGCTGGGCGACGAGTTGTTCGTAAGGACCCCGCAAGGAATGGAGCCGACCCTGCAGGCAGAGCAGATGGCGGAACCCGTGCGCGAGGCGCTCCGCCTGATGCAGTCGGCACTGGAACCCGATGTATTCGACCCCGCCACCTCGACGCGGACCTTCAACCTTCTGGTGAACAACTATGCGGCACGCGCCGTCGTGCCGCCGCTGGCCATGCGCGTCGCGGACCACGCGCCGAATGTCGGACTGGACATCAAGCCGACAGGCAACATCGACGTGCTGGACCAGCTCGACCGTGGCGTGGATGTCGCGTTGACGCAGTTGGTGGACGGCGGCGAGCGATTCAAATGCGTTCGGATTCTGGATGACGACTTCGTTGCACTTCTGGACAAGGATCACCCGGTCGCGAACGAGGCGGTCTTCACGTTGGAGCATCTGGCAACCATCCCGCACGTGCTGATCACGTCGACCGGCGACGACACCACTTTCGTCGACGATGTGCTGGAGCAGCATAGCCTGGTTCGGCGGATAGCCGTCAGGGTGACGCTGCTGTCGATCGTCGTGATGCTGATCGGATCGAACCGCGTCTCCGTGCTGCCACGGCGGGTTGCGGAGGATCTTGCGCGGGTCTCCCCGGTTGTCGTGCGCGGATTGCCATTCGCCTCGCCGACCATTTCCCTCGCGATGATCTGGCACCGACGGTTCGACAATCACCGGGCCCAGCGATGGTTGCGCGACACCATCCGCGGATGCCTGGACCGCCGGAGCTAAACTGTTCACGTCGGGCGTACGCCCACCTGCGCCGCTTCGTCGGCGGGGGAATCGAGGGCCTTCTTGGCGTGCGTCGGGCGGAGGCATGGCGACATGCGGATTCTGCATTTGGCTCTGAGAAACGCCCACCGATATGGCCATTCAGGTCTGCGGCGTCTGTTCGCAACGACGAAAGCCCGGCCGCAGGACAGGTGGATTTATGTATACACCAGGAGAGAAGATGATGGGTGATGGCAATAGACCGCCGGCAGTTTTGCCTGGTTCCCTGACTGGGGCGTTTGACCCGGCTCCATCGCCACGGCGCGCGCTTTTACTTGCACCCTTGCTCGCGGCGGTCGCTGTCGGGCTGGCGGACCAGCCGGCGTTTGGTGCAAAACTCGACCCGGCGGAGACCCAGATAACCCTGCCGGATGCGATCAAATGGACCTCCTGGACTGGCTTGCCGCCCCACCATGGCGAAATGGCACGGCTGTACGGCGACCTGAATGCGGCCGGACCTTATCTGGTCCTGATGAAATGGTATCCCGGTTATATGAGCGCACCGCATACTTATCGAACCGATCGCCTGTCGCTGGTGCTGTCCGGCACCTGGTGGGTAAACAGCGGCGCCGATTTCGATCCGGGCAATACCATCCCTGTGCCGGCGGGAGGTTTCGTCAGGCGCGTGGCGGGCACACCGCACTATGACGGCGTGAAACGCGGTGCCCGGCAGCCCGCGGTGATCGCGTTGTTCGGCGTCGGCCCGGTGGATTTCGCACTGGTGGATCCGAGCAAGCCGGCCTGGCGCGGCGTCTAGTGTCGCGCATCGAACCAGGCACCGCCTTAACTCCAAGCCAGTTACTCACGCTTTATACCCCGCGTAAGTAATCTTTCTGAACCCACACGCTGAAGGAATGGCTGATCGCTGCGTCCGCGGCCTCGTTGCAGGCCGCATCCCCAACACACAGGAGGTTTCACATGACACAGATGACCAATATCGAGACTGCGACCATACCAGGCACGCGGTTAAGCGCATCCCGCATAGCGCTTGGCACATGGGCGATTGGCGGCTGGATGTGGGGCGGCACCGACGACGCCCAGGCCATCGCCACCATCAGATCGGCGGTCGACCGAGGCATATCGCTGATCGACACCGCTCCGGCCTATGGCTTCGGTCACGCGGAAGAGCTTGTAGGAAGGGCGTTGTCTGAAGCCGGAGCACGCGACAAAGTCGTTATCGCGACGAAGGTCGGGTTGGGTTGGCGCGACGGCAAGGTATTCCGCGACGCCAGCCGCGCGCGCGTCATTCAGGAGGTTGAGGACTCGCTGCGGCGCCTGCGCACCGACTTCATCGATGTATACCAGGTGCATTGGCCCGATCCAACGGTGCCGATCCAGGAAACCGCCGAGGCGATGCTCGATCTCTATCGCGCGGGAAAGATTCGCGCGATCGGCGTGAGTAACTTCAACGTCGAGCAGATGGAAGTGTTTCGCACAATCGCGCCGTTGCACACGGCGCAACCACCCTTCAATCTGTTTGAGCGCGAGAGTGCCGCTGCGATGCTTCCGTATTGCCGGGACAGGGGCATTGCCACTCTGGCGTACGGCCCGCTGTGTCGTGGCCTGCTGTCGGGGCGGATCACACGCAACACAAATTTCGTCGGCGATGATATCCGGCGGGCGGACCCGAAATTCCAGGAGCCGCGCCTTCATCAATATGCGGCAGCCGTGGAGCAACTCGATCGCTTTGCACGAGCGAATTACGGCAAACGCGTGATCCATCTGGCGATGCGATGGGTCCTGGACCGCGATGGGATCACTTTCGCACTCTGGGGCGCCCGCCGACCGGAACAACTGGACGCGACAGCGGAGATAGCCGGTTGGAAGATCGA
>JBEKLE010000456.1:0-5794 GCA_050010355.1 Rhodopila sp. | reverse complement strand
TCCGGCGCGCCCCAGACCTTCATCCCATTGGCCTTGATCCCATTGGCCTTGATCCCGTGGGCTCTGATCGGGTCACTCATCCGGCCAGAAAATCCCGCATGCGGCGGAGCATCGGCGTTTCCTTCTCAGGGGGGATCGGCACGCGGCCAGTGAGCCAGTCGGCCAGGTCTGTGTCCGGCATTTCCATCACCAACTCTAACGCATCGAGGTCCGTTTCGGTTAAGCTGGCGAGGTGCACACGAACGAATCCACCGATCATCAGGTCGTTCTCGAACGTCCCGCGATGGGTGGCACGGAACAGGAGGCGCCGGCGCCTGATGTCCGGCTCAGGGTGTTGCAAAGCGTCCGGCGCTGCGTGCTCTGGTTCAGTCATTTGCTGAGGGTCATATACGCGTGCCATTGATGGCTGTCAGCCCCGTGAACGCCGATCCGCTTGCCGCCCTTTTCGCGCCCCTGACAAGTCTGCGCGGCATTGGACCGGCCGTCGCGGCGCTGATCGCTCGCGCGGCGGGCGGGGAACGGGTGATCGACCTGCTGTTTCACATGCCCGAATCTTACCTCGACCGCAGCTCGAGACCGACGATCCGCGCCGCCAAGCCCGGGACGGTGGCCACACTTGCGGTGGAAGTGGTGCGGCACGAGCGGCCGGCAACCTCCCGGCAGCCGTGGCGGATCATCGTCAAGGACGACACCGGCACGGCCGAACTCGTGTTCTTCAGGTTCACCCGGGAAACCCAGACGCCGCCGGGCACGAAGCTGCTGGTGTCCGGCAAGCTGGACGTTTTCAACGGCCGGCTGACCATCGCGCATCCCGATCATCTGGTTCCGATCGAGCAGGCCGACCGGATTCCGGTTATTGAGCCGGTCTGGCCGCTGACCGCGGGGCTGTGGCCTCGGCAGGTCGCCACAGGCCTGGCGCAGGCACTGGAGCTGCTGCCGGATTTTCCGGAATGGCACGACGCCGCGCTGCTGAAGCGCGAAAAATGGCCGGGGTTCGGGGAGGCGATGCGGGCCGTGCAGGCGCCGGTCAACGCAGAGCCCGACCGGCGGATGCGTGCCAGGCTGGCGTATGACGAACTGCTGGCGGGCCAGGTCGCTCAGGCGCTGATCCGTGGACGGGTGCGGGCGCGTTCGGGGCAGCCGCTGATCGGCGACTCGCGGTTGCGGGACGTGGCGATGCAGCGGTTCGGATTCGCGCTGACGCTGTCGCAGGAGACGGCACTGCGGGAGATCGACGCTGATCTGGCATCCCCGCGACGGATGCTGCGGCTGCTGCAAGGCGATGTTGGTTCGGGTAAGACGCTAGTGGCGCTACTGGCAATGTTGCGGGCGGTCGAGGCCGGCAAGCAGGCCGCGCTGATGGCACCGACGGAGGTCCTGGCCAAGCAGCACCACCGGGTTTTGTCCCGGCTTTGCCCGGTGCCGGTGGCGCTGCTGACCGGGTCGATCAAAGGCAAGGAACGCGCTCGGATTCTGCGCGGGATCAAGGATGGGTCTATTCAGATTGTTGTAGGCACCCATGCTCTGTTCCAGGACGCGGTGGAATACCGGGAGCTCGCACTGGCGGTGATCGACGAGCAGCACCGGTTCGGCGTGACCCAGCGGCTGACGCTGGGGGCGAAAGGCGAGCGCACCGATGTCCTGATCATGACCGCGACGCCGATTCCGCGGACGTTGCTGCTGACGCAGTGGGGCGAGATGGACGTCAGCCGGCTGACTGAAAAGCCTGCGGGGCGGCTGCCGATCCGGACGACTCTGCACTCGCTGGGGACGATGCCGACGGTGCTGGAAGGCGTCGGACGAAAGCTCGATGAGGGCGCGCAGGTGTACTGGGTGTGCCCGCTGGTTGCCGAGAGCGAGGCGTTGGATGTCGCCGCGGCGCAGGAGCGGTTTGTCGACTTGAAGGGAATATTCGGCGATCGGGTCGGGCTGGCGCACGGGCAGCAGACGCCGGATGTGCGTGACGCCGCGCTCGCCGGGTTTGCGGCCGGGACGATCCGGCTGCTGGTTGCAACGACGGTGGTGGAGGTGGGGGTCGATGTGCCGCAGGCCACGGTGATGGTGATCGAGCACGCGGAGCGCTTCGGGCTGGCGCAACTGCACCAGTTGCGGGGGCGGGTCGGGCGCGGTTTGGATGCCAGTTTCTGCCTGCTGTTGCACGAGGACTGGGTGAACGAGACGGCGCGCCGGCGGCTGACTCTGTTGCGGGATACTGACGACGGGTTCTTGATCGCGGACGAGGATTTCCGGCTGCGCGGCGGGGGGGACGCGCTGGGCACGCGACAGGCGGGGCTGCCCGGCTACCGGCTGGCCGATCCGGTGGACCACGAGGCACTGCTGCATATGGCGCATCGCGACGCCGCGGTGCTGCTGTCGCGGGACCCTGGATTGGAGACACGACGCGGGCGGGCGGTTCGGCAGTTGCTGAGGCTGTTCGAGCGTTCGGCGGCGATGCGGACGTTGGCGGCGGGGTAGGGGGTCGATCGGGTGAAAGATCGGACCGCACCGGGCTGCCAGACCGCCAGGCCGTCGATACTGGTTTACAGGCATGCCGGGCGTCTGACCTCATGCCAAGCGGGCATCTCTTTGACACGAGGGCAAAATGAGATCCGCGCCAGGCCCCGTGGGTTGCCCGCCGTCAGGAGGGATTCATGGTCTGTTAACACTCGCGGCGTAAGGCACTCGCGTCCTGTCAGGCGTCGACACCGGCTTCAGGGCAAAGCTTTACAAGGCGGATGCGAGGGATGCAGATGGATGGAGGGGATGCGCGTTTGTTGGAGCCGGTGACCGAGCGGATCATCGGGTGTGCTTTCAGGGTTGCCAATACGCTCGGTCATGGTTTCGTTGAAAAGGTATACGAGAACGTGCTCGCCCATGAGATGCGAAAGTGCGGGCCCGGCGCCGTCCAGCAGCGGTGAACCGTTGTCTTTTACGATGACTTGGTCGTTGGCGAATTCACCGCCGACCTCTTCGTCGAGGACCAGGTCATCGTCGAATTCAAGGTGGTCAACGCGCTGAGCGACGTGCATCTCCCGCAATGCCGGAACTACTTGCGGGCGACGGGCAAGCCCCTGTGCCTCCTGATCAACTTCGGCCGCCCCAAAGTCGCGATCCGCCGCGTCACCGCCCAAGCGTGACCGCAAGAACGATCCGCTTCATCCCCGATATCCCCTTCATCCGCCTTAAGAATGCGAAGCTACCCGCACCCGGCATTGGGCGCTGCGTTACGCCGAGGTGACCCCGGCATCTGGTCGAAACACGCTCTGCGTCTCCCGGGCCCGGTAATGAAGCGAGAATCGCCGCCGTCCCTGGTCACGACTCGAACGTCAGCGGCATCCTCGGTATATGGATATCGTGCCCATCGCTCCTGACATCGACCCCGCTCTGGCAATACGTGAAGTCGACATCCGGCGGATCTTTCCGCCCGGAACACTGACGGCCGGCCGGTCCTATGAACAGCGCGGACGGGTCCAGGATCTGGAGATCGCGGCGCGCGGCGCGATCATCACCGCGACGACCCAGGGCACGCAGCCCAACCCCTATGTCCAGAGCCTGAAGGTCAACCGCACGTCCAGCAATGGCATCAGGATCGCCGGCGCCTGTTCCTGCCCCGTGGGACGCGGCTGCAAGCACCTTGCCGCTGTGCTGATCGCCGCGCAGCGCAGGGAGCTTCAGGTCCCGCGGTACCAGGAATCGCTGTCTCAACCGACATCAAAGGCCGCTGCCCCGACCGTATTGCCGAGCCAGATCCAGACCTGGCTGGCCGACTTCGACCGGGACGAGGAGGACCTGACGGAGGACTATCCGGCGTCGCTCCGCACCCGGGTGTTCTATGTGCTGGACGCCGCGCCGAACGGGACGGGCGTGCCGCAACTGCGGATCGATCCGATGACCGTTACCCTGCGCAAGGACAACAGCCCGGGTACCATCAAGCGGTATGTGCCGCACCAGATCCAGACGCCGGCGAGATACCTCCGCCCTTCCGATCTGATCATCCTGACCCGGCTGTCCCGCCGCACCGGGCATACCGGTCCGCAAGCGGACGACGATCCGCTGGACACGCTGCGGCGAATCCTGGGAACCGGGCGCGCCCGCTGGGGTTCGGCGGAGGGTCCCGCACTGTCGGAGGGTCCGGAGCGGCAGGGCCAGATCACCTGGATCACCCGGCCGGATGCGTCGCAGCAAGCGACCCTGGCGCTGGATGAAGGTCTGGCCGGGGTGCGCATTCCCGCGCCGTGGTATGTCGATCCGGCGGCTGGCCTGATGGGACCGGTCGGTCTGGACCTGCCGTACCGCGTCGTCGCTCGGCTGTTGAATGCGCCATCCATTCCGCCGGAAGCGGCCGCCGAAGTGCGGGCGCAACTGTCGCGGCGCATGCCGTCCTCGAAACTGCCGGTGCCGGCGGAACTGCAGCCACCCGAACAGATCCAGGAGCCGATGCGGCCGCATCTGCGGCTGATCAGCGGCACACTGCCAAGCGATCCCAGTTATGGCCGCGGGTCGGCCAGGGTGCTTGGCCGCGGCCTTTATGCGGTGCCTCTGGCGCGGCTGTCTTATCAGTACGGACCGATCACCCTGCCGCGCAGCCTGAAGCCGTTGCCGCGGCTCATCGTGCAGGACGGAACTCTGTACGAGGTCGAACGCGATCGTTCAGCGGAGGCACTGGTTCTGGCGGAGCTGACCGGGCTCGGATTCGGGTCGGTGCACGAGGTGGTGCCGGTCTACTATCAGCACGCGCATACCGACGATTTCGTGCTGCGGGAGAATGGCGCGAACCCGACCTGGTTGCAGATCGTCACGCAGGAAGTGCCCCGGCTGCGCGGCGCTGGGTGGACGATCAACATCGATGAGGATTTCCCGCTCCAGATCCTGTCGGCCAGCGCCGAGATCGAAGCCGAACTGATCGAAGGATCGGGGATCGACTGGCTGGAACTGCATCTCGGCGTGATGGTCGACGGGGAGCGGGTCGATCTGGTGCCTGCGCTGGTCCGGTTGATCGGGCGTCCGGAGGCTGCGCTTCTGGCCGAGGGTCCGGACGACAAGCCGTTCGTGTTGCCGCTGCCGGACGGGCGGCTGCTGTCGTTGCCGATGTCGCGCATCCGGCCGACCCTGCTGGCCATGCTGGAGCTTTGGGCCAGCGGCGGGATCGATGCGGATGGCGAACGGATTGGGTTCTCGCGGCTGGATGCCGCCGAGCTCGCCGGCCTGGAGGAACGCGCCGGACTCCGAAGGCGATCGTTCCGGAGTCGTTTCTGGCGACGTTGCGGCCGTATCAGGGTCAGGGTGTCGACTGGCTGCAGTTCCTCGGTGCGGCGGGGCTGGGCGGCATTCTGGCCGACGACATGGGTCTCGGCAAGACGGTGCAGACCCTGGCGCACCTGATGATCGAGAAGGAAGCGGGCCGGCTGGACCGGCCATCGTTGATCGTCTGCCCGACCAGTCTGATACCGAACTGGACCGCCGAAGCCCGTCGGTTTGCGCCAGGGCTTTCGGTCCTGGCGCTGCATGGTGCCGGCCGCAGGGCCAGCTTCTCGGCGATTCCCAGATACGATCTGGTCCTATCGACATATCCGTTGCTGACCCGCGACCATGAGGTGCTGCTCGAACAGCAGTGGCACGCGGTCATTCTGGATGAGGCGCAGTCGATCAAGAACCCCAACGCCGACACGACCCGTCAGGCGTTGCGGCTGAAAGCGCGGCAGCGGCTGTGCCTGTCGGGCACGCCGTTGCAGAACCATCTGGGCGAATTGTGGTCGCTGTTCGACTTCCTGGCGCCGGGGTTTCTCGGCGGCCA
>JBEKLE010000455.1:0-5422 GCA_050010355.1 Rhodopila sp. | reverse complement strand
CAAACTTCTAGGCGTCCATCGCTCGACGCTCTATCGGGCTCTCGACAGTCCCCCGCCTCACCACGCTGAACCGGCCTCCTGATCGAAATGGCCCCTGGTGACACGACTGTTGGGTCTAGGCCGTGTCCTTGGCTTCCGCGAGGACGATCCACAGAGTATCTAGCCACCAATAGGCGGGCGCGGAGTCGACGTTATGGATGAAGAGTTCCGAGCCAGGCATCGGCGGCTGGGTATGTGGAGCTTTTGTGCTCATAGTGGCCTCTCTCTGGTCGCGTGAGCTCAGCGGAAGCTGGCCCAGCTTAGGCTCGCCCTCTATGGGGCGGGCTCCAAGACGCAATTTGACGATCGCCGGATGCTGGCGTTCTTCATGCCGAACAGACAGCTTCGGAAACTACTCATGCCTGCTTGGGGCGGATCGGACCAGCCGTCCGGAAGCATCGCCCCTCATTCTGCGATCTACCAAATCGTCCACAGAACGGACGTTTGTGGGACGGCTAACGCTAACTAACTGATTTTAAAATGTGTTCTCCATTGGCATTGTTTAGCTAACAGCTGACGCTATGAGCTCTGGCTCGGCAGCCATCCAGGAAACAGGTGACGGCGGTTCGAACGGACGCTTGGATTTCTTCAGGCTCCGGCACGTCGCGTAGACCGAGCAGGCATTGCATCTGGAAGGTGCCCAGCAGCATGCCCCAAAACTGCTGCGCCACCTGCTCCGGATCTTGGACGCGCAAAACCCCGCGTTGGGTTTGCCGCTCAAAATATCCCGCGAGCAGCGCGCGTGCCCGGCCCGGCCCGATCTGCCAGAAGCGCTCCGCCAGCTCCTTCCTGAAGACGCCCTCGGCGATGATGAGCCGATAGATCCCAAGGGCTTCCGGCGTGATGACCGCCTCCAGATAGCGGGTAGCAAGGTCCACCAACATCTCGTCCGGTGTCCGGTCGAGCAACTGGTCGGCAGCGAATGGGTTGAAAATCGAGTTGCTCCTTTCGACGAGGAGTGTCTCGAACAGACCCTGCTTGCCGCCGAATAGCGAATAGAGCGTCTGCCTGGAGCCGCCGGATCGGGCGATGATGTCATCCAGCGTGGCGTTGGCATAACCCTTTTCAAGAAAGACCGCTGTCGCCGCATCCATGAATGCCCCGCGTCTCGCGACCTGGCGTCGCGTCAGGGTGTCTGCTGGTTCACTCATTGCCGTCGCGTCCTGTTTTTAACCTGGGGGTTGATATGTACTGTACCATACAATACGTCAAGGTCAACCGCCACAACACCGCGCCCTGTTTCCGCCGGGCGCTACCAGGTCACGAGGTTTCCCTATGGACCAGAACATCACAACCCTAGAGCCAGACCGTTCACCCGAACGGACATCGAGCGTCAGGGAGATGCCGGCCGGTCGGCTTCGGCGGCGGCTTCAGTGGGTCCTCCTCGCAGCCGGGGCCACTGTCGCGCTCGTTGGTGCAGGGTACTATGGCCACTACTACTGGACCGCCGGGCGTTTTCTGGTTTCGACCGACGATGCCTACCTGCAAGCTGACAATGTCATCATCAGTCCGAAGGTCTCCGGTTACATCTCGGACGTGCCGGTAGAGGATAACCAAGCGGTGAAGGGCGGCCAGGTTCTCGCCCGAATCGACGATCGCGATTACCGGACGGCTCTCGCCGTCGCTCAGGCGAACGTGGATGCGCAGCAGGCGAGCATCGAAAACCTGATCCAGCAAATGGCGCAGCAGCAGCTTGTGGTGGTTGAAGCACGCGCCACTGTCAGCAGCGATCAGGCGGCGCTGGCCTTCGCCAACCAAGACTATGTGCGCTACGAGAGCCTCTCCAAAACCGGCGCCGGCACCGTTCAGAGCGCGCAGAAGTCGACATCCGACATCCGCCAGAAGCAGGCCAGCCTGGATCATGACACCGCTGCCGTGGGTGCCGCCGGGAAGCAGATCGACGTGCTGGGCACGCAAGTCGTCCAGGCGCGGGCTATCCTGGCCCAGCAGCAGGCGATGCTCCACCAAGCCGAACTCAACGTCAGCTATACCACGATCGCAGCACCGACCGATGGGACGGTGGGAGCCCGCAGCTTGCGTGTGGGCCAATATGTGCAGGCCGGCACGCAGTTGATGGCGGTGGTGCCGTTGCAGGCGGTGTACATCGTCGCGAACTACAAGGAGACGCAGCTGACTGATGTGCGGCCCGGTCAGCCGGTCACGATTGACGTTGACACTTTTCCGGGTGCCAAGGTGACCGGCCATATCGACAGCGTGGCCCCGGCGAGCGGCCAGGAGTTCGCGCTGCTGCCGCCCGACAACGCGACCGGCAATTTCACTAAAATCGTCCAACGCATTCCCGTCAAGATCGTCGTCGACGCAAATGATCCACTGGCCAATTTGTTGCGCCCGGGCATGTCGGTCGAACCGACGATCGATACGAAGCCGGCCAATACAGTGCCGAACCTGAGGAGCGCCTCATGAGCGGCGATCGCACAGAGGAGGCGCGGGTCTCGCTGCGGATCTGGATTGCCGTGGGTGGTGCGCTGCTTGGCGCCTTCATGGCGGTTCTGGACATCCAGATCGCCAACGCCTCGCTGCCATATATCGAAGGCGGCATCGGTACCGGTGGCGTCTACGGAACCTGGATCTCTACCTCTTATCTGATCGGCGAGATCATTGTCATCCCGCTGACGAGCTTCTTAAGCCAGGTCTTCTCGCTGCGGCGGTATTTGCTCGCCAATGTGGCGCTGTTCCTGCTGTTTTCCGCCTTGTGCGGGCAGGCACATAGCCTGAGTGAGATGATCGTGTTCCGGGCGCTGCAAGGCTTTACCGGCGGCGTCATGATCCCGCTGGCGTTCACCATCGTGGTGACCATGCTCCCGCGCTCAAAGCACGCGATCGGTCTCGCGGGGTTTGCCATAACGGCGACCTTTGCGCCGGCGATCGGTCCGACGATCGGCGGCTATTTCACCGACAATTATGGCTGGCCTTACATTTTTTACATCAACCTCGTACCCGGGTTGGTGATGTTGAGTGCGCTGTGGTACGGCCTGCCCAAATCAGCCATGCAACTCGGATTGCTGCGCCGGGGCGACTGGCGGGGTATCGCGCTGATGGCAGTCGGGCTCGCAGCACTACAGGCCGTGCTCGACGACGGGAACGTCTATGATTGGTTTGGCTCGCCGCTTATCGTTAAACTGAGCCTCGTTGCCGCCGTCGCACTCGGCAGTTTTGTCGTGCTCGAGTTGATCACAGCCGAACCGCTGGTTAATCTACGGCTTTTAAGCCGGCGTAATTTCGGCCTCGGCACGGCCGGCAATTTCCTGCTCGGCTTCGCCCTCTACGGCTCGGTCTATCTGCTCCCAGAATATCTCACTGCGACCCAACATTTCGATTCGGAGCAGATCGGCAAGGTCATGGCCTGGGTCGGGTTGCCGCAATTGGTCTTGATCCCGCTTGTGCCGCTGCTGATGAAGCGCATCGATGCGCGCCTGCTGGTTGGGTTCGGCCTGCTCGTCTTTGCCGCCAGTTGTTTTATGAATACGGAGATGGACCAGAACTACGCAGGGCCGCAGCTCTTTTGGCCGAACATCGTTCGCGCGATCGGTCAGGCGATGGTGATGACTCCACTTTCGGCGATCGCGATGCTTGGGATCACGCCCCAGGAGGCGGCCGGTGCGTCGGGTGTGTTCAACATGATGCGTAATCTTGGCGGCGCGATCGGCACCGCGGCGATCGAAACGTTCTTCACCAAGCGCGAGCAGTTCCACTCGGCCATCATCACGCCTTCTGTGTCGCTGTTTGAACCGGCGACGCGCAGCCGGCTGACCGACTTGCAGCAGTACTTCATGTCGCACGGCTTCCCCGATTCCGCGAGCGCGATGCACCGCGCCATCATCGCTGTCGGTGAGACGATCCGCGCTCAGGCGACGATCATGGGCTACGCCGACTGCTTCGCATTGCTCGGCGTCGTGCTGCTTGTCGCGGCTGTCTTGGTTGCGTTGCTTAAAAAGGGCGCCGTGTCCGGCGCCGGCGCACATTAGGCGGTGGCGCATTGTTGGTTGAACACGTACTGCAAATCATCAAGCAGATGGTGAAGACAAATGAAGGCTATTCTACTTGCTGCTCTCGCAGCGCTGAGGGTTAGTGTCGGCCTCCCCCGACTCTATGTTCCGGCCTAAGCTTAACCCGGTCGAACCGCCGTGGTACGTGACCCGTATGCCCGGTGGTGTGGGAGGGGCGGCGCCGTGAGGCGTCCCCGATCAATGCAAACCATCGAGGCCACGCACTTCCTTTGAACCCGAACTGTATCGATAACTCGCTGCCGCTCGGACCCCCACCAGAACTTTGCTCGCAAGACGCCAGCGTACGTTTTCGCGCAGATGGGCCTTCCGGCCCAAGTAGTCCCGGTGACAACGTCATCCCAGGGCGATCGAATGCCGCAACGAGGCCGCGCGCGTTCGGCACCCGGCTCGGTTGCCGCTTCATCGGCTTCGAGATCGACGGCCAGACACCCCCGCACGGCGACAGCACGCGGGCTCCGGCGGCAACGCCCGGGCCGGTTTCTGCAGGGTTGTGCACAAACGTACCAGTGCACGAAATAGGTCACGGTGCGGGAAGCGGAAACCGCGCCAGGAGCATCCGGCACGCTTGATCATCGTCCCGGCTAGGGGCAAAGCCCCCTAATCGCGCGGGCAAAAAATTTCGCCGAACCTCTTGAAGCACAATTTCCCCAAAAATATCTTGTCGATCGTCGAGGCCAACACGGCTCGGCAGCACCGAAGATAAAAGTGTTTGTACCCATGTTGCTTCGAGGAGGATATGGTTATGAGGACTTACGATTTTGCTCCACTGTTTCGGTCCACCGTCGGCTTTGATCGGCTGTTCGACATGCTGGACAACAGCACCCGGCCAGACTGGCCGCCGTATAACATCGAGCGAAGCGGCGAGAACCAGTACCGCATCAGCATGGCCATAGCCGGCTTTGGCCCAAACGAGATCGAACTGATCCAGCAAGGCAACACCCTATGGGTTTCCGGGCAGAAGGGAACCGAGCAGGACCATCAGGAGATGCTCCACCGTGGTCTTGCGTTCCGTAATTTCAAGCAGTCCTTCAATCTCGCCGATCATGTGAAAGTCACCGCGGCCAATCTGGAGAACGGTTTACTTGTAATCGAACTGGTGCGTGAAGTACCCGAGCAGTTGAAGCCCCGCCGGATCGAGGTTGTTTCGCCTGCTGCCGCGCTTTCAAGGCAGGACCGCTCGTCGGAAATAGCCCATGGGATCGGCGCCGAGCGGAAGGCAGCCTGATTCCCGTCGAGGATGTGAACGAACGCCCACACAAGCCACGTCAGGAAGCCGCTTGTGCGCAGCCAGCCCCGCTCCAGCACCGCGTAGTTCTTGCCAACGACGGCCATGTTGCCCTGGTTGAAATAGCGGA